>NZ_JBHTBS010000006.1:0-319058 GCF_042664875.1 Haloferula chungangensis | reverse complement strand
ATCCGAGACGGCGCAGCAAGGCGAGCAGGCGGGACTTGGCGCGGCGCAGGTCGTCGACGGCATCGGTGCGGGCACGGCAGAGGTCGCGGATCGCCTCATCCACGGAGTCCGGGATGTTGACAGCGACTAGGTCGTTGGAACGGTGCATTCTGGCGAGTTTGGCGGCATCGCGCTTATCGGTCTTCACACGGTCTCCGGAGCGTGTGGGGATCAGCGAAGGGGCGATGACCTCGCATTTCACGCCCATCTGGAGGAGGCGTCTGGCGATCCAGAATCCGCATCCGCTCGCCTCGTAGCAGACCTCGAGATCCGAGAGCTCGCGCTTCTGTTGCTTGGCGATGCGGCGGATCGCCCGCTCCAGTGCGTGTTGGGAGGTGGTGATGCTGCCGTACTGGCGGGGTTCGGCGTTCCGACCGGCCTCGAGCAGGGCGATGACGGTTTCTTCTTTATGGACGTCGAGTCCGATGTAGAGTTTCTGCGGTGTGTCTGAGTTCGTTTTCATTTGTTCTAAGCATTTGATGTTGGATAGGTCGCCGCGACCCCGTGTCGTGGCGATAGCCCACGAGTTGAACCAGACACACCACCTCTCTCTCAACCCTCAATTTGGCCTGAAATGCTGTGTCCGGACCAACCGGCAGCCATAGGGTCTCGGCAAGAATGAAGACACTCGGCAAGTGGACATGGACAGTGCTCTCATGCTGCTTGCTTGTTGGTGCTGGATTGGTCTTTGCGGAGCTAGCCGGGCGTGGCGAATCCCAGGTTGACCTCCGCAGTCCCGAGGTGATTCACCGAATCCTCGGTTACGACTTTCCTCAGCACTGGAAGATCGAGGCCGTCGATCAGACAGATGGGCGATACTACTGGGCGATTGATGGCGGCGTCACACCTGACTGGATCTCCTCGATTGGCGGCACGCCTGAAGACGGCTCCGATACCCGATGGGATGTTGCGATTGCAGATGGCGATGGAATCCACAGATCCTCGGTTTTCATCCGGTGTCCGAAGCGCTGCTGCATTGCGGTGGAAGCAGCTCGGCCCAAAAAATCCAAAGCCGAACAAGGCGTCGCACCACAATCCGCTACCCGTTCCGAGTCCGATTCGGAGGGTGGCGACAAACCTCAACCAGAATCGGAGCCGCGCCCCCGGTAGCGGATGTGTGGACTTCGACGTTCTCGTGGAATGTAGAGCGTCTGGGTTCTGAGGGTGTGGCAGAAGACGGAGTCGGAGATAGGTCGGGCTTATCGAGGTTTTCGAGCTTCCGGAGCTTTGCTGACCGGGGTGATCATCATGCGCTGGGCAGCAGAGGAGCGACCAGGATAGATCGGACTGGCCACGTGACCCACCCTGTTAGATTGTCTGTCTGATTCGCCGGGGCTCCGCATCATCACCGCTCGGGGTGCTTCGTGGGATGGAGTCGGCGCTCGATCGGGAATTTTCCCGTGGCGGACCGCGGCCTCCGCGAAGATCCCCCCGCCCCCAAGACCGCCCAACGAGAACAAGGCGCTCGAGGACGACCCCTTTCAGCGGCTGTGTTGTGTGCTTGCCGCCAGCTTCGAAAGCTGCTTGGATCCCCGCAGCCTTCCCGGTGAGCTCACCGGGATCGCCTCAGCTCGAACGTTCTCGTGGAATGTAGAGCCTCTGGGTTTTGAGGGTGTGGCAGCATACGGAGTCGGAGATAGGTCGGGCTTGTCGAGGCTTCCCAGCTTCCGGAGCTTTGCTGACCGGGGTGATCATCATGCGGGGGGCAGCAGAGGAGCGGCCAGGAGAGTTCGGACAGGGCACGTGACAGACTCTGTTAGATTGTCTGTCTGATTCGCTGGGGCTCCGCATCATCACCGCTCGGAGTGTCTCTCGGGATGGTCTCGGCGCTCGATCGGGTATTTTCCCGTGACGGACCGCGGCCTCCGCGAAGATCTCCCCGCCCCCAAGACCGCCCAACGAGAACAAGGCGCTCGAGGACGACCCCTTTCAGCGGTTGTGTTGAGTTCTTGCCGCCAGCTTCGAAAGCTGCTTGGCTGCCCGCAGCCTTCCCGGTGAGCTCACCGGGATCGCCTCAGCTCGAACGTTCTGCCAAGAAATGAAGACGCAACACCTCCTCTTTCTGCTCTCGCTTCTCTTTCTGACGACTCGTATCGGTGCAGGGCCAGTTGCATCAAAGGTCGTCTCTCTAAAAGGTGAGGTTGTGAGTGTCGTCTGGATTGACGGCTTTGCTTTCGAATCTGATGGTGCAGGATTGATGAGTTCCGGAAGTAAATCGCCAGCTCATTATATTGTCTTGGAGACAGAATCGGGGACAGAGGAAGAGCGTGGTCAACTCAGTGGTTACCTTTTGTTCGGGCTCTCCAAATGGCCACACTGGTCGGTCGCGAAGGTCAAGCTTGATAAGAATCAGGTGATGATTTCGATCCCAGGCAAGCGGATCAAAGAGTTAACAAAGGGCGCGAAGATCGAAGTAATCGATTATCAGGTGAAGGGAGACGAGTGGTCAACGTTCAGTATATTCGAGGAGCTTCTGGTTGCTGGTCAGAGCGTAAATACCAAAGCAGAACAAGCCGCTGCTGGCGACGGCGACAACGCTGCAAATTGAAATCCACGCTCTGGGTCGCCGCCGCCAGAGCTTGAACGTTGTGCCAAAGAATGAAGACGACCCTCTGCAAGCTGGCACTCTGCGTCTCTAGCGTGCTGGCGTCCTGTGAGCGACAGGAAGCGAACTGGTCGCCACGCGACGGTGACCGAATTGGAGTTGTCGAGATTCGGTTCGACGGAGCGACCGACATTGATCCAGTTCACGTGGCCAACTTCCTAAAGCTGACTGATGGATCTTCCTACACGGCCGAGGCGGTTGATGACGACATTCGGGCTCTTTACGAGAGCGGCCTCGTGGATGATGTGCGGGTGCTTGCTGAGCCGGCCGACGGTGCCCTGCGCTTGATCTACGCTGTCACACCAAGGCCCCCGTTTGGCCCACCGTTTTGCATCGGCAATACGGCCTTCTGGGACAAGCGATTGGCCGAGGCTAGCGGCTTGAGCGAGAACGAATCGATCACCATTGAGTCACTAGAGATCGCGCGGGACAGGATCAGGACATTTTACGCCGATCGCGGCTACCCTGATGCAGAGGTGGTTTGTCGTTCGTGGGAGGGTGGCAAGGCCAGCGTGGACGACTACATCTTCGTCGTGGTAGAAGGCCACCTAGCACCGCAACCCGCCAACGAAACTGAATAAGCACAACAAGCCGAAGATGGCGACCCCTCACAGTGGCCTTGTTACGTTTCCGGTTTGGTGATTCAATCCGGCAACGAGAATCGGCGCGCCGCCATGAGGGTCGGGATCGCCATTTCTCAGACGTTCGGCAGATAATATGAAGCGACCATCGCTCGGGACATTTCTGCTAGTGGCAGTTTTACTCATCGTGGTTGCGGCAGTCGCTGGTTTCGCTTGGATTGGCTATCGTGCCCAACACCCAACGCAACTAAACTACGACGAGGTTCGGAGCACCTTGGTTGGCGAGAGACAATCCGCAGTAGAGACAGTCACTGGATGGGGCAGCGTGACATACGGTCTTGATGACGGTCAGGACTGGATTGAGTTCACCACAGATGCCCCAGGTCTCAGATTGCTCCTTGATTCACGGCCATTCGTTCGTCTCCCGGTGGATCGCGAAGCGCCCGCGGGTATTTGGGCTGAGCAACTCAAGGAATGGGGTGGCGAGCGGGATGCGTATGAGGATGATTCTGAATTCGAGACGAACGGCACCGGTTACTACCTCTTTGTGCAGACCAGAGATGATTCGATCCAAGCGTTGATCGCGCGACTACGCCAATGAATCGCTCGAAGAATCAGAAGCCGAACAAGACGCGCCTGACCGACCCCTTTCAGCGGCTGTGTTGAGTTCTTGCCGCCAGCTTCGAAAGCTGCTTGGATCCCAGCAGCCTTCCCGGTGAGCTCACCGGGATCGCCTCAGCTCGAACGTTCGCCTCAAAAATGATCACCAAACGCCGGAGAGCCACATTGGTGCAATTCTTTTTCGTCACGATGGTGATAGCGCTGGGTCTGTTCGGAGCGTCCTACTATTTACTAGATCATATTTCCGAAGCATCGACAGGCTACAACGCCAAGGCCAAGGGCATCTTCTCATGGCTGGAACGTTACCAAGAGCACGACTACGATGCGACCGGCACATGGACTCTAAAGGCTGCAGGGACGCGACTTAACCCGATGGCTTTGACCGCGGAGATCGGAGTGTGCGTGCTGGTAGGTGCGCTAGTTTCAGCATTCTCGCTTGCTCTAGTCCCGCGAGCGCTCCTCGAAGAAAACAAACTGGGCGAACAAGCCAGCGATGGCGACCCCTAACCGCGGCCTTGTTGAATTTCGTTTTCAGTGTTTCAATCCCTTCAATCTGGCACGGAGCGCCGCCTTGATTCGGGCGTCGCGCCATGCCTCAAACGTTCGCCAGAAAATGAGACAGCCAGAGGACATCGCTGAGAATTGCTCAATCAGGCGCTGGGCTTCTACCGTAATTCACTCCTTTACCCGACCACGATTCCAAATCCGTCACTTGGTTATTCTCGCAGTTCTCTTCGTGCTTTTTGTCGCCATCGATATTTGGCAATTTGGACTGTTCGCGAGTGATTCTCCTCTACCAGGCCTAGCAGTGAGTGCGCCCTCATACGATTCGCTCGGGCATCCCAATTCGATGAGAGGCGTTCTTCTGGATAATGCATTTCGTTCTTTTGGAGTCTATTGGATTGTCATTCTAGTGTTTTGGTGCCGAGCAAGGCCCTCACCGAGATTTGAAAGTGACACCAGAGCCGTCCGAGTAAAAAGTGAACAAGGCGAACAAGGCGGCGAAGGCGACGCCTAACAGCGGCCTTGTTGAATTTCCCTCACCATGATTCAATCCTTTCAATCAGGCACGGAGTGCCGCCTCAGTTCGGGCGTCGCGCCATGCCTCAGACGTTCTGCAAGAAAATGCGCACTACTCTAATCCTAGTAATTGCCGTTACATCTCTCCTTAGTTGCGAACGACAGGCGAAGGAGGAAGCGACCAAAACGACCTCCGTATCTGACGGGGTAGAATCGAAGAAGTCGATGATTCGGAGCATCAGCTTTAACGACAGGAATGGCGATATTGGTGTCGAGCTCAACGGAGATCGCGCGTTCTTGCGTCAGGACTCACCAGAGCATACGCGAGCCGAGATCCCTTACCATGACGGCTTGAATCTACTCGAAGGATTCTACGACATTCCACGAATTGAGGAATATCGAGGGAAGAAGTCAGACAACCGCCAGACTTCCATCCAATATCTCGTGGTTATCTATGACGAGATGCCGCAGCATTATTCCGACGAGTGGCTCGATTACGTCATTCCCAAAGACAGTGTCGCACTCAATCCCGAACTTAATGCGTGGTTTGAGAACATGCGGACAACCAAAAGACAAGCAGATGCAGAATCGGGTCCCGGGGAGTAGTTAACTCCCCGGTCCCACACCACCCTGCGTACGGCTCCGTACAGGGCGGTTCCAATCAGACGCGGGCATCTGGCCCGTAGTGCAGCTTGATCCAGACGGCCTCCATGTCAGGCACCCCTTGCCTGGCCGCCATAGCTTCAGCGACGGCGGGTTCCTCAAGCCAACGGTTATTCAATGCGTGTCGCACCAGCGACATCTGGCTCATCCGCCAGTAGCCGTTGCGGCTCCGCGCCGCTTTGTGCACTTCACCCGGAGCTATGCCCAAGGCGATGAGATTACGACGGCGCGTGCCTGGCTGCTTCCATCGAACCGCGTGGGCGAAGCCTTTACGCGGGTTTCCAGTAGTACAATCGCACCCGCCGCCTGACCCATTTCACCAACTCCTCAATGACTGTGTAAGTGCAACTGAGTTTGTAGTAGTTGAGCCAGCCGACGACATACGAGCGCAGTTCGGCAATGACGTCCTGCACGCGATGACCCCGGTTACGGCGGGTGGATTGATTCGCCTTGCTCACCCCTTACGGGGCAGCCCTCCGGGCCGTCTACCCTGCGCTGCGCTTGTCTTCCCGCACTCGCTGCTTGAAGCGGTGCAGTGCTTTGAGCGTCCATACCAGCCGTCCTTTGCGATCCACGCCGTAGCTGAGGAATTCGCAGAATTTGAGCTGAGTGCATTTGCTCTTGGCGCGGTTGACCACCAGTTTCAGTCGTCCTTCGCAATAACGGACCAAGCTTAGAGCGACAAGGCGAAGGCAGTCTGGAGACGATGGAAAGCACAAAAAACCGGATATGGCGACGGCGAATAAGCCGCTTTGTTGAATTCGAAGCTTCTCATCGCCGCGCCATTCCTCGAACGTTGTGCCAAGAATCCGTATGCATCACAGTACCATCCCACTGATCTACCTCACCTAACTATGAACTCATTTGGACTACCCGAGATCACCGTGGGCGGCTTTGGCTTCTTTGCGATAGCTTATGGAGTATTCGTCTTCATCGTCCATGTCATCATGGCACTGGCGGTAAATGGCGATGCGAAGCGCCTTCTTTCCAGTCGTGGAGGACTATT
Organism: Haloferula chungangensis; assembly: GCF_042664875.1. Taxonomy (NCBI): domain Bacteria; kingdom Pseudomonadati; phylum Verrucomicrobiota; class Verrucomicrobiia; order Verrucomicrobiales; family Verrucomicrobiaceae; genus Haloferula; species Haloferula chungangensis. The sequence goes on along the minus strand of NZ_JBHTBS010000006.1, from coordinate 312,523 downwards.
CCTATTTGGTCCGTTTCTATGGGGCTGGATTGTTTTCATTTTCGGACTTGCGGGATTAGCTTTGTATTGGGCTGTCCATCACTCGACCCTGAGAGCAAGCGCACCTCCCAATGCAAGATGACCAACGGCGAACAAGACGTCACTCCCACTGCCTGACCCGCCTCTCGTTCAGACCTTTATGACCGCTACAAGCTCGACCACGTGTTCCACCCTCGCCCCCCGGTCAGGCGCAGGAGGACTCGACGTCCTGCCAGGAAATTAGATGATGCCCCATGGTTTTAACCCCAACTCCGTGATCGACGTGCGCTTTCGCTGGTAGTGGTGCATGCGCTCAACATTCCGCAGGGAAATTGAAGAACAATGAAAATCCAGAGCCATACTCAATACCATAAGGACGGCAGCGTATGGGCGGTCGGGCAACTACAAGATGGAGCATCCACAGGTTACTGGGAGTGGTTCCGCAAAGATGGGACGAAATCTCGTTCTGGCAGCTTCGAAAATGGGCACCAAGTAGGCGAATGGACAACTTACGACAAAACCGGGCAACCTTACAAGGTGACCATAAAGAAACCCAAATCCACTGCTGAAAAGATTGCATTCAAAGGCGGTTCCTAACCTGCCAATACAACCAAAAAAAGGCAGTACAAGCCGGACATGGCGACAGCGGATAAGCCGCGTTCATGAGTCCTTTTCATTTCATTCAACCTGCCCATTGAACGGACGCGTGTGTCCTTTGACGCTCCACTAAAACCGAAACACGACATGAAGACCACGATTCTATTCTGCGCGGCATTGGCAGGCCTCCAGTCTCCAACCTCGGCAGCAGACTCCTATTCCGTATCTACAACGGTGCTAACACTTCCGCCGTCGGTTGATGTCTCACGGCGATCCCGCACGGTTACCCGTGCTGAATGGATGAGGATCGTTCGGACAGCTGCGGAAGCCGCTGGTAGCCGTCTTTTCCGATGCCCGGATGTTGTCACCCCCTCCGAAAAGAGAACTGAGATCGCAGTCAAGAGCCCGCCGGCACCCGAACCCGTTGCACCTGATTACAAGGTTTCGAAGGCTCCCGTGACTCATGTGGCTTTCACGCCATCCGGACACACCAAAGGTACTGAGATTCGAGGTGAGTTCACCCTACCCCCAAGCGAGGATGCCGAAGATCATCCGATTAGCCTATCGAGCAGCGTTCATGGCGTCGTGCCCGATGGCGAGGTCTTGGTCTTTCAGTTGGGTGAGCACCTCATAGGAGTTGCGGTCACCACAAGCGAAGATCCATAGAGGCAGGAACGGACTCGGGGGAGCAGTTAACTCCCCGGTCCCGCACCTGGCTCTCTCCTTCGCCAAGGAACAGGGCGGTTCCGACCCGACTTGGGCATCGGGCCCGAGGTGCCTCCTGATCCAGATGGCTTCCACGTCGGATACTTCCTGCCTTGCCTCCGTAGCGCGTCGCACCACGGACATCTGGCTCATTCGCCAGTAGCATTTTGGTTCCGCGAGGAAATTGTGCAGCTCGCCTCGAGCGATGCCCCTGGGCGGTGAGTGGAAGGCGCTTGCGTGGCTGCTTTCCTACTCCCGATTTTCCCTCGCGATCCTTTCCCGCTGCGCCTTGCTGAGTGAGCGCTGGAAGTAGACATCGGGCTTCAGGAAGAGATTTGTTTGCTTGAGACCCGGATCATCGACATCGAGGCTGAGGTCGCAGTCGAAGCGCGCGAGGATGCTGTGCTGCTTCCCCGGGCCTCCTGCCGTGGTGAAGTGCGAGAGCCCCCAGCTGATTCCGCGACCATTGCCATTGCTGTTGAAGGCATCCGGGACGTAGGGACCGGCGGCGATCGGCAGCAGCGCGGAGACCGAAGCGATTCCGAAGTTCACGCCATCAGGGGCGTACTGGATCGTGTTCACCTCGTTTCCGTTGGAAATGATCAGCGCGCCGATGCCTTCCTTGAAGGGAAAGAGGCTGGTCTCATGTCCAGAGTTGAACAGCGGGTTGAGCGGATGCTTCCGGAAGGGACCGAGCGGACTTTCCGCAATGGCCAGTCCATTTCCCACCAGGTAATCCGGGCGGTCACCGTAGGCCGCTTTGAAATAAATGTAGATTTTCCCCCTGTAGACCAGCGGATAGGGATCGTGGATCGAATACTGATCCCAGGTTCCAGGCTCACCATTCGGAATGATCACCTTGTTGGCCGGCGTCCATGGGCCATCCGGTGAGTCGGCATAGGAGGCCGCGACCGGGCAGTGGTCGCCTTTCGTCCCGCTCGCTTCCATGAATCCCTGATAGTAGAGGTAGTACTTTCCCTCCCACTCGAGGATATCGGTTGTCGAGACCGACCGCCAACCGACCTCGGGCTTCGGCGGCCTTGGAATCGCCACGCCCTGCTCTTCCCAGGTGAAGCCGTCCTTGCTCGTCGCATACCAGATCTCGCAAAGGTCCCAGTCGGTCGAGGGAATCGTATCGGAGCACTTCTCCGCACCCTGCGGCGGCACCGGTGTGTCGCGCTTGGTATACCAAACGTAGTACTTCCCATGCCGCTTGATGATCTTTGAAGGGTCGCGCCGCGAAATGGTTCCGTCGCCATCCTTGTAGTCGAGCCCCTTCAGGGGGGTGTATTTGAAACTCGAAAACAACTCGTTGTCCTCCGGTCTTGGAGCGAGATACTGGTCGTAAAGCCGTTCCATCGCCTTGCTCAAGGGACGGTCCGGTTTGGTTTGCGGAATGTCCCATGGGTAGCCCGGTTCAGTCCCCAGGGCCAAGCTGGCAAGAGAGAGCACGCCTGCGGAAACCGTCCCCGGAAGGCGGGCAAAACTTGTCTTTTGGAAGCGGGAATTCATGCCATGTGAAGATCTAGGATTGAATACAATATTCGCATTGCCTCTTGAATACGGCCTCTTTGAGGGGGCCTTTCATCGATGGCCTGATTTTCGGGTGATGTCTCGTTTGCTCTCTGAATCCGCGGATTTCCTGACAAAAATGGCGTTCCTGGTGCTAGAAACTCCTCGCTGGATCCGTTTAGCTCCGGCAGATGACACCAAACCCAATGACCAGACGGTCCTTCGTTGGAAGTACCGCCCTCGCGGGCGCCGCCCTTGCCGCCGCTCCGCTCTTCGGAGCCAGTGTTCCCGCCAAGGGCAGCACCCTCAAAGTCGCCCTTATCGGTTGCGGCGGACGTGGCAACGGTGCCCTTAAGGACTTCACCGAAGCGTGCAAAATCCTCGGTATGGAGGCAAAGGTCGTCGCCACTGCTGATGCCTTCCAATCCAAGGCCGATGCCACCGGGAAAAACTTCGGCGTGCCGGAAGACAAGTGCTTTGGAGGCTTTGATGCCTACCACAAGGCCCTCGCCAGCGACTGCGAGTTTGTCCTGATGGCCACCCCTCCCGGTTTCCGCCCCTTGCATTTCGAAGCCGCCATTGAAGCCGGCAAGCACTGCTTCATCGAAAAGCCCGTCGCCGTCGATCCTGTCGGAGCGCGCGCCGTCATCGCCACCGGTGAAAAGGCGAAAGCCAAAGGCCTCGCCGTTGTTGCCGGCACCCAGCGCCGCCACATGCAGGGTTATCTGAAAAACAAGGCCCTCATCGATGCCGGAGCCATCGGAGAGATCAAGGGCGGCATCGTTCAGTGGAACGGTCAGGTGCCGTGGGTCCGCTACCGCGAAGACGGCCAGTCAGCCGCCGACTACCTGGCGAACAACTGGCTCAATTTCACCGAAATGTCCGGCGACCACATCGTCGAACAGCACGTCCACAATCTCGACGTCGCCATCTGGTTCCTTGGTCGCCTCCCCGTTTCCGCCCTCGGCTTCGGTGGTCGCGCCCGTCGCGTCACCGGCAACCAGTTCGACTTCTTCAGCATCGATCTCGACTTCGGAGGCGACGTCCACATCAACAGCCAGTGCCGTCAGATTAGCGGCACCTACAACCGTGTCGGCGAGTTCTTCACCGGCACCGAAGGTTCCACCACCGGCGGCGGAAAGCTCAGCGGCAAGAAGCTCGATGTCCCCGACTTCAAGCAGGACTCCGACAACGGACAAATCCAGGAGCATGTCGACATGATCCGCAGCATCATGGCAGGCGAACCGCTCAACGACGCCAAGCAGATCGCCGAGTCCACCCTCGTCGCCATCATGAGCCGCATGTCCGCCTACACCGGCCAGCTCGTCCGCTACTCCGACGTCGCGACCAACGAGAAGTCGGATTTCTACCACTACACCTGCGCCACCAACGCCGCCGACTTTGAAAAGGGCAGCATCGTGCTACCCGAAGAAGTCGCCCCCATTCCCGGCCAGCCGTGGAAGGATCGGAAAAAGAAGTAGGATCTCCACCTCAGACCGTCCGGCCTGGTGTCCCTTGGGGATTCCGGGCCGTTTTGCGTCTACTCTGCCGGCCGTCCGCTTGAGCTGGCCTATTCCTTGTGTCCGCCGGGCTCCAGCGAAAGGATGGCATCGACCATCTGGCTGACCTGTTCTTCGTTGTACTGCGGGTGAGGCGGCATCGGCACCTCTCCCCAAACGCCTACACCACCCTTCAGGATCTTGGCCGTCAGGATCTCGGAAGCCGATTCATTTTCGCGGTAGCGGTCCGCCACGTCGACGTAGCGGGGACCGACCGATTGCACTTGCGTCTGGTGGCATGAAAGGCAGATCGCCTCCGCCAACAGCGCGGTGCCCGGGTGCTTCGGATCCAGACCGGCAAGTCGCGCGTCGGGACCCGCCTCTTCGCTCACCGCCAGCTTCGTCGGGGAATAGGTGACCTTCTTCAGTTTCCCGTCCTTGCCATTGTACCAAGGCGAACTGTACTCGAGCACATATACCGCACCATCCGGGCCGAATTCGACATCGGAAGGGTGGACGAATTTCTTGCTGATCAGCCAGTCGTGCTTCCACTCCATGCCGCCCTTGCCATCGAGCTTGGTGAGCTGCATGCGACCGTTGTTCCAATCATAGGTGATCAGGCATCCGTCGAGCTCCCTGGGCAGTTTTCCAGGTGAATTACTATAATCATCGTAGTAGTAAACCGGCCCCGAGCAGTAGCAGGAGCGGTTCTCGAACCAGAGCGGAACACGGGCGGGCGGCAGCGTCTCCAGCCCGGTGTTCAGGCGGGATCGGTTCTCGGGTTTGTCCGCTTCGAAGCGCTCACCCACCTTCTCGCTTTCGAAGTCGAAGTCCGCGTAGGCCTTGTTGTCCGCGACAAAGTAGGGCCAGCCGTAGTTGCCTGCCGTCGGCGCCTGGTTGATTTCGCAGTAGCCCTTCGGGCCGCGTGAACCATCACGCCTCGCATCGGGCCCCACCTCGCCCCAGTAGAGCACTCCCGTCCGTTGATCCACACCGATGCGCCACGGATTGCGGCAGCCCATCACAAAAATTTCCGGCCGGGTCTTCGGTGTTCCCTTGGCAAACAGGTTTCCATCGGGAATCTCATACCCGCCCTGAGCCGTCGGACGGATCCTCAGAATCTTGCCACGCAGATCATTGGTATTTCCCGCGCTGCGCTGGGAGTTCTGTGACTCGTTTCCCTTCCGTTCGTCCAGCGGCGCGTAGCCGCTCGATTTGAACGGGTTGGTGTTGTCGCCGGTCGAGAGGAAGAGGTTGCCTTCCTGATCGAAGGCCAACGAACCGCCTTCGTGACACACGCCCTCCTCACGACTCTGCTCGATTTCCAACAGCACTTTTTCATCGAGAAGCTTTCCCGCCTTGAAGGTGAAGCGCGACAAACGATGCACCGAGGGTTCCTTCGGCGAGTAGTACGCGTAGATCCAGCCGTTTTTCATGAAGCCTGGATCCGCCGTCAGCCCCAGCAATCCGGTCTCGCGCGACTTGCCGCCTCTCTTCACGGAGACCTCGAATTTCTTAACCAGTTTTACTTCCCCGCTCTCCGGCGAGTACCACTTCAGGGCCCCGGTTCGCTCGGCTATGAACACATCCTCCGTTGGCAACACGCAGATTTCCATCGCATCCGTGAGACCCTCGACAAGGGTTTCCACCTGGAAATAGGCGTCGTCTGGAACTGGTGCTGCCGGGGAACTCGTCACGGCGAGCCCGAGAATGAGCCCGATGCTGAGGGATGGAAATTTCACGGAGGAAAGCTCCGACTCCGTGATCCTTCCATCAAGTGCGAAAATCAGCTCCAAGGTCACCCTGTTTCACGGTCAATGGGCGAGCCACCTCCATGATCGCTAGGATCGATCATTCGATTTCGCGTTTCGATTTCCTTAATTCGCAACCAGCGGCTACTTTCCCACTCCCATGAACGAGATGACCCTTCAAGAAACGCTGCTCAGGACCTCGAAACGATTTCCTCAGCACAGCGCGTTCGCCGACTCCAGCGGAGCCAAGGTCACCTTTTCCGAGGCCGTGACCAAATGTCTTTTCCTGAGCGGTCGGCTGAAGCCGCTGTGGAAAGACAGCGAGAAAGTGGGGCTGCTGCTTCCGCCATCGGTGGGCGGCGCGTTGCTGAACTGGACCGCGCTGCTCATGGGAAGGATCCCGGTCAACATCAACTACACGCTCTCGCGGGATGCGATCATCTCGTGCCTGGAGCAGTGTGGCATCACCGACCTCATTGTCTCCGGGAAGCTCATGAAGCGACTCAAGCTCGAGCTGCCGGTGAAAACCCATCTGATCGAAGACCTCGTGAAGCAGCCGCGCCTCAGCGAAAAGCTCCGAGCCGGATTCCTCGCCAAAGCCACCTCGGTGAAAGGTCTGCTCGATCGGCTCGGGGGCTCCAATGCCGGGCCCGATGATCTGGCGACGATCATTTTCAGCAGCGGCAGCACCGGCACGCCAAAAGGCGTGATGATCAGCCACCGCAATGTCATTTCGAATGTCCACCAGGTCAGCGAAGCCTACGAGTTCACCGAGCGTGACTGCATGCTCGGCGTGCTCCCCTTCTTCCACTCCTTCGGTTTCATGGCGACCATCGCCGGCCCCGCCGTCTTTGGCTTCCAGTGTGCCTATCATTTCAACCCGATGGAATCCAAGGTCATTGGTCCGCTCGCTGCGGAACATGGGGTGACCATCATGATCGCCACGCCGACCTTTCTGCAGTTCTATCTTCGAGGACTGGAAGCGGAGCAATTGAAGAATCTGCGCCTCGTCGTGGTGGGAGCCGAGAAGCTTCCTGTTAGAACCGCCGAAGCCTTCAGGGAGAAGTTCGGCTGCCAACCGCTTGAAGCCTACGGATGCACCGAGTGCTCACCCGGTGTCGCCGTAAACCACCCTAACAGCTTTCGGCCCGGATCCATCGGCAAGCTGCTCAACCGGATGGAAGCCATGCTCGTCGACCCCGCCACCGGAAAGCGCCTGCCTGAAGCGGAACCCGGCCTGCTGAGAGTCAGAGGGCCCAATGTCATGCGCGGCTACCTCGGCATGCCGGAAAAGACCCGCGAAGTCCTCAAGGACGGATGGTATGACACCGGCGATATCGTCCGCATCGACGCCGAGGGATTTCTGTGGATCGAAGGGCGGCTGAGTCGCTTCAGCAAGATCGCCGGCGAAATGGTCCCGCATGGCAAGGTCGAGGAAGTCCTCAACGAGCTCACCGGCCAGACCGATCAATGCTTTGCGGTCACCGGGGTCCCGGATGAGCGGAAGGGCGAACGGCTCGTCGTGCTCCACACTGCCAATCAGGAGCTTCTCGATGAAGTTCTCGCCAAGCTCTCCGACAGCTCGCTTCCCAATCTTTGGAAGCCCAAAGCGGGTCAGTTTGTCGCCGTCGAGACCCTGCCCTATCTCGGGTCCGGAAAGCTCGACTTGAAGGAACTCCAGCGCATCGCCGCAGCAGGCTAGAGAGCCACCTGCGATCGGCACCGCTGGAAATCGATCACGCCTGCCGACCTCGAAGCTCCGGCGTCGATCGGCGCCGGAGATTCGGCATGGATTTGCGCTTCCGGTCTACTTCTTCCCCTCCCCCTTCAAGCGGGAGATCAGAAATTCCGTCGTGCTCTGGTGCTTCACCCCCGGCGCGCCGGGATAGACCAGCTCACAGGGCACACCGAGTTCCTTGCAGCGCTCCTGAAGCTTCACACCGAATACCGCCGAATGCGTTGGGTCCCGCTCGGCCTTCCCCTTGGCTGGGGCGATCGGATAGAAGATGTAAGTCTCCGGGTCATCATCGCTGAGCAGCGAATACGGTGAATACTCGTTCAACCAGGGCATGATCCGATCCCGCTCGGCGAGAAACTGATCGAAGCTCACCATCCCGAAAGCATGGGCGCCGTACTTGCTGTTAGGAATCCAATCCTTCATCTGTTCCGGATCGAGCGTCGACTGAACCCTTGATGGAGCCACGCACATCAGCCGCGATGATTCCCGTGCGACGGGATCATCGCTATCGGGATCCGCCAAGTCATCGTGATAAGCCACCCAGAGACTGGAGCAGGCCCCTGCGGATCCGCCCGTTGCCGCGATGCGTGACTTATCGATGTTCCACTCCTCCGCCTTGCTGCGGAGGAATTGCACCGCCCGCGCCGCATCCGAAAGCGGCCCCTTGACCGGCGGTTCAAGGTCCTTCGAATGCTTGATCAATCGGTAATTGATCGCCGCCACGGAAATCCCGGCATCCAGCAACTCGCTGGCATTCACGAATTTTTCCAACTGCTCCTTGCTCCCGCCATTCCAGCCGCCGCCATGGATCGAAATCACCAGCGGCGACGGCTTGTCGGAATCCGCCTTCCAGAAGTCGAGCACACAGCGCGGGTGCTTCCCATAGCGCACATTTGTCAGGGTCGGTGCCGGTACCGACTCTGCATACGCCACTTTCTTGCTCGGTGCTTCCGCCTCCTCCGCGCGTGCCTCGAAACCAAGCCCCTGCATGCCGACCAAACAGCAGAGCGACAACATTGTGGGATAACACTTTTTCATCTTTCTGAGAGCCAGCATGAGCAAGCTTTCATCCTCGTTCAAATGCCGCCGTGCTCACCCTGTTTTCTCTGAGACTCCATGCGCCCGCCAGACGGGGACACGCCGTGTCCGGAACGCCATGGCAGCGTTGTCCGGCTAGGTCTAGGGCTGGAGGGAATCGAGCTTCTCGACCTTGTTTCTTCCCATCTCGCCACTCACCGGACCATAGCTGCTCACCCGGTTGCCTTTGGTTCCCTTGGCCAGCACCACCTTATACTCGGTGCGGTTGATGATCGTGGAATCGTTGCCATGGATCACGATGGCTCTCTCTTGATTAAGGTCGATCGGACCTTTTTCCCGATTCAGCGTGATGCGATGACCATTGCCGAGGATATCCATGATATTGTGAGCCCCGGAGGCTTCGGGCGAAGGGAGGATCGTCCATTCGGCACGAGTTCCACTCCGGTTCGAGCGATAATCCGTGAGCGGGCCAAAGGAGAAATCTCCGGAGGAATTGATCACACGGCCCTTGTTAGGCAAGTTATAGCCGGTGTACTCGCAATAGGTGACGGTGCAGTCTTTGACAATCGCCGGTCCCCCCAGGTAAAGGCGGATGCCGCCACGCATCTTTGTCACGGTGCAGTTTTCCACCGTGATGCTTCCGCGGATGTTGTACATGCGGATTCCATCTTCACAGAGCGAATGGACCCGGTCCTTGGGGATCGGGTAACTCCCGGGCGACTTCAGCTTGAAATCATCCCGGTTGGGGAAACGGTAGCCGGAGCGCTTCGGGAGGTCCTCCCGGTCCGTCTCCTGATAGAGGTCCCCGGTTTTGCGGATCCGCCCCTCCACGTGGCAATTCCTGATGACGGTCTTGTCCGCGCCCTTCTGCATGTAGATGCCGTGACCAAAGGCGCGCTGTTGCAATTCGATCCCATCGAGGGTGTTTCCCACTCCCCGAACCAGTATGCCGCATCGCTTGTTCAGGCCGAAAGTACTCGGAGCACCAATTCCATAAAAGCTGCCGTAACCGTATGGCCAGGATCCTCTGACGGTGAGCTTGAGGTCTTTGACGGTATTGTTTCTGCCGTCCACGTTCATAACGGCATCACCCCGCAGTCCAGCCGCGAGGTTTCGGCGGTCCTTGTTGTAGGCGCTGAAATCCTTAACGAAGGTGATTCCGCTCTTGTAGGTATCCTCGAACTCCCCGCCGGTGATGGTGTTGTTATCGCCGGTAACTTCGATGTACGACCGATTGACAAGCCCGACGGTCACCTTGACGTAAACGTCCTTCAGAATGACGGTATTGTCCGATCCCGAGAAGGCCAGCTTCCTTGAATTTCTGGGCAACTGCTCCAGGTCGTAACGCCCCGGCTCCATTCGGATCGTATTGCCGCTCTTGGCAATCGCTGCATTCAATTCTTCAAGCGTGCTGACGTTGAGGTTTCCGGCAAGGGCTGGAAACTGGGACAGCAGGGCGATAGCTAGGATGATTCTGAAATGAGACATGCTCGTCGGCGGCATGGGTTCGAGGTGAATTGACTGGGTAAATCTCCTTTTACAGGCAGGGCGGCGGGAATCTATCTCGCGATCCCGCCCCGCATCAAGGCTGCCCGAGGCAAAGGGACCCAGTTCGCGGCCACTGAGTATCAAGGAACTTCTCTGCCCCCCAGCGATCTCGGATCGGGTGATGGAGCGGTTTCCTTCCTTCAGCAGCTGACGTTCCATCCTGCGGGCATTTGTCAGATGCCCCGGCACCCCGGGGCGCCGGCAAAGTTCGCAAGACCAACTTGCCTCGGCTGGATCGAGATCGACGAGCTGAAGGCCAAACGAGAGTACGATGTGAGATTGCCCGCTGAATCCCGGACGGCAAACGAGATAGCCGGTCCGCATCACAAATCTTTACACCCTCCCCCAGATCGCAAATCTTCGGGCAGTGAAATACCTCTTCATTGTCTCCCTCCTCTCCCTCCTCCCCCTGGCTGCGGAACCCATCACCGTCCGCGTCAAAGGCCGGGTCTCCGGCATCACCAACATCAATGGAAACCTCGTGAATGCCATAGCGCCCCAGGACGTCGCTTTACTCACGCTGCGCTACGACACCGCTGCGCAGGCCGCCGTCGACTCCACAACATCCGTCGCAGGGTTCTACCAGCAGCTTCAACTCTCCGCCGAAATCCAGGTCGCTCGGAGTGGCGGCGTGGGATGGTCACTCAATACAGGACACACCAGTTCGATCATTATCGAAAACAACTCCATCCCCACCACCGGCACGAGCCAGGATTCTCTAACTGTCCGCGGAACCAGCGACAATTTCCTGGTCGACACCCCTGCGGAATCCGGGGAAGGCGGCTCAGTTCAAATCGTATTTGTCGGCGGACTTGTGAGCCGGGCAAACGAACTCCCCAACCTAGACGCGCTCAGCTACGCCACCCAGATCACCGCGCAGGTAAAACGAGGAAACGACTACAACGCCTTCTTCCTATTCGAACCATTGACCTATCACGGATTCGCCGCAGGCTCGCCATCGGTCTCAGGCTGCGTTCCCCTCATCATGAACGGCCTGGTCAGCAGCGCAGCCAACCGCTCCTCGTCGCTCACCCTTCCGACAACCGTTCTCGGTGCCTACCACCGAATCGAAACATCCAACAACCTCACCACCTGGACGCCAATCCAGAACTTCGCGGGCACCGGCTATCCCCGAAACTTCTTCCACGTCGTGGGAACCGCTCCCCGCACCTTTTATCGGGTGGTCGATTCGTCGGCCGAATTCGATGAACTCCTCCCATAGCCTGGAAGCCCTCGTGGTTGAGCAACGGAAAGCCTTGCCCGCCGGTGAGCCGACTGAACGAGTGACTTCGTCCTAGTCGACCGATTCGACGAACCACCCACCGGTTCTCCGCTCCAAAACGGCGCTCCAGGAACCATATCTCCCTCCATCGGGAGTGAACACCTTCAAGCTGGGGTGAAAGACCCCGACCCGAGTCAGACCTTCAGAGGACTTCGCCAATCGCTTGATGGTGACCGCATGCTGGGCGCCATCCGCGGGATTTGTCCACTGGTCGACCCGACGTCCGTCCTTGGAGTTCATATAAACCCATTCCTCGCTAGACTTCCAGCTGCTCTCCCAGATTGGCAGGCTCAGGGCAACCTCTCTCAGATCCGTCGTGTCTTCGGCCTTCAGGGGTTTTTCGTCCGGTATGAAATTCCCCTGCCTGAAAGGCCCCAGCTTGAGGGCGCTCTCTGAGCTGGAAGCCTGCCGGTCCTTTCCCAAATCAGTGGAACACGAAGGGAATCCGACCACCAGAAGGCTGGCCACCAAGGGTATCATGATCGTTCTCGTCATAGAATGCTGTTCGTTGAAAGTTCGCCATCCGCTACCGGGAGCGCTCCTCAGATTCTGATGGGGACATGGGTTCAATGCCCGACTCCAACTGTGATGAGGTAGCGCCTTGCCCAGCGTCGTGATCTTCGACCTCAACACCATGAAGTCCTATTGCAGAAAATAGCAATCCAAATGCTATGGGAGCGATCGTGAAGAGTACGCGATTCCCAGTGGTCACTTGTTCTGCCTTCAGTGTAACCGGGTCCACGACCACCACCACCGAGTCTCCGATCCGGGAACAACCGGTTCCGCCGTAGCCTGAGGTAAACTCATGAACCCTCCCATCATGAACAAACGATATCTTTGGATACTCGGTGTCTTCAGATCCTTGTCGGGTAATCCCCACCACCTCACCCGTCGTCCTTATCCATTTCGCCCGGACCCACCACGTCCTCTCATGCCATCCAGCTAGAGCAAAACAACTGATCCCCACCAGTAGTGCGATTGTGTTGGCGAGCCACTCCATTATCTCAGTATCGAGAGGAAGTATTTCATCTTTTGCAGATATAAAAACTGCGGAGCCATGGCCATTGCCCTGACGCCATCTCCAATTAATCCGGTCCCGATGGAGGCGGCAAGCACGCAGCGAAGCCCTCGAGAATGCTCGCCACCAGCTTCTAGCTTTGCTTGTCGATTCTCACGGTGAATCAGTTTCCCTCAGGATGTCCAAGCGGTTCGCTGGCGCGTCGGGCGCCAGGAAATCAGAAATCATTGCGGGTGCGTCGGGGGCGATCAGGAAACTCCACATGCCACACGACCGCTCGCGCCTGTCCATCGGGCTGACATCCGCCTTTCATGACGAGACATTGATAGTGGCCTACTTCCCCATTTTCTTCCCCTGCTTGTTTTTGCCCCCGCGGGAAGGATCGTGGTTGGGGTTTTCGCTTGGCATCTGGGCATCGACAGATTTCCGCCAGGCCTTGAGTTCCTTCAACAGGGCCTGCGCCTTCTCAGGGTGCTGCTTGGCAAGGTTGTTCTTTTCGCCCGGATCAGTCTTGAGATCATAGAGCTCCAGATTTCCGCCCTCGAAGAATTCGATGAGCTTCATGTCGCCTCGGCGAATCGCGCCGTAAGGCTTGGTGCGGTGGTAATGCGGGTAGTGCCAGAAAAGCGCGTCGCGCTCGAGCTCCTTGGTCGCTCCGGTCAGCAACGGCAGGATGCTCACGCCGTCGGCATGCTCATCAGGACGCGCTGGCAGGCCGGCCATTTCCAGCAGGGTCGGATAGAAGTCGGTTCCGATGACCATTTCGTCACAGCTCGATTTCGGTGCAATCCTGCCGGGCCACTTCACGATGAAGGGCTCACGCACGCCTCCTTCGTGCGACAGACCCTTGTAATCGCGCAGGCCACCGGTGGTCTTCGGACTGTCGCCGCCGTTGTCGCCTGTTAGAATGACGACGGTGTTGTCGGCGATACCGAGTTCGTCAAGTTTCGCCATGATCCGGCCCACGCTATCGTCGAGCTTTTCCACCATCCCGGCGCGGCGCGGGTCGAGGAGCTCGTTCTTCGTGTTTTCGAAGGTTTTGGCTTTCTCCTTGTACTTCGCCACCAGCTCGGGCGGAGCCATCAGCGGGCCATGCAGGGTGTAGTAGGAGAAGTAGAGCAGGAAGGGTTGATCACGCTTCGTTTGATCGAGGAAATCAAGCGCCGCATCGGTGAGCTTGTCTGTTAGGAAGTCGCCTGCCTTTCCATCGTCGAGACCCGGCATGTCGAAGGGTGAGAAATACTTGCCTCTGCCCTTCGGCTGGCCCCATTCACGGCCCCCCACATTGATGTCAAAGCCGTGATCTGTCGGGTAGTGCTGGTCGAAATCCGGCTGACCAATCGGCATGAGGTGCCATTTGCCGAAGAATGCCGTGCGGTAGCCGCCTTCCTTCAAGGCCTCGGGCATGAGCACGCGCTGGTGATCGATCCGGATCTTCCAGTCCGGCACACGGAGTTTGGCGAAAGGATGCTTATGACCGGTGATCCAGTCGGTCAGATGGAGACGCGCCGGATAGCTGCCGCTCAGAATGGCCGCCCGGCTCGGCGAACACACCGTGCAGGCGGCGTAGCCATTGCTGAACTGCATGCCCTCACTGGCGAGCTTGTCGATCTGTGGTGTTTCATAAAACTCCGCGCCATAGCATCCGAAGTCACCCCAACCAAGGTCATCGACGAGTAGAAAGACGAAGTTCGGCTTGCGGTCCTTTGCGCAAAGCGCGCCGATCATCGCCAGGGGAAAGAGGAGGTGCAGGAGGATTTTCATGAAGGACTCGGGAGCTACAAACCCTCCCTACGGAAGATTCATAAGGGATCTTCTCAAAATCTCGGTCCCGCGCGGAACGCCTTGCATGATTTCTTCGCTGAAAGAGTGGTCAGAATCTGGCAGAGCCCCTTCAATCCCCGCGCTATGAGCATCAAGCTGCTTTTCGTCACACCTATCGGGTTCCTCGCTTGGCTCGCCGCGGCGTTTTTGACGACCTCGCTCTCCTCCCGAGCGACGGATCGCACCGCGCTCGACGAGTTTGTTTACGCCAACGATCCGGCCTACAACTTCGTGGTCACCGATACGAAAAGCGGGCTCTTCCACACGCGCTATATCATCCAGATGACGTCGGGAAGCTGGCGCACGGAAAACGAAGTCGACCGCACCCTCTGGAAGCACTGGATGACCGTTTATGTGCCATCCTCGGTGACGAAACGCACCGCACTTCTCGTGGTGAGTGGTGGCTCGAATGAAAAGCTCCCGGACTTCGGCGAGCTCGACGACACCATCGGACCCATCTCAGCCCTCACCGGATCGGTGATCGTCGATGTCGGCCAGATTCCGAATCAGCCGCTGACTTTCTCTGATGAAACCGAAAGCCGCTCGGAAGACGCGCTGCTCGCCTATTCGTGGAAAAAGTTTCTCGATGATCCGGAGGATCTCAGCTGGCCCGTCCACCTGCCGATGGCGCGGGCGGTCGTCCGCGCCATGGACACGGTTCAATCACTCATGAGCCAGGTGAAGCCCGGCGATCCGATCGATGACTTCATCGTCGCCGGTGCCTCGAAACGCGGTTGGGCCACCTGGCTAACAGCCGCTGCGGAAAACGGTCCGCTCGGAACCGGGCGCGTGTCGGCGATCATCCCGATCGTCATCGATACACTGAACGTCGAGACCTCCTTCGATCATCACTTCAAGGTCTACGGTTCGTGGGCACCGGCGGTTCACGATTACCTTGATGCCGGAGCCATGGACAAGCTCGGCACGCCGGAAAGCGAGGCGCTTTTCGACATCGTCGACCCCTATTCCTACCTCGAGCGCCTGACGATGCCCAAGCTGATCCTCAGCTCGGCCGGCGATCAGTTCTTCCTGCCGGATTCCTGGAAGTTCTACTACGATGAGCTTCCCGGGAAAAAGTGGCTGCGCTACTTTCCCAACACCGACCACAGCCTGAGCCAGCTCTCCGATCCTCTGGTCGAAATTCTCCCTCTTTACGTGGCATTGATCGACGATGGTGCCGACGCGATTCCTGACTATTCCTGGAGCCTCCTTCCAAATGGTGCGATCGAGCTCCAGACCTCAGAAGCCGTCAGCTCGGCCAAGCTCTGGCAGGCCACCAATCCGGAAGCCCGGGATTTCCGATTTGAAGAAATCGGGGCCGCCTACCACTCGACCACCCTGAGCGATCAAGGCGGCGGAACCTACATCGGCACGGTGACTCCTCCGGAGAGCGGCTGGACGGCCTACTTCGTCGAAATCGATCTCATCAACGGCCGCTCGGCGACATCGGGAATCTACCTCATCACCAAGCCCGAGCCGCTCAACTTGCAGATCAAGCATGCTGTCGACGAGGTCGAGCTGAGCTTCAACAGCAAGCGCGGTGAGTGGTATCGGCTCTACTCCGGAGATCGCCCCGACCAGATGAGCCTAACAGAAACGATCATCCCAGATGGCGACATCACGACATGGATCGACCCCGCCCCGGAGGAGGAGCGAAAGTTCTATCAGATCGAGAGCATCACCCCGTGAAGTCCAGGACGGACTTCAGGTCGCCACTTCGCGCAACGCTCTCTCCGGCTTGATCGCGAACCAGATCACGATCGCGACCGCATTGAGTGCGCTGGCGATGAAGAAGAACGGGGTCGAGCTTCCGAACCAGGCCATCAAATAAGGGAAGGCCAGGCTGGTGGCAAAGGAACCGAGATTGCCCGCCATGTTCATCGTCCCGGAGACCGCCCCGGCGCTCTTTCCTCCGACATCCACGCAGGCCGACCAGGATGGCGACAGGGTCATGTCGGCACCAAACACTGCGATGGTCAGGAAGATCACTGCGGGAACGGCAGTCTCCATTCTCAAACTGACCAGCAGACCAATGGTCGCGAGAGAGAAGCCAACCACCGCAGGAATCCGGCGCGACGGCACGACACCCTTCTTCTTGTAGATCGAATCAACCCACCACCCTGAAAACCAGTTGCCCGCTGCGCCTCCGAGCAAGGGCAGTGCCGCCAGCATGCCGGCATCCGCGGCCGACAGATCATAGGTATCCTTGACGTGCTTGAAGAGCCACGAGAGGCAGAAGAAGAAGGTGAAATTGCTGCAGAAATACTGGGCCATGAGAAGCATGACATTCCTGTTAGAAACCAATTCTCCAAATCGTGGAGCCGCCTGACCGGTATCGGCGGCGAGCTTCTGGCGATTCTCGACGATGTAATCGAGTTCCTCTTTTTTGACGCCCTTGTGCTCTTCGGGAGTGTCACGGAACCACCACCACCAGACGAGGCCAAAGGCAATTCCGAATCCGCCGAGAATATGAAATGATCCACGCCATCCTGCCGTCTCGATCAGCCAGACCATCAGCGGAAGTGCCAGCGCGCCTCCGAGGCGTGAGGCCGAAAAATTGATCCCCGTGACGAGTCCACGCTCCTTGGTTGGAATCCAGGTCAGCGTCGCACGAGCCATCCCGGGAAAGGCCCCGGCTTCTCCCGCCCCGAAGAGGAAGCGGATGATCATCATCGAAACAAAGTTGAAACCAGACGCAGTCAGAGCCGTCAGCGCGGACCAGATCGTGATCACTCCGGCCAGCAACTTGCGAGGACCATAGCGATCCGCCGCGACACCCGAGGGCGTTTGTGCCAGTGCGTAGCCCAGGGTGAAGATCGAAAGGATCCAGCCGAACTGGGTATCTGTTAGATCGAGGTCGCGCTTGATCGCGTCTCCCGCGACCTGAATGCAGGTGCGGTCGATGTAGAGCAGCAGCGAGATCAGGAAGGTTCCGATGACGAGAAGGACGCGGGAAGGCATGGGTTTCTAGGCTTGGGTTTTGACCACCTGATCGGTGGCGGCGGATTCGTAGGCAGCTTCGACGAGTTGCACGGACTTCAGGTAATCTTCCACCGTGCTTTCAAAAGGATCACCGCTGAGCATGCAGGCGACGAAGTGCTCCTGCAGCGCGTGCACACAGTCGCCGGCAAAATTCTCGCGCGACGGCTTGTAGATGTGTTCGTAGCTCGGCTCACCGAGAGGCTTGATGGTAATGCCGCCATCGAGATCCATCTCAAGGTGGCCCTTGCTGCCATCGATGCGCAGGGTTCCAAACGTGTATCGCGGGTTCTCGGCTTCGACTTCGTTGTAGCGGTTCGCATCGAGCACGGCGGTGCCGCAATTGGCGAAGCGGCAGGTCACCAGCGCGCTGTCCTCGCCCTTGATCACCGGATTCCGGCGGGCGATCAGCGCATGAATCGAATCGATCTCCCCAGCGAGATAGCGGAAGGTATCGAGGAAATGGACGCCGGTCTCGAAGAGGAAGAGCCGCTTGTAGTCGCGGAAAAACGGCTGACGCGCGAGGTAGGCGTCGTCACCCCAGCCATCGCCCATGCGGCAGCGGAAGGCGAGGTGGAAGAACTCGCCGAGAGTGCCCGCATCGAGGATCTTCTTGATCTCGCGATACCATGGCTGCCAGCGGAAGTTTTCATGAACCATGAAGCGGCCCTTCGCACTCTTGATCAGCTCGGCGAGTTCAAGCGTCTCGTCCCAGGTCGGAGCGAGCGGCTTCTGGCAAATGATGTGAACGCCTTTCTCGACCGCGATCCGGCAGAGCTCGAGATGCGTGTCGGGCGGCGTGATGATGTCGACAAAGTCCGGCTCTTCACGATCAAGCATCTTCGCGAACTCCGTGACCGGGTAACTACGAGGGATGCCGTAGTCCTTGGCGATCTCCTCGGCCTTGTCGACGGAGCGGTTGCAGTTCGCGACAATCGTAACTTCGGGAATCCGTTGCCATGATTCATACTGGAAGCGGCTGAAGTAGCCGGCACCAACGCAAACGCCTTTGAGTGGGGTATTCATGTCAATTTAAGGACAGCTTCAAACAAAGCGGAATCGCCACCGACGTTTCCGGGAAAGATGACATAAGAGAGCCCGGGAAAGCGGGTTTCTTCGCCGAGTTTCCACACCGGAACTCCGGGAAGGATGGCCCCTTGAACCATCGCACGACGCACCTGCAGCGCCTTGGTTGCGATGTCGGAGGAGGTGATGCCGCCTTTCGCGATGAGAAATCGTGGCGGCGGGATGTTAGAAACGATTTCCACCAGCGCGGCGGAAACGGTGGCCGAAATCCGCAGATTCTCCTCGTCGCCGCCCCCGGTGGTGAGCTTGCGACTCGTCGAAAGGATCGCATGACGACCGGATTCGAGCGCCGCATTGAGACGCGCCTGAAGATCGCCGGGAATGCCGGAGGCTAACAACTGGTCGACATCGAGTTCGATCTGTTCCCAATCGGGTGTGCGTTCGAGTAGATACGATAGCTGTGATGTGGTCTTCGGCACGTGCGAGCCGACGACGACCAGTCCGCCATTCGTCGAGGACGATTGCAGGTCACCTTTGGAAAGAGGCTCGCGGGTCGGCAGGCCGGCACAGGCCTGCACGTAGGAAGCGGCGCTGCGGGCGAGGAGGCCCTTCCCCTTCCGCGCGGCGATCCCGACACCTGCGGCAACGACTTCAATGTCGCGCTGACAAACGGCATTGGCAATCACCACGCTTCTGGCAGGGGCGGCCATCAGCTTTTCTGCCACCGCCTCGGGGCCCTGTTTGCGAATCAGCTCAAGCCCAAGCGAAACCACCTGATCCGCTCGGACGCGACCGCTGGTCTTTTCTTCAATGTAGTCGGGAAGAAAGGAATGTGAGAAAGCGAAGACCGGATCTTTCGCGAAGGGCGTCAAATGCGCCTCGACCGCTTCTTCGCCCTCGAGCACGTAGTGCTGATCACCCGCTGTTAGACGCCCGCCTGCGGCGAAAAACGGCGCCAACAGGGTGATCGCATCGCCGAGACCGAGAGCATCGGAAAGCACATCGGTTTCCGAAGGATAGTGCCCCCGCAAGGTCGAGTCGGAGCGACTGATGACGCGACCTTGCCCCAATGAGCGGAGCGTCTCCCCAAGTTTCTGATGCAGCGTCCTCGTCTCGTCGGCTGTTAGACTGCGTGAATTCGTCAGCAGAAACAGAACCGGTGGCTTCTCAGCAAGCGCTGCGGCGATTGACTCACGATCGAGGCAGGTGACGACCGGCAAATCGTAAACCGTCTGCGTGCCCGTCGGATCGTCATCGAGCACGATCAAGGTCTCACCGCTTTCCTCCAAGCCACGACGAATCGATGCCAGCGGGCATTCCGGCCACTCGGGCGGAAGCGATGAAAGCAGTTCGTCGCGAGTCATGCGGATGGAAATGGCTGGTCGGAGGCGAGCGCCCGGCATGGCGAGCCGTCGCCATGATGGATCTTCAAGGGAAAGGCGGCGAAGTGACAGTGGTCTGTTGGAATGCTTTCGAGATTCACCAGGCCTTCGATGATCGTCACGCCACCACCGAGCAGGATCTGATGGATCGTGGTGACTTCCTCGATGCTGTTCACGTCGGCCACCGAGGGAGGTTCGACGCCGAGCATGCGCACGCGCTTTTCCACGCACCATCGGGCAAGCTCCTCACTGATGCGTGGCAATTTTCTCCGATAAATGTCCGGCTGATCAAAGAAGCGGCTCCACCCGGTGTGAAGAATCAGCGAGTGACCCGCAGTGAAATTTTCGGCAAGCGCGCCGAGGTGCCCGACCGTGAGCCATTCGGCGTCTTGCGTGTCTGGCAATCGCACGATGTGCGCCGGTCCCATGCAGGTGCTCAGCGGCGTTTCATCAATCGTCGCCTCGCCACAGCCAAAGTGCCACGGCGCGTCCATGTGCGTGCCGGAGTGCGAGTAGAGCTCCAGCGTCGAGGCATTCCAGCCGTCTTTCTCCAACGTCCGCGCAGGCGACACCCGCACGCCGGGGTCGCCATCGCAAATGCTACGGGAAAGATCGTAGATGGCCATCAGTCGAGGTGGGAAAGAATGAGGTCACCCATTTCGCGGGTGCTGAGCCGGCCGCCCATGTCGCCGGTGCGTTTCGTCGGATCGAGCAGCGCTGCTTTGACCGCTTCACGGATGCGCTCACCGGCCTTGATCGTCTCGGGATGATCGAGCCACTCGAGCATCATTGCTGCGGAAAGGATCGTCGCCAGCGGATTGGCCTTTCCCTGTCCGGCGATGTCCGGGGCGGTGCCGTGTGAGGGCTGAAAGACCGCACAGTCCGTGCCGAGATCCCCTGAGGGCGCGATGCCCATGCCCCCAACCAGGCCGGCCGCAAGATCACTGAGGATGTCGCCATACATGTTCTCGGTCACCAGCACGTCATAAGTCTCCGGACGCTGCACAAAGAACAATGCCGCCGCATCGACGTAGACGCATTCCGTTTCCACTTCAGGAAAGTCGGCCGCGACTTCATAGAAGATTTTTCGGAAGAAGACCATGGAGGGTAAAACGTTCGCCTTATCAACAAGGGTACATTTTTTTCTGCGCTTCATCGCCAGCTCGAAAGCATAACGGCAAATCCGCTCGCAACCTTTGCGTGTCAGCTTCAGGACATCACAAGCTTCCGAGCCATCGGCGGCCTGGGTGGCGCCGCGCGCAGTGAACAATCCTTCGGTGTTTTCGCGCACGATCACGAAGTCGATACTGCCCGCCTCGTAGCCTTTCAGCGGTGAATCCTCCGCACTGAAAAGATAGATCGGACGCGGTCCGGCATAGAGATCCAGACGTTCGCGAATGTCGATCTGCGGCGTCATCTCACGACCATCCGGCCAGCGGACATTCGGCAAACCCATCGCACCGAGCAGCACCGCATCGGCCTGGCGACAGGCGTCAAAAGCCTCTTCCGGCAGGGGATTTCCGCTTTTAAGAAACTCCCCGGCACCCACCGAGTGTTCGCTGAACTTGAAATCGACGCCCTTCATCGAGGGAGCGATGGCTTCAAGCACACGGCAGGCTTCGGCAGTGACTTCGGGACCGATTCCGTCTCCAGGGAGGACGGCGATATGATAGGTTTTCGTAGAACTCATGAACGGGATCGCGCTTGCGCGGGCAGCAGGGGTTTAGCAGCGTGGGATATGTTTCAAAAGCTCGATCACATCGCCATCGCCGTAAAGAACACTGAAGAAGCCCTCAGGTTCTATCAGGGAACTATGGGACTGCCCCTGATTCTCAGTGAGGTGCTGGAAGAGGTGGGTGTGCGTTTGACTCATCTCGATATGGGTAATGTCCAACTTCAGCTCGTTGAGCCACTTCATGACACACATCCCATCGCCAAGTTCATCGAAGAGCGAGGCGAAGGCATGCACCACCTGTGCTGGAAAGTCGACGATGCCGAGAAGGCGATGGCCAAACTTCCCGACTTCGGACTCCAGGCAAAAGCCGGCGAACCCCACCCCGCTCCCAAGGGAGGCAAGGCCGCCTTTATCGACCCGACCATGACCCGCGGCGTGCTCTGGGAAATGACCGGCTGAGGGCACCAGCATTCCTCTTTCCGAAGTGATCCGTCTTCTCTATCAACAAGGAAGTTCTCCGAAGCCCATCATGTCTTCCCGATCATCCGGCCAAGCTCAAGGCCATGGCAAAACCAAGCCGGCCCGCCTGCGGCTCAAATCCCGTTTGGGAAAATACCGCATTGAAGCCCGCTTGATGGAAGGCACTTACTCGAATGTCTACCGCGCCTTCGACACCATCGAGGGCCACCGCGTCGCCCTGAAAATCCCGCACCCTCATCTTGCGGACGAAGCTTTCCTCGATGGCTTCCGCAAGGAAGCGCGACTCGGATCACGCATCCATCACCCGCACATTCTCAGTCTAAAGGACGCCAGCATCATCGACGAGCACTTCGTCATGGCCTATCCGCTCGGCACCGAAAGCCTGTCGGATCGCCTGAGCCGACGGATCTCCAGCGCCTCCCTTGAAGTCATCATCGAGCACTGTCTTGAAGGCCTCGCCGAACTCCACCAGCACCGCATCATCCACTGCGACATCAAGCCGGAGAACTTCATCATCTTTCCCGGACCAACCGTGAAGCTCGCCGACTTCGGCATCGCCCGGCTCGCCGCACGCACCATCAAAGCCTCCGGCTCCGGCACGCTCGGCTACATGGCGCCCGAGCAAGCGATGGGCAAGCCGTCGTTCCGTTCGGACGTCTTTGCCATGGGACTGCTGCTCTACAAAATGCTCACCGGCCACGTCCCCGAGTATCCTTTCAAATGGCCGCCACCGGAACATGCCCGGCTTCGCCGAAAAGCGCACCCGGCCTTCATCGCGCTCATCCGGAAAGCCCTCGAGCCCGAACCTCGGCGTCGCTTCGCCGATGGCCTGGCACTGCACCGAGCCTACATGAATCTCCCCACTGCCGCCTTGCTCTAACAACCCGCCCCGCGTGACTCCGCCATCAAAGGATCCGGGCAACCTGCCCAGCCCCACCTTCTTGCTCGAGTCCGACCTCGACAAGCCGCTCACCGTCGCCCTCCCCCACGGCATCGCCGTGCTTTACTCGCGCCCCCATCCGACCCGCGACTCACCGAATCAGGATGCCGCGGCCGTCATTCCCGCCAGCGATAGCCAGGCCCTGCTGGTTGTCGCAGATGGGATGGGAGGCACCCGCCAAGGTGGTGAAGCCGCTGCCACCATCGTCCACCAACTCGCCCGTCAACTCCCCCTCCCATCGGAGGACCAGCAGCTTCGCACCGCCATCCTCAACGGCATCGAAGAAGCCAACCTGAAGATCCTTTCCGAACTCCCCGGCTCCGGCTCGACGCTCGCCGCCGTGGAGGTCACCGGCGACACCATCCGCCCCTATCATATCGGCGACACCGAAATCCTCGTCGTCGGCCAGCGCGGCAAACTCAAGTTCCAGAGCATCTCGCACTCGCTCGTCGGCATGGGCGTGGAAGCCGGGCTGATCGATGAAGTCGACGCGCTTCATCACGACGACCGACACATCATTCTCAACGCCATTGGCTCCGCCGAAATGCGCATCGAGCTCGGCGCCCCGCTCGCTCTCGACCGCCGCGACACCCTGCTGCTCGCCAGCGATGGCCTGACCGACAACCTGAGCCTCGATGATATCATCGAACTCCTCCGCAAAGGCCCGCTCGATCAAGCCGTGATCAAGCTCGCCGAGCTCGCCAGCAAACGCATGGCCGACTCCGAATCAGGCCTCCCCTCAAAGCCCGACGACCTCACGCTGCTTGCGTATCGGAGGAGCAGCTGAGTACCCAACAAGCCTTCTTGATTTCGACCTCCACTGGGACAACATTCTATTCAATGAAATCAATGACCTATTCCGCCGCGCGCGAAAATCTCGCGGCCACGATGCAGCAAGTTTGCGACGACTGCGAACCCGTCATCATTACTCGAAAAGGCGATCAAGCCGTGGTGATAATGTCGCTAGATGACTACCAATCCCTGCATGAAACTGCCTACCTCATGCGCAGTCCGGAGAATTCCCGACGTCTGAGAGCTGCGATCAACCAGCTTGAGTCTGGCGGAGTCGCCGAGTGACAGCTTCCTGTCGGCTGCCGATAATCCTCGCCTCTGAACGCCATCTAACACCTCGCCGGCTTTCTCTTCTTCTCCACGCCGAAGAACGGCTAGCTGCGACTGGAGGGCGACCTCATTCCTTCTCCACCTTTTTCAAACTGATGTCCTTCATCTCCACCTTCATCGCCGGACCGGCATGAAGTTGCAGCGCCAGCACGCCTTTCAGCGATCGTTTCTCCGGATCGTTGTCGGTGATTTCAGCAGCCAGCTCGTCGTTCACAAAATGCTTCACCACATTTCCGCGCGCTTCAATGCGATAGGTATTCCACTCCTCGAGCTTCACCTCCGACATCGGTAGCTTCTCGGTCACCTTCGGCTTCGCGCCCTTCTCTAACACCACCTTCTGTCCCCGCTGGCACGAAATCCCACGACCCTTTTCTTCATAGAGCATCGCGAGGAATTCCTGCTTGGGGTGCATGTCCATCTGATAGCCGCCGACCGACCACTTTGCCGCATCGATGATCCTGCTGCGGTACTGCACGCCCGAGTTGTTGCCCTTCACCTTGGCCGTCACCTCGAAATCGAAATCGCCCAGCTCGCCGCCTTGCCAGATCAGGAACGTATTCGCCTTCACCTTCTTGTCCGCATCGTCGGTTTCCCCGACCAGCACCCCATCAACGACTTGCCACAATCGTGGATCTCCATCCCAGCCGCTGAGATCCTTACCATTGAAAAGAGTCTCCTTTTCCTGACCGAGCAGCGTCAGGGGAAAAAGAACCGCAGCCACGAGAAGTGATGATCCAAGTTTCAACATGGCGAAGGATTTCCATTTTCCCCCCTCCAACTCAAGAACCGATTCTTGATACCCACTCGCACTGCGTCGGGATGGTCTTGCGAGAGTGGGCTTGCAGCTCGGGAACTCACCATTGGCAGCGGGTCCCATCTGCGCTTCCCTAGCGCCATGCAGATGCGGGAAGCAGCGGAGCGGGTGCTCTTTGCCAGGACACTGGAGGAAAAACTCCAGTTGCCGCCGATTGATGTGTGCGACGAGCAACCCGGACCAGCCATCCTCACCCCTGACGGCCCGGGCCGACCCGACGAGCTGCGTATCGTGGAAAAGGGAGTGCGCGCCGAGTTCCCGGGCATCAACAAGCTCGATGACGACCGCGAGCGTGGCCGCATGCTCCACTTCCTCGCCAATCACGAACTGCTCGCCGCCGAGCTCATGGCGCTGGTGCTGCTGAAATTTCCTGACGCCCCCAGGGAGTACCGCGCTGGCGTCTACGAGGCGATGCGCGAGGAACAGATGCACACCCTGATGTATCTGCGCCGGATGAAGGAATGCGGCGTGCACTTCGGCGAACTGCCGCTCAACAACTACTTCTGGCGGCTCATCGCCCCGATGGAAACACCGATGGATTTCGTCACCCGCCTCAACCTCACCTTCGAGCAGGCCAACCTCGATTTTTCCAAACACTACGCCGGACTTTTCCGCCAGGTTGGCGACAGCGCCACCGCCGGCGTGTTGGAGAAAATCTATCAGGACGAAATTGGCCACGTCGGTCACGGCGTGAAGTGGTTCCGCAAGTGGAAGGACCGAGAGGACAACGACTGGGAGGCCTTCAACAAGGCCCTCGTCTTCCCTTTCTCCGCGTCGAAAGCCAAAGGCCTCGCGCCCTTCAATGCCGAAGGCCGCAAGCTCGCTGGCTTCGACGAGGATTTCATCCAACACCTTGAAGTCTACGAGCAATCGCGCGGCCGCACGCCCGTCGTCCATTGGTTCAACCCCAGCGCCGAACTCGAAGTCGCCGCGCGTCGCCGTGGCCAGACCTTTCATCCGAAGAAGATGAGCGCGGCCATGGAGCGCGATGCCGAGATCGTCATGCTCTCCGCGATCCGTCGCGATGACCTCCTGCTGATGCGCCGCCCGCCAAGCAAGGAGCACCTCGCCCATCTCAAAAAAGCCGGTTTCCAGATTCCCGAGATCGTGGAAGTCGGGAAAATCGGCGAGCGCAAACTCAGCGGCCTGCGTCCCTGGGCATGGTCGCCCGACGCCTCCGAACTTCTTCGCCCGCACCAGCCTACCCTGCCCGACTCCGCCGCCTGGAAATGGCGCGAGCCCGTCCCGGACGAATGGCTTTCCAAGGAGATCGGCGTCCGCTTGTTAGAAAAGCTGAACATTACGGATCGCGGTGCCGTCTGCCATGAACTCGACGCCGCCATGGCCCACCTGAAATCCCTTCTACCAAACGGTCCTGCCCTGATCAAAGGCGCCTACGGCTGTGCCGGACGAGATCATCTACGCGTCAGCCCCGGCGAGGAGGCCGCGGCCCGCGACTGGCTGGCCCGCGTGCTTCCCCAGCATGGCAAGGTCGTCATCGAGCCCTGGCGCCAGCGTGTCCTCGACTTCTCCGCGCTTTACGAAATGCATGCCGGGGAAACCCGGCTTGTCGGTCTCAGCGTCATGGACAACGACTCCCACGGCCGTTTCCTCGGATCCCGCGTCGCACCCAAGTGGACCGCGTTGTTAGACGATGAAGTCACGAGCTTTCTTTTCCGCGAAGCGAATGCCTTGGAGTGGTACCGAAACACCCTTCCCCCCGTCCTTCACGGTCTCCTTCCCGGCTACATCGGCCCGGTCGGGGTGGATGCGATGCTCTACCGCAAGCCCGACGGCAGCCTTGGCTGGACGCCCGTCGTCGAACTCAACGTCCGCATGACCATGGGCCGCGTCTCTCTTGAGCTCCTGGCAAAGAGCCAGCAGGGGAAAAAGGGCCGCCTGCGCATCGAACGAAAAGCCCGCCTCAGCGAGGCCGAAATCGCCGAGCTGCATAGCGGGAACCTGGAAGGCGGATCCATCCTCCTCACCGACCCCCGATACGCCCGCGAATTTCTCGTGGTGTGGGAGGTGATCTAACAGGTGGAATATTAAGGCGGAGAAATTTAAAATTCGCCCACGCTGAGCATCACCAGCGTGCAGGCCACTTCCACCTCGATGCCTGCCGCCTTCAAGCGATCCATGGCCTCGTCGGACTCCGTGCCGGGATTGAAGATGACGCGTCGCGGAGCCGCCTCGACGAGCTGGCCAAGCATCGGCAACAGGTGTTTCGGCCCGACGTAGAGCGTCACCGTGTCCATGCCCTCCGGCACTTCCGACAGTCCCGGAACTCCGAGCACCTCCTGGGCGCTCGGGCTGACCGGAAAGACCTCGTGGCCATGCTCGACGAGCATTCGCTGGGCTTTGTTAGAATAGCGATCGGGCTTCGGACTGGCTCCAAGGATGGCGACTTTCATGGCGGTGGTTTTCAGTAATTCTGCAAGTGACTCTCCTGTGATTCGTCCTCCCGCTGGTGCACGAAGACGAACTTGCAGGCGCCTGAGAGGAAAATCAGGATCAGCAAGCCTGCGGCAAAGAGCCCGCCACTTCCCGTGCCGATCAAGGCGATCGAGTACAAGGTGAGGATCAGCGGATAGAGCACGATGTCCCGCATTTGGAACATCCGTTCCGAGACCGGTTCGACCGGATAAGCCACTTCCTTTTGCCCGAGGATTTCCCACTCGTATTGGGAAAAGGACTGTCCGGAGATGCGGAAAGGGCGTGCCAGATCCGCCTCCAGACCATGCTCATCCAAGTAGCCTTTCGCCGCCGTGCTGGGTGTGACACCATCGACGTTGGATCTGCCGGAGAGTCTCAATACCGGCGTCGAGGGGAAATGGCGAAGTTCGTAGGGATCCCTCGGAGATTCCTCGGGTGCCTGGGATAGCATCAGCCCGATGAATCGCGTTCCCTTTTCCCGATCCCACTGCCGCACCACATGGCCACTTTCGCGGTCCAGCGTCCGGACCAATGCCACCACCTCGGCCAAGCTAGCGGAATCGTTCTCGACCGGGTCGTCACCACCCAGCTCCACGCCCACCGCCCATGACTCCTTTCGAGTCAATGGCCGGATCCAGAAACCCAGTGCTCCCCGGCCGCGGATCCAGACGATCCAGGCACTCAGCGCAAGCAACAACAGCAGACTCAAATAGGATAGAATGACGATCATGGAATCGCCCGAAGGCGGAGCCACCTCATACCACGATTCCGAAGCGGCTCAAACCGTTTCCCTGCGAGACCAGCGTTCCACCCGAAACAGAACTGGCACTCTCGTGATGATTGTGCAGAATGCTTCAGTTGTAGTCGGTTAGATTGCTTCCGCAGAAAAATCCAAGCACCCATGAACAACCTCGTTTACCTGCTGCCTGCCGCCGGGATTCTGGCGCTTCTTTACACCTTCATCCAGTCGCGCTGGGTCGCCAATCAGGACGCCGGGACTGAGCTCATGAAGCGCATTGGCGGCTTCATTAGCGAGGGCGCGATGGCCTTCCTGAAAGCGGAATACAAGGTGCTCGCCTGGTTTGTGCTGATCGTCGCCGCGCTGCTCGCCTGGCAGGGATCATCGGCGGAGGCCTCAAGCCCGGTCGTCGCCGTCTCGTTTGTCGCCGGTGCCATCTGCTCGGCGCTCGCCGGATTCATCGGCATGCGGGTCGCGACAAAGGCCAATGTGCGCACCACCCACGCCGCCCGCAGCGGCCTCAATCACGCCCTCAAAGTCGCTTTCAACGGGGGATCGGTGATGGGTATGGGTGTCGTCGGACTCGGACTGGTGGGCCTCAGCGGACTATTTCTCGTCTACACGAAGATCTTCGGAATATCCACTGCCGAGGAAGTCTCGAAAGTGATCACCGTGCTCACCGGCTTTTCCTTCGGGGCCTCATCGATCGCGCTTTTCGCCCGCGTGGGGGGCGGCATTTACACGAAGGCGGCCGACGTCGGTGCCGACCTCGTCGGAAAAGTGGAAGCCGGCATCCCCGAAGACCACCCGCTCAACCCCGCCACCATCGCGGACAATGTCGGCGACAACGTGGGCGACGTCGCCGGCATGGGAGCCGACCTTTTTGAGTCCTACATCGGCGCGCTGATCGGCACGATGGTCATCGGCGCCACCATGTTCGCCCTGCCCGAGTTCGCCGATCTGCCCTTCGGCCCGCTTTCCGCGGTCATCCTGCCGATGCTGATCGCCGCGGCGGGCATCGTCGTTTCGATCGTCGGCACCTTCTTTGTTAGAGTCCGCGAAGGTGGCAATCCGCAGTCCGCGCTGAACATGGGCGAATTCGTCGCCGCCGGGCTACTGCTTGTCGCAAGCTGGTTCCTGATCAATGGGCTCCTCCCTGCTCAATGGGAGATCGCCGGGAAAACCTTCACCGCCCATGGTGTCTTCTGGGCTGCCATCGCCGGCCTCGTCGCCGGGGTCGCGATCGGATTGGTCACGGAATACTACACCGGCACGGGCAAGAAGCCGGTCATCCTGATCGCCAGGCAATCGGTCACAGGATCGGCCACCAACATCATCGCCGGACTCGGCGTCGGCATGCGCTCGACCGCCATCCCGATCCTGATCCTCGCCACCGCGATCATCACCGCTTACGAAGTCGCCGGACTTTACGGCATCGCCATTGCTGCCGTCGGCATGCTCGCCAACACCGGCATCCAGCTCGCTGTCGATGCTTATGGCCCGATCTCCGACAACGCCGGCGGCATCGCCGAAATGTCGCGCCTGCCGAAGGAAGTGCGCCAGCGCACCGACAAGCTCGACGCCGTCGGCAACACCACCGCCGCCATCGGCAAAGGCTTCGCGATCGCCTCCGCCGCTCTAACAGCCCTTGCGCTGTTCAGCGCCTTCATGGCCGTCACCGGACTTCAGACGATCGATATTTCGAAAGCCTCCGTGATGGCGATGCTCTTCGTCGGCGGCATGCTGCCCTTCCTTTTCTCGGCGATGGCCATGGATGCCGTTGGCCGCGCCGCGATGGCGATGATCCAGGAAGTGCGACGCCAGTTCGCCAACATCCCCGAGCTGCGCGCCGCCCTCGATGTGATGCGGAAGAACGAGGGAGTCGATCAGGACCTGTGGAGCGCTGAAGATCAGCAGACCTTCGAAGCCGCCGATGGCAAAGCCGAGTACGGCAAATGCGTCGCCATTTCCACTCAGGCCGCGATCAAGGAAATGGTTCTGCCCGGCCTGCTCGCCGTGCTGGCTCCCGTGATTGTTGGCTTCGGTTTCAAGTACATTACTGGCCAAGGTGCCGAAGCGCTCGGTGGTCTGCTTGCCGGCGTGACCGTCTCCGGCGTCCTGATGGCGATCTTCCAAGCCAATGCCGGCGGTGCCTGGGACAACGCCAAGAAGATGATCGAGGAAGGCATCGAAGTCGACGGAGTAAAGCACGGCAAAGGCTCCGAGGCTCATAAGGCCGCCGTTGTCGGTGACACCGTCGGCGACCCCTTCAAGGACACCGCCGGCCCATCGCTCAACGTGCTGCTCAAGCTCGTCTCCGTCGTCGCCCTCGTGCTCGGCCCACTGATTAGCTGAGTCCCGCCCAAGGAGCGGGGATTTGCAATCCCCGACGGAGCCCGGGCCGAGAAACCCCGGCAGCCAAAACCTCTCGAAAGCGATCAACTCACTCACCCTCGGGGATTAAAAATGCCCGCTCCTTGCCCACGCTCACCTCGGTGAGCGGGTTTCATTTACCACCCAAAACCCACCCAGTTTTCACCATCGGTTCATCCAGCGTTCACGCCCATGGCGAAGCTTCGTTCTGACCAAACGAATCACCGCCATGCAAACGCCAACGATCCTCCATGCCGTCACCCTCTCTTTCCTGAGCACAGGACTCTCCTTCGCCCTCCCGCAGCCGCACCCGGACGGCGACGATGACCAAACCCACGCCCCGCATTTCGAGATCTCCGGCGACGGGAAAACCACCGAGCAATTCCCCCTCAAGTCGACGGACGTCAAAGCGACCATCTCCGGCGTCATCGCCCAGGTCCAAGTTGAGCAAACCTACTCCAACACCGGCAGCACGCCCATCGAGGCGACCTACGTTTTCCCCGCCAGCACCCGCGCGGCGGTGCATGGCGTGGAGATGAAAATCGGCGAGCGAGTGATCATCGCGGAGATCCAGGAAAAGGCTCAAGCCAAGGCGACTTACGAAAAGGCCAAGAGCCAGAACAAGACGGCCTCCTTGCTCGATCAGGAACGCCCGAACGTCTTCAAGATGAGCGTCGCCAACATCCTCCCCGGCGACGAGGTCACGGTGACCCTGAACTTCAGCGAGAAACTCACCGCCACCGATCGCGTTTACGAATTCGTCTACCCCACCGTCGTCGGACCGCGCTATTCTAACAAGGGTGCCGAAACCGAAACATGGGTCGGCAACCCGCATCTCAGCGAAGGCGTCGACAGCCCCGCGACCTTCGCCGCCGAAGTGCAGGTGCAAAGCGGCATGCCCCTGCAATCACTGACCTGCACCAGCCACCAACCCACCATCGAATTCACCGCCAAGGACCAGGCCAGCGTTTCACTGCCACCCAGCGGTGAAGCGGGAAACCGCGATTTCGTGCTGCGCTACCGCCTGGCCGACGCGCAGGTCGCCAGCGGCCTGCTGCTTCACGAAGGCGAAGATGATAACTTCTTCCTTCTCAACGTCGAACCGCCGGCACGTGTCCTTCCTGAACAAATCCCTGCCCGCGACTACGTGTTCATTCTCGACACCAGCGGCAGCATGAACGGCTTCCCACTGGACACCGCCAAGCTCCTGATGCGTGACCTGTTAGGTGGCATCCGCCAGACCGACACCTTCAACGTCCTGCTCTTCGCCGGAGACAGCCGCATTCTTTCGGAAACCCCGCTCCAGGCGACTCCCGAGAACATCGCCCGCGGCACCGATCTCACCCGTCTTGCCAGCGGAGGTGGCAGCACCGAGCTCCTTCCCGCATTAAAACGCGCGATGGCCTTGCCCAAAGACCACGACACCTCACGAAGCATCGTCGTGGTGACCGATGGCTTCGTGAACATCGAGCGCGAGACCTTCGACCTCGTGCAATCCGAGCTTGGCAATGCGAATCTCTTCGCCTTCGGCATCGGCAGCTCGGTCAACCGCTGGTTGATCGAAGGCATGGCCCGCGCCGGGATGGGCGAGCCCTTCTTCGTCCTCCATCCCGGCGAAGCGAGCCAGACCGCGAGCCGCTTCCGCGACTACATCGC
Organism: Haloferula chungangensis; assembly: GCF_042664875.1. Lineage (NCBI taxonomy): Bacteria > Pseudomonadati > Verrucomicrobiota > Verrucomicrobiia > Verrucomicrobiales > Verrucomicrobiaceae > Haloferula > Haloferula chungangensis. Next base: position 280,371 of record NZ_JBHTBS010000006.1, on the reverse strand, counting down.
CTCGCCGGTGCTCACCGACATCAAGGTGCGCTACGAAGGCTTCGAAGCCGTCGACGTGCAGCCTGAAAGCTTCCCCGACGTCTTCGCCGACCGCCCGATCGAACTGATTGGGAAGTGGAAAGGCGGAGCCAGCGGACGAATCATCATCACCGGTCAAGGCGGGGCCGGCCCTTACGAAGCAAGCTTCGACGTCTCGACCGAAGCCACGAAAGGCATGAAAAACCCCGCCCTTCGTCCGCTCTGGGCGCGCGAGAAGGTCCGGAGCTTGGCTGACCGCTCGATGATCAATTCCCACATGCGGGGCTCCGGCGCCAAGGATGAGACCAAGCGGGAAATCACCACTCTCGGACTGACTTACAGTCTTCTAACAGACTACACCTCCTTCGTCGGCGTCGATGAAACACCGCGCGAAGTCCTCGACAAGCTCGCCACCGTCGCCCAACCCCTTCCCCTCCCCAAAGGGGTCAGCAACCAGGCTGTGGGAAGCAGCTACGTGACGGTCAGCAACAGCGGCGGCAGCCCCGGCACCACCGGTGCGGTTCCCGAACCAAGCGCAGTGGGTCTCCTCATGATCACCGCCATCGGCCTGCTGATGCACCGCCATCGCCAGAAAGACTGAACTACGGTAAATCTCGTAGAAAAGATCCGATGGAACGCTAAGACAATCACCACGGAATGCACTAAATGCACGGAAATGGCATCCAGGGAAGAGCCAGGATGCCCAAAGGGAACTCAAATTTTCCGTGTTTTCTGTGTATTCCGTGGTTCCCCATCTTCAATCCCGGGATGAATGCTCAAACCCTATGCTGCGTGCCTCTGGAGCAGCGCTCTCCTCTGGCCCGCGCACTGCCGATCGCGGCGGTGATTGCCTTCGGCATCTCGGTGCTTCCACTGCTGAGCTGGTATGCCCGCCGCGTCAGCGATGGCTCCGACGAACCGCTCGGAGTGATCGCTTTAGTGGTCGCGCTCTTCATGCTGGCAACCTCCACCCGCTACGGGAAACGCGACCGCATCGGGATCTTCCCCGGCCGATTGCTCGTCAGCGCGGCCCTGCTCTCCTTCATCCAATTTGGCGGCGTGCTTCACTACCCGCTGCTCATCGGCCTGCTGGCCATCGCCGCCATTGCCTTCTCGGTGAAAATGCCGCGCGGCAAGGCGGGAACCATCGCGCTGCTGGTGCTTTCGCTACCCTTGGTCGCCTCACTCGATTTTTACGCCGGCTACCCGCTGCGTTTGATCGCCGCCGAGATCACGACCTTTCTCCTGAAGCTCGGCGGCATTCCGGTGGAAAAGTCAGGCGTCATGCTGATTGACGGCGATCGCCTCGTCGGCATCGATCCTCCGTGTGCCGGCATTCGGATGCTTTGGACATCATCCTTCGTCGCCGCCGTGCTCGCCGCGAGGATGCGTCTGTCCTGGCTGCGCACGCTCGCGCTCCTCGCGGTCGCACTCGCTTGTGTGATCGTTGGAAATGGAGTCCGCGCAGCCATTGTCTTCTTTCCTGAATCCGGTCGTGTCGAGTGGCCGGACTGGGCCCATCCGGGCGCAGGCCTGCTCGTCCATGGCGCGGTGCTTCTCGCCGTCTTCGGCTTCGCGGGTCGGCTCAACGAAGCAGGCAATCGATGGTCCCTCAAACCCTGGTGGCAAGGACCTCGGAACATCGCGAAGGTCTCTGTCGGGATACTTCTCGTCGGCGCAGGTCTTTTTCTAACAAGCCTCGTTCGTCACCGCCCGGCTCCCGGATCTGCCGCCACATGGCCGACGATGCTCGACGGCGTTTCCCTGCTTCCCCAGCCACTGAGCCCGATGGAACAAAGCTTCGCCCGTTCCTTTCCCGGCGAGATCGCCAAGTTCCGCTGGGGCGATGCGGAAGTCATCATGAGACGCAGCCATCAGGCCACCCGCATGATGCATCCAAGTAGCGACTGCCTGCGCGCCGCCGGCTACGAAACGCACAGCGAAGCGGTCTTTCGCGATGCCGATGGCCAGCTGTGGGGAGCCTCGCTCGCGCTTCGCGACGGCAAGCGCTGGCTCGTCCATGAGCGCTACGTTTCAGAGAATGGAGACGCCTGCACCGATGCCTCCGCTTGGTACTGGCAAGCGATGCTCCATCCCGATGCCGGCCCCTGGACCGCAACGACCGTCATTCGCCCTTCCACAAGGAGCAGCGACTTCAGTCGCTAGCCGAAATCACCGCATGCCTCGGACCACCCATCAAACCTCACCGTCCTCCACAGGCTCCACATGGAAGGTCATGCCTTCCTCGAGAACCCTCACCTGACTCCCTTTCTCGATCAGCCCATGATTCGAGATGGCATCCTTTTTGACGCCATCTACCATGATCGTTCCCGTCGGGCGCAGATCGGTTAGAGCGGTGGCAATCGCTCCGACAAAGCTCTGCTTCGGCGCTCCCCCTTGGCCGGAAGGCAGCGCTTCTTTCGCCACCAGGCCACGGAACAGCGGAATATCGGGAAGGAAGCGCATGAAGAGCAGCATCAACCCGATCGCACCGAGAATGCCAAGCCCAAGCATCAGACCCGGACCGATCAGCAGGCTGCCAAGATTTGAGGCCACTCCCTCACCTTCATCCAGTCGCTCGAACTCGACGCGGTCCGCCATCGCAAACCACAGCGAACCAAGCACCATCAGTCCGCCGATGATTCCCGCGATCCCGCCAGGGATTACAAGGATTTCCAGAACGACCAGCACCATCCCTACGAGAAACACCGCCATCAGTTCATAGCCCGCGAGGTTTCCCGCGACATTATTGCCGAAGAAAAACAGGGTGAAGACGCCCAGGGAAAGAAAGCCGAACAAGCCAAAGCCCGGTGCTTTGAACTCGAAATACGCCGCTCCAATCCCCACGGCGATGAGAAGCGGCGAGATCGCCGCGATCCACCACGCGAACTTTTCGAAGCCCGTTGGGTTTGGCCGAATCACTTCAGCATTCTCCATCCCCTCAGCCCTCAGCACTTCCTCAAGACTCTCGGCGATTCCGGCAGCAAGCAGCGGCTTCCCATCGACGACTTCGACCGCCTCCTTGGCGGTTAGATTGAGCAGACCGTTCTTGCGCACGGTCACTGAGCCAAAGGTCCGTTCCTTGTCTTCATCAATGAACATCATCGCCCGCAGCACTTCGAGGTTGTGGCCTTTCTTTTCCACGACAGGGCGCAACGAGGCTTCAAAGGCACTCTCCAGCTTGGCGCGGAGCACCTTGTCCATCTCCGCACCGGTGCTGTTGATGAGGCCAGCCGATCCAATGATCGTTCCGGGTGCCATGTAGATCCGGTCTGCGGAAAACGAAATCAACGCCCCCGCACTCAAAGCCTCCCGCTTGACCCAGGCAATCAGGGGAATCTCCAATTTGCCGAAATCGTCGGTGATGATGTCCTTCGTATCGAAAGCCAGCCCGCCCGGAGTATCGAGCTCCAGCACCACGGCACGCGCCTCCTCTTCGACCGCGCGTTCGAGCATCCGCTGCCAGAAGCGGAAGGCCTGCTTGTTGATCAGATCCTTCTGCCCGATCGGCAACACCACCACCTTGCCCGTGAGGCTGACCTCGTCGGACTTTCCCCACACACGCTGCTCGGGGGCTTCCTCCGCCAAGCAGAAGAGCGCTGTTAGAATCAGAAAGAAGAGGGCTTTCATCGCTTCAGTTCTCGGGTTGATGCTCGGGCTTGATGGCCACCGGAGGACCAAGGATTTCCATCAGAAGAATCGCGTCCTTGGCGGCTGATGGAGACGCGAGCAGGGCATCGATTTTCCGTCGATGACTGGTGCGACGTCCCCCTTTGCGACGAGTCGACCGCTCAAAGGCATTTGCCAGATCCCGCTCGCGCTTCGAGACCTCCCGGACCTGGGTCGGCAATGCCGGCGGGGCGATCGGAGGGGGTTTCGGTGGGTCGAATCGGATCGTCGGCGGTGCCTTGGGAGGTTCCCACGGCATCCGGGTATCCTCGGAGTCCTCACCCATCTGACGACGCCAGATGACTTCGCGCATCTCTTCATCCTCAAAGGGCTCCGGCTCTTCGGGCTTGTCGAAGAACTTCGATTTCAGCCAGCTGACGAATGAGAAAAGCAGCAGCAGGACGACCGTGACGGCCTCCCCGGGCAGGTCTTGAATGTCAAAGGCGAGAATCATCCTTGGCCATCGTGATCAGGGTTCGAATCCTCGTCGCTTGCGATGGATGAACGCATGTCGGTGTCCGCCACGATGTTCTTGTAGCGGGTGTAATCCATCACGCCGAGATTGCCCGAGCGGAAGGCCTCGGCGATCGCCAGCGGCACTTCAGCTTCGGCCTCGACCACCTTGGCACGCATCTCCTGGGTCTTCGCGGACATTTCCTGTTCGACCGCGACCGCAGCAGCGCGACGCATTTCCGCTCTTGCTTGAGCCACGCGCTTGTCGGCCTCCGCCTGCTCGGTTTGGAGGCGGGCGCCGACGTTGTCGGCCACGTCGACATCCGCGATATCGATCGAAAGAATCTCAAACGCCGTCGACGAGTCCACGCCTTTGCTCAGCACCAGCTTGGAAATGCTGTCCGGATTCTCGAGCACCGCCTTGTAGCTTTCGGCGGAGCCCACCGAGGTCACGATGCCTTCGCCGACACGCGCGATCACCGTTTCTTCCGTGGCACCGCCGATGAAGGAGTCGAGATTGGTGCGGACCGTGACGCGGGCGCGCACGTTGACCGCGATGCCGTCCTTCGCCACCGCCGTGATCTTGGTGATGCCGGCTTCCGGGTTCGGGCACTCGATGACCTTCGGGTTGATCGAGGTGCGGACGGCTTCGAGCACCGTCTTGGTCGTGCCTTTCACCGCGAGGTCGATCGCACAGGCGCGGTCGAACGGAAGATTGATGCCGGCCTTGTCGGCGGCGATCAGCGCGAGCACCACGTCTTCCACATCACCACCGGAAAGGTAGTGGGCTTCGAGTTGCTCGGAACTCAGGGGCAGACCGGCTTTCACCGCAGTGATCCGGGCATCGACGATCCGTCCGAAAGGCACCTTCCGCAGCAGCATTCCGATCAGGCTGCCCCATGAAACCGGTGCGTCCGAAAGCTTTGCCCGCAGCCAGGTTTTGAAAAACATCGCCATCACCAGGATGACGACCGAGAGGACAATGAGAACAAGAAGTAGGACAATGAAACCCCCATCAATAGCAGCAAGCGTAGACATGCGGCGAATATAGCCAAACAGCCAACAAGTGCGAGTGGGGAAATCATCGGCTATTCCAATCGCAATTTCCGTCTCGCCACCACGCCTCGAATGGGATCAATCTCGCGATGGTTTTCAATCACTTATCATGAATCAGCCACCGCCCGATCAAGCACCTCCGGACATGCCCGTCGCTCCGCCAAAGATGAATCTCCGGAGGCTCTGGCTCACCCTGCTGCTTCCAATGGGCCTGACCTCTGTCTTCATGGTCCTGATCGTCACGGCAAGCTCCGGCCGGATGGAAGAACACTTTCTCAATGCCGGCATGCTCGTCGTTGGACTGGCCAGCCTGATCTGCTGGGTCGCTTTCTCGAAATGCATCGCCGAACGCTTCGCCGGCCCGAGCCTCATCCTACTCATCCTCGCCTACCCGATTCTTCAGGCCGTGCTCGTCTTCTGCGCCTTCTTCGTCGGCTGCCTGGTGATGATCCAAGCCAAGGGCTTTCATTGATTTCATCGATGAATTCCCATGCTTCTTCGATTTTCCACTCAGCGCCCCCTCTGTCATTCTCTCCTCCATGCCCGCCTCCGAAACCCCGCGTCGCAAGCTGCTGAAGAACACCATTTCCCGCTGCCCGGCCTGCCACCAGCCTGCGCCCGCCGGGGTTTGGAAAGAGCGTCAGGCCGATGGAAGCGACCGCATCGTGCTTTCGCGAACTTGCCCGGAACATGGGAAGTCCAGCGCGGTCATCTCATCCGATGCCCGCTTTTACTGGCTCGCCCAAGGCAGCGATGACAACCGCTGCGGTGCCGGCTGCGCCTGCTCGGCCGACCCCAGCGGCCTCACAGGAACCCTCGGCAAGAACGCCTTTGCCGGGAAAGACGCCACCATCGAGCAGCTCTCCACCTGCCTCGCGCTGATCGAGATCGTCGACTCCTGCAACCTCGCCTGCCCGACCTGCTTCGCCGACTCGCCTGTCGGAACTCATGCCAAACTCAAATATCACCGGCTTCCCGAACTCAAGAAGCGCATCAGCGGGGTGTTAGAACGGAAGCAACACATCGAGATCCTCCAACTTTCCGGCGGCGAACCGACGCTTCACCCCGACTTCTTCGAACTCCTCGACTGGATCCACGAACAGCCCGGCATCGACTACGCGCTGATCAATACCAACGGCGTGAGGCTTTCGAAAGACGACGAGTTTCTCCAACAACTCGGGAAACGGGTCGCCCGCGGTCATCTGCAGCTTTACCTGCAATTCGATGGCCCACAGGAAGCCGGCCAGCGCGACCTGCGCGGCGCTGATCTGCGGAAAATGAAGCAGCTCGCGATGCAGCGCTGCCAAAGCATCGGCCTGCCGGTCACGCTGGCGATGACCGTCAACGAGCACAACCTGCCGAACCTCTGGGAGACCATCGAGTGGGGCATCAGCCACGACAATTGCCGCGGCGTCTCCTTCCAACCGATGTTCCTCTCCGGTCGCAGCACCGCGAGCACCCCGGGGCATCGCCTGAACACCGCCGACATCATCCTCGGCGCCGTCGGGCAATCGAACAAGCGTCTCAGCTTCGACGACTTCACCCCGCTCCCCTGCGGCGATCCGAACTGCGCGACCATCGGCTACCTGCTCAAAACCCCGCTCGGCATCCGCTCCATTTCCGACTTCATCAACTTCTCCGAAGTCCAGGGTTTCCTCAAAGACAAGGTCCACTACCGCATCGAAGACCTCGCCCAGTGCGGCTGCGACAACACTGACCTCGGCGACATCCTCAAGCAATACGAACTCCGCGAGCGGGATACCTTCCGTCTTTTCATCAAGCCCTTCATGGACGCCTGGACCTGGGACGAAGACCGCATCGACCGCTGCTGCACCCACGTCATCCGCCCCGATGGCAAACTCGATTCCTTCTGCCGCTACTACTCCGGCTTTCCCGATTGCGCGCCTGACAAACCCGTCGCCACCTCCACCCTTCCCTCATGAGATTTCTGAAAACCATCGCCATCTGGATCTTCCCCGCGCTCCTCCATTCCAGCCCGGCCCCTCCTACGGCTGGTCAGGGCGAACACGTCGTGCTTCTTCATGGCCTCTGCCGGACGACCCGCAGCATGGCAAAAATGGAGTGCAGCCTAACAGAAGCCGGCTACACCGTTCACAACCTTTCCTACCCGACACGGAAAAAATCCGTCGTCCGCCTCGCGGAAGAACACCTCGCGCCGGAGCTTGCGCAGCCCGATCTCAAAGGCGCGACCAAAATCCACTTTGTCACCCACTCGCTCGGCGGCATCGTCTTGCGGCAATATCTTTCCGACCACACCCTGCACAACCTCGGCCGCATCGTCCTCCTCGGTCCACCGAGCCAGGGCTCGCAGGTCGTCGATAAGATCGGTCATTGGAAAATCTTCAAGGCGCTCAATGGTCCTGCCGGAACCCAACTCGGCAGCAACGACGACAGCCTGCCCAACCAGCTCGGACCGCTCGGCCACGATCACGCCGTCATCGCCGGATCATGCTCCATCAACTGGATCAACTCCTGCATGATCCCCGGACCCGACGACGGAAAGGTCGCCGTCTCCCACACCCGACTCCCCGACACCACCACCCATCTCGTCCTACCGGTGACTCATCCCTACCTGATGAAAAACAAGCGAGTCATTCGCAACGTCGTTCATTACTTGAACAAGGGAAACTTTGATGACGGAAACCTCGAAACTTCGAAACCATGAGTGACGGCGATCAGGACAAGCCAGAGGAGCCAGACATCGGACAAGCCATCGAGCTGCAGCCCAACCCTGCGCTCGGTATCCTTCGTTTCCTTCTCTGGCTCGCTCCGACGGGAATCTTAGTACTATGCCTCTTTCTCTCGGCATCAGGGTTGGTGAATTATTATATTGGAAGATCTTTCCTATCGGTCCTCGGCATCGGTTTATTTTGCTTCTGCGCCTGGTTCGACTCGCAGATAGCACTTCCCTGCCGGATCGGGAAAAGAAGCAGCGGCACTCATCTCGCCATCTACATGCTCACCCAGATAGTCCTTGTCGTTCCTGCTCTCCTATTTGCCATCGCCTACGCAATCTGCGCTGCTTTGTAATGCCCGACTTCCCCAAACCCGCCGGATCGCCCGTTTACCTCGCCATGATGGTGATTGGCATCGGAATCGGCGTCGTTTACTGGAGTCGTCAGGCAAAGAACGACCCCAGCCTTCCCTTGATCTATTTCGGCGGACTCGTTGGGGCCTTCCTCGGTGCCAAGATCGCCTTCCTTTTCTCCGAGGCCTGGCTTTACACCGAGCACCCGGAGCGCTGGTTGATCTGGCTATCAGGAAAATCCATCACCGGCGCGCTCCCCGGCGGCTGGGCCGGCGTCGAGATCATGAAGCGAGTGGTCGGCTACCAAGGCATTACCGGCGATCGCTTTGCCGTCCTCATTCCCATCCCACTCGCCCTTGGTCGCATCGGCTGCCTCCACGCCGGTTGTTGCCAGGGAAACGAGGTCTGCGGATTCACCTGGCCCTCCATCCCCGTCGAGATCGGCTTCCAACTCCTCGCCCTCGTCATCCTCTTCACCCTCAAACGCCGCCAACTTTTTCAAGGCCAGCTCTTTCACCTCTACCTCATCGCCTACGGCCTCTTCCGCTTCGCCCACGAGTTCCTCCGCGACACCCCAAAACCCTTCCTCGGCCTCTCCGGCTACCAGATCATCTGCCTGCTCCTCTCCCTCACCGCCGCCATTGCTTTCGTGCATCGCCGGAACAAAATGTTAGAGTCATCCATCGCATGAACCCCAACGGGATCGGCATCATCTCGGCCATTCTGGCATTCGTAGCCTTTGCGCTCAGCTATCGTTACGCAAAGAAGGAGTCCCTCAAACGACGACTCATTCTGAGCTTCATCGCAATCCTACTCGCCATTCCCGGAGCAAGTTTCGCCGCCTACTACGCCCACATCTTTCCGGAAACCGAGGGCTACTATCAGTTCCGCAGCATTCCCGGAACCGAGCTGCTCTTTGTTTTCATCGGCATCGCTGGCGGGCTTGTCGCCTCTCTCCTTCATCGGCTCATGCTGGTCATCCCGCTCTTCGGCGTCGCCGCGTTCTCGATTGTTCCACTTTTGAAGCCCATCTTCGGCCCGATCCCCGAAGGCAGCCTCAGCGAGAAATGGGACGGCAAAGTCTGCCTTCAAAGCACCCCCTCCACCTGCGGAGCCGCATCGACCGCGACGATCCTCACCTACCTCGGCAAGCCCACCACCGAAGCCGAGATCGCCGCCGACGCCCACTCCTACGTCGGAGGCACGGAAGCCTGGTATCTGGCCCGAGCCATTCGCGCTCGTGGCTACAAGGCTCATTTCAATTTAACCAAGGGCTTCGACGAACATGCCGAGTTCCCCGCCCTCGTCGGTGTGACCATCGGATCTTTAGGTCACTTCATCGCGATCCTTTCTAAAGAGGGAGATCGCTACCACGTCGGCGACCCCCTCGTCGGCGATGAAACACTGACCGAAAAGGAACTCCTCATCCGCTACCGTTTCACCGGCTTCTACCTACCCGTTTCGCAACGATAGCTTCCGCGTGCTCACGGCATCTCCTGATAAGTGACCTGAACCTGCGTCGGATCCGCCGATGTCTTCTGCGCGGAGACTGTTAGAGTCTTCTTCCCATCGCGAAAGGTCTTCGAAGAATGCTCCATGGAACCGAGGTTCACTGCCGAGCTCGACTGCGACGCCCCATCCAATTCTCCTTCGTAAAACGCGATGACATCGGCGGGCGAATCACTGGTGTTGAAACTGAGCATTCCGTGGATTTCCCCTGACTTGTCCTGATGGTAGGGAAGCGTGGCATCCGACATCGCTGCATAAGTCGGCACCCAAGACGGAATCACCGAAATATCCGCCGAGCCCAATTGGGTCACCGAGCCATCCTCACCTTTGATCGTCAGCTTTCCCTTCGCCAGATCATCATAGGAGATCGTCGTCTCTTCACCCGTGGCAGTGTTGCGGATTGTCATCTCACCTTTCTCGTCATCTTCATAAAGCATCTCGAGGTCCGGGTTCGCTTTGACAACTTGTTCGGCCACCACCTTCGCCGGATTCTTGGCGAAATCTTCCATCGCCTGATCAAACATCCGCTTCCCCGCGCCGAATAGGAAGGCCCCTGCGATGATTGCCAGAACCGTCAAGCCACCGCAGCCAATCCCGACCCAGGCGAGTGGGTGTAGGCCTTTGCGAGGTGAGACGTGACCCTGTTGCGGTGGAGGTGGCGGCGTATTCATTGCCCCATCTTTAACAAGCAAACGCCCGGTCCAGCAATCCCCATTCGGGCTCAATGGATCGGAATGAACCTTGTCATCTCCCGGCCACTGGCATTTCGTCAGTGCTGTCACCTCCACCCATGAAAGTCCTTCTTCCCATCGTCGCCCTCGTCACCATTTTGGCCACCTCGTGTTCCAACACGGTCAGGCTCAAGCCCTCCGACCGCTCGCTCGTCTCTCCCACGCGGGTAAAGAACGAAGTCGGAGTGCCTGAAGCGATTGAATTCGCCGACACCGAAGGAGCCGATGCTGAGGGGGTCGGCGCGACATTCGAGCTTGTCGGCGCCTTGCTTGCCGCGCCGATTGTTGAAGGCCTCAATTTGAATGAACAAAGCACCCATGACCCCGAACTCGGTGAGAGAGCCGACAAAGGGTCCCTTATCCTTCGCGATGAGTTCATCAAGTCACTCCGCCGCAACAAGGTGGCCAGCGTCGTCGACTCCGGTCAGAAATCCGAGTTCACCCTGACCATCACGGAGCTCGGGCTGGTTCCATCGATGCCCGCGGGAGAAGAGATGCGGTTTGAACTCGAAGTCCAGGCAACGCTGGCGGACACGGGCGGACGAATCCTCTGGGAATCCCACTACGGGAGCTCCCCGCACAACGACCAACTCCCGGCCCGAAACCTCGAAAAATACAAAGCCGACAACGATCTGCTTCGCAAAGACTTCGCCCTCACCTGCCGCTACGTCTCCGACCTGATCATCGCCGACCTCAAGTCCCAGATGCAGGACGAGGAGTGAAAATGGAGAAGGAGTTTGGCTTGGCCTTCGTAGCCTCTGGCGAAGCAGGTAACTCCTTTATTTACCCAGGAGAGACACTCCCGAAGCTAGCGCTCGCCGAAGCGCCTCAAACGCTTTCTCCAAGTCCCCCACTTCCGCACAAAGCGGCGGCATCATTACGATTGTATCGCGGATCGGCCGGGTGAGCAGCCCGTGTTCCCTCGCCGCCACGCAGACTTTCTCTCCCATCTTCTCACTCGGAGAAAACGGTGAGCCATCGAGTTGGCGCAGCTCGATCCCGGCGACGAATCCACATTGCCGGACTTCATGAACCATCGGCTGCTTCTCCTTCAGCGCCACCAGCAACTCCCCCATCGCTGCGATCTTCGGCTTCAGCCTTTCGAGAGTCCGTTCGCTTTCAAAGAGCTCCAGACTCGCCAGCGCCAGCGCACAGCCGAGCGGATTCGCCGTGTAACTATGTCCATAGTAGAACGCGTTTTCCGCAGCACCGAGAAAAGCCTCGTAAACTTTCGCGGTCGTCATGGTCGCCGCCATCGGCATGTAGCCACCCGTTAGCCCTTTCGCCAGACACAGAAAATCCGGCACCACCGATTCCTGCTCACAGGCAAACATCGTGCCGGTCCGACCAAAGCCGGTCATGACTTCATCCAGGATCAGATGCATCCCGGCGTCATCGCAGGCTGTCCGCAAATTCCTCAGCATCCCTTCCGGCCAGGGACGCATCTCATTCACCCCCTGAATCAGCGGCTCCACCATCACCGCCGCGATCTTCCCGGCATCGAGCTTCGCAAGCTCATCCAGTGATTCCACGAAATCCACCTCCACTCCAAACTTCCTGAAACGCTCGAAGAAGCGCGACACCCCACCGAGCGAAGCCGCGCCCATGGTGTCGCCATGGTAGCCATTCGCGAAGGCTACGAAGCGATCTCTCGTCGGCTCGCCACTCTGCATCCAGTACTGCAGCGACATCTTCATCGCCACCTCCACCGCCGTCGATCCGTTGTCGGAAAAGAACACCCGCTCCAGCGTCCGCGACGGAACAAGGGACACCAGTTTCTCCGCCAACTCGCTCGCCCGCGGGTTTGCAAATCCGAGATACGAGGTATGCGCGACTTCCTCCGCCTGCTTCCGCAGCGCCGCATTCAGCGCCGGATGATTGTGGCCGTGGATGTTCGTCCAGATGGAAGAGTTCCCATCGAAGTACTTCCGACCCTCCGAGTCCCCCAGCCACGCGCCTTCACCGCGCACCAGCACCAAGGGCTCGTGTCCATCATCCGTCCATGCCTCTTGCGGCGTGAAAGGGTGCCAGCCGTGCCGCTTGTCGGCCTCGATCCATCGTCGCGTGTCCTCGCGCATCGACGCCACGCTGAACCCTCGCGCCCGATTTGCCAAAATGATTCGCCCGCCGCCTTCCGTCATCCGTCCACGAAACTCCCCGCTCATGATGCGTCACGGCGTGACGCCGGGGGGTGCTTTCGCATCCTATCCCATGGGTTGAAAACCCACGGACATCATGAAGGGTCCCGACGGGACTGAAAAGCATCGCCGGCTGGAGTCAGCGTTCGTTCCTAAGTCTTGAAATCCCTCGTCTGGAACGACAGCAGGCCGATCATGAAAAAGGTCACGTTCAGGCCACCGAGAAAGGTGTAGGCATCGAGTATCTTCCACCAATCGATGTCGTATTCGAAGAGATACACCCAGCAGCTCATCCGCCAGGTGATGAAGTAGTCTTCGTAGGGTCGGAAGAAGGGGAAGTTCTGCAGAATCATGTCCACGAACAGGACCGCCAAGGTCAGAATCGTCGCCGCTGCCGGCTTGATCCTGAAGCAGGAAAACATGAAGGCCATCGACGAAAGCGTGATCATGCTGATGCCGATCCCCGTCGCGCCCATGACCAGACGCGTCATGCCTTCACCCCAGGTTTTGTAGACGGCGAAGACCTTCATCTTCGGCTCCATCACGAAGAGTCCGCCATCCCAACCAACCGCCGCCACCGCCATCAGATAGCCGGTGATGCCGACAAAAAACACGAAGCTGAAGGTGTAGAGCGCCACCGCCGCATACTTGACCAGCAGCAGTCGGAAGCGGCTGATCGGTCGTGAAAGCACCAGCCGCAGGTTCCCATCCTCCGTTTCCTTCGCCACCACATCACCCGCCACCAGCGCGAAGAAGATCGCGCCCAGCAGGAGCATGCTCCAGATCATCACCATGAAGGTCAGTGACAATGAGCTGAAAAAGAAATCAAAGTCGTAGCCATTGCGCTCGATCATCTTGCGCATGTAGGCACCTCCATTGGTGACTTTGAAAACCGTCAGAATGATTACCTCCATCAGCACAAAAGCCGCGTAGCCCATGTAGGTCCGTGGTCGCGCAAAGAGCTTCCGGAGCTCGCCGCGGAGTTGTCGTAAAAACATCATCGAGTGATCTCCAGGTAAAGGTCCTCCAGCGAGCGACGAATCGGCGAGAATGCCGAGACCCTCACCCTGATCCCCACAAGTGCCGCCACCAGAATCGCCGGGTCCGCATCCTGCGGAATCGAGATCCTGCCCTTGCGAATCATCCGGCAGCCTTGGAGCGCCAGGAAATGCATGCCTTCATCCCAAGGTTCGAGGTCGACATCGTAAAGCCTCTCGTCTCCTTCGATTGACGAGACCTTGCCTTCGAAGACCCGCCTCCCACCTTTCAGGATCGCCACCCGATCGCACATCTGCTCGACCTCGGCCAGCAGGTGCGAGTTGAAAACCACCGTCATCCCCCGCTCGTTTCGCAGTCCAAGAATGAAGTCGCGGAACCATTTGATGCCTTCCGGATCGAGACCGTCGGTCGGCTCGTCGAGCAAGAGCACCTTCGGCATCGGCAAGAGCGACTGCGCCAGCGCCAGCCGCTGACGCATCCCATGGGAGTAGGTCCGGACTTTCGATCCAATCCGCTCTGTTAGGCCGACCCGCCCGACAATTTCCTCGGTCGCCATCTTATTGAAGGGACCCGAGTAGTTGCTCAGAATCCGCAAGTTCTCCCATCCGCTCAGGTATTCGTAAAAACAAGGACTTTCGAAGATGGCACCCACGTTGCGCAGCGCGTTGGCGCGCGCTTTCTGAACCGAGACGCCATCGATGAAAGCCTCTCCCCGATCCGGTTCCACCATCCCGAGGATGATGCCCAGCGAGGTGCTTTTTCCCGCTCCGTTGTGACCGAGCAGCCCGTAGATCTGGCCCTCGTCGACATGAAACGACACGTCCTCAAGCGCGGCCTTCTTGCCGAACTTTTTGTGGAGATTCTTGACGTCGAGCATGGTCGGAAAATCAGGGAGAGACCGAAAATTTCAGGCGATTGGTGGCAGAATAGTCCGCATACAGAAAATTCGACCCCGCCTCATCGCCGCCGTGCCACGACTCCTTATCGATCACCAGCGGGATTTTCGAAAGGTCACCTTCTTCGCCAAAGAATGAAAGCTTGGTCCGTGGCAGTCCATTCTGGGTGGTGTTCCAAAGGTAGCTCGATCCGCTCGCCTTGAAGACCTCCGAGTCCGCCGGACAGTGAAAGACTTCTTCCGACCGCAGGTAGGGCTGCAGGAGGGTCTCTAACACCGGACCTTCGTCCGAGCGCGATTTCCTCCCGGCCAGCAGTTCCGGCATCCGCTGGTGATGATCCTGAAGGTAGGCCTCCAGCCCGATTCCGATCTGTTGGAGATTCGAAAGACAGCCGGCTTTGTGCGACGAACGAAGCCCCGACTTGATCAGCGGAATCGAAATCCCCGCCAGTGCCGCGACGATTGCCAGCACCACCAGCATCTCGGTGAGCGTGAATCCGCCGCTCAAGCCTCGTGAATCCGCAGTCTTCATTGTGGCGGTCCGAATTCCCTCCCGCGCATTCCCTTCATCACGTCATCCATCGCCTCCATCAGGGGGGCGAGATCGATCTTGGTGTCTGCGCTGGCATTCTCAAAGTAGGACTTCATGCCCTCGTCCGCGATGCGCTTGAGCAAATCCTCGCTCATCTCCCGGGTGCGTTTCATCTCCTCTTCGGTGCGACCGTCCTCGATTTCACGCAGCCCGTCTTCCACGAACTTTCTCCTCTCCTCCGGATTCAGCGCATCGAGCGCCTTCATGAAGGTCTCCATGGATTTTTCGATTGTGAGATTGATGAATTTCTCTTTCTCCGGAGGGGCGAGCCTGCGGAAGAAATTCTCACCGATCCGCTCCTCACGCGCCTTCTCACGCTCCGCGAAATCGAGCACGTTCACCATTCCCGCGATCTCGGTGATCATCTTGGCACGGCCCTTCGCCTCGGCATTTTTCGGCAGGTCGTCCAGCTCCGACCAGTCGTCGAAGTTTGCCGCATCGATTTCCCTCGCCACCTTTTCTGCCGTCACCCGCTGGGTTCCGGCCAGCATCCGCACCCCGCTCACCGCCCCCCATACGAGCAGCAGCAGAACGATGACCTGAATGACCAACCGTTGGTTCCTCTTCACGCTCCGAAGCTAGGTCGGTTTCACGTCCGCGCAAGCCGTCAGAAACGGCGCCCAACCCTATCTCCTGAAGCCAGCCTT
Organism: Haloferula chungangensis; assembly: GCF_042664875.1. Taxonomy (NCBI): domain Bacteria; kingdom Pseudomonadati; phylum Verrucomicrobiota; class Verrucomicrobiia; order Verrucomicrobiales; family Verrucomicrobiaceae; genus Haloferula; species Haloferula chungangensis. The sequence continues at coordinate 264,615 of NZ_JBHTBS010000006.1, read as the reverse complement.
CAGTTCGGAAAGCGAGGTGGCTTTCAGGGCAATCGCTGAGACTCCGTAAACGACGCCACCCCCCGCGACGAGGATCAGCATGGCGGAAACTTTCTGCCACTCTGGCCCTGCAAACCACGCGGCCATCGTAGGATAGGTGAAATGCAGGAAGGCGCCCATGGCCAGCGAGGCCAGAAGGATCCGCAAAAGCTGCGACTTGCGACGGGCTGTTAGTCCGATCGATCCCCTCAGGCCATAGACCAGCAGCGCGACGTTCACCCAACCCGCGAGGGTCGTGGCAATCGCGATCCCGATGAAGCCGACCAGCGGGAAAAGCGCCAGACTTGCGACGGCATTCACCGTCACCGTCACCGCCGCGATCTTCATCGGCGACTTGGTGTTTTCACGGGCGAAATAACCGGCCTGAAGGACCTTCACCAAGACGTAAGCTGGAAGCCCGAGCGCGAAGGCCGCGAGAGCCATCGAGACCGGTATCAGCGCCTCATTTTCAGCAAACTGACCGCGATCATAAATCGGCCCCACGAAGGCTGCCGGAACCGTCGCCAGCGCAATTGCCGCAGGCACGGTGAGCAGCATCGCAAAGAACACCCCTTTGCCGATTGCCTCGTTCGCCCCGAGTTCATCGCCTCCACGCAGCAAGCGTGTGATCTCGGGAAGCAGCACCACTCCAAATGCCGCACCAATCATTCCATTCGGCATCTGGAACAAGCGGTCGGCGAAATTCAAACTACTGATTGCCGACTTTTCTGATGAGGCGATGGCCGTTCCAACCACCAGATTGATCTGCTGGACACCCGCAGCAGCAACTCCAGGCCCCATGAGGATCAATAGACGTCGAATACGTGGGGTCATTTTCGGCATCATCGGGATGATTTTGACTCCCTTTCTCCAACAGGTTGCCCATAGCAAAAACAGCTGGGCAAAACCCGCCGCACAAACGGACCAGGAAACCAGGGTTCCGATCAGCACCAACTCTCCTTTCAGGTGCGCCAGCGGGACAATCACCGCGAGCACCAGCAGCATCAGCACGTTGAGCACCACGGGAGCAAAGGCCGGCATCGCGAAGATCTTCAGCGAGTTCAGTACACCGCTCAAATGAGCCGATAGTGCCATGCAAAGCAGATAGCTGAACATGATGCGTCCGTAAGCGACAACGAGCTCATAAAGGTCCGGAGCAGCGGCCGGCACCAGCAAGCGGGCAAACCACTGCATTCCGGGAATAAGCACTGCAGTCGCGATAACCAGGACGACGCCGAGCCACGAGAAGGCATTGCAGGCAAAACGATGCGCCGCCGCTTCATTCCCCTCCGCTAGTTCCCGGGCGAAGAGCGGCACGAAAGCGGAATTGAAGGCCCCTTCACCAAAGATCCGCCGAAACATGTTCGGCAGGCGGAGGGCTGCGTAGAAGGCATCCGTCACGATCGACGTCCCTAACAACGCCGCCATGAACATCTCGCGCACGAGCCCGAGCAATCGACTCATCAAAGTGAAGCCACCAACGGTCGAAAGGGCGCGTAACATTCGGGATAAGGATGCGGGGCGATTGAGATCAAGCGATGAAGCTCAGATGAATTATGCCGGATCAATCGCCGCCCGCCGCAGACGGTCCATGATTGCCTGGCCCAGCCCGGTATCGCTCACCGGCTCGGCGACGATCGCATCGAGACCCGCTTCATCGAGCACGCGCAGCACGTGGAAAAGCCTAACAGCCGCCTCCGGAAGCTTGCCGCTTCCCGGACTCAGGCTTTCGACCATCGCCCACTCATGAAGATCGAGGTAACCCGCCTTTTTCTCACCCTTGTGGCTGAGCAGGCCGTATTTCTTTCCGGGCTCCGGTTTGAAATCCTGCGGCTTGTCGAACATCAGCAGCGGTGTCACCGGCGCGTAGTGGCTGGCAAGTTGGCCAGGAGCCTGCACGTGATCATCGATCACCCGCTTTTTCTCGATCACCACGCGACCGAAATTCTGCAGTTCCTTTTTCGTCACCGGACCGAGACGCAGGATGTGAATGATCGGGCGTTTCTCTCCGGCTTCGATTCTAACAATCGTGCTCTCCAATCCATCGCGGCAGGCGCCGCCATCGACAATCAGCGGAATGCGTCCGCCGAGCTCCTTCATCACCGCGCTTCCCGCCGTCGGTGAAATGCGCCCGAAACGGTTCGCACTCGGCGCCGCGATCGGGCTTCCGAGTTCCTTGCCGATCGCGCGGAAAATCTTGTTGCCGCTCTGGCGCACCGCCACATCCGGCAAGCCACTCGTCACGAGGTCCGGCACTTTGTCCGACTTCGGCAGAACCAGCGTCAGCGGCCCCGGCCAGAATGCCGAGATCAGTTTTTGCACCGTCTTTTCGATCTCCTCCGGCACCACCGCCACTTCGGAAAGCTGCTCCACCGAGGCCACATGCACGATCAGCGGGTCAAACGAGGGACGCTCCTTCGCCTCGAAAACCTTGGCGACCGCTTCCGCGTTGAAAGCATCCGCCGCCAGTCCGTAGACGGTCTCGGTTGGGAGCGCCACGACTTCGCCCTGCTTGAGCAGCGTCACCGCCTCGCTCACAGCTTCGCTCATTTCCTGGTCATCAGCGTATACGATGCGAGTCTCTTCCACGCCGCGTTCCTAGCCCCCGATCCCCTCCCGAGCAAGCCCATAGGAGGTGGCACGCCCCCGTGCCGCAACCCCGGGAGTTCGCCTCGGTTGGAGATAGGTCCCTTGCGGTTTCTATCAGCTTTGGGGAACAGGGGTCAGGATTCAGGGGACAGAAAGGCAGAAGCCAGAAAGGCAGGTGGCACGCGACAGCGTCTTTGGTCTTTCCGATCCCTGACCCCTGAATCCTGAACCCAAAAGCCCGCCGCGCCTAACCAGCCCGCTTCGCCAAACCAGCTCGCAGCGCCATTCGACGTGGCCGTCGCAGCTCCCCGATTTACGACGAATCGAGACTTCAGATTCTACCTGCCGACCTTGGCGACTTGGCGTTTCAATTCCCCTCACCTCCCCAGCACCATCGGCGGACTGATGCTTCCGTAGCGATCTACCGCGCTGACTGAGATGGCATCGGGCATGCCTTTGGGACCATTCTTCAAGTCAACGCCTGCCGAGCGACCCGGGACCACGCGGAGCATGTGCCATTTGTTCTCGAACCGGCCCATCACCGCGACCTTGGCGGTGCCTTCCCCTAGCTTCCAGCGAAGCTTCACTTCTCCACCCGAGCCAGCCGCCTGCACCAGCGGCGCAGGAGGATTCGAGGTGCTCAGCCATGGCATGGGTGGCACCAGCGCCGGCTCCGAATAGCCGCTTTTCGCCAGCATCGTGCTGATTCCCCCGCGGTTCTGCATCAGCCCCTTCACGCTCCAGTGGATGTGGCCGACCCAGTTTTTCCCGATCGTCCGACTCAGGCCGACCTGCTTGGTGATCTCGCTCGCCGGGCGGCCCGGGTCATCCGAGCTAGCGATCCGCGAGGTTGCGATTCCCGGCCACACCGGCCGGCTTCCCTGCTGACGCCACCACGAGAGCAGCGCCGAAAAACTCTGCTTTCTCGGCTGATCCCGCCAGTAGAGCTGCGGGGCGAGGTAGTCGACCCAGTCATTTGCCAGCCACTTCCGCGCATCGGCTCCGAGTTGTTCATACGAATCCAGGCCCGCCTCGATCCCTGCCGGCACTCCCGGCCGCCAGATCCCGAAGGGTGAGATTCCGACCCGCACCCAGCGTTTCGCCCCTTTCACCTGCGAATAGAGATCTTTCACAAAGCCATCCACGATCGCTCGCCGCTGACTCGGACTCCGTCCATCCGGGAAGGCCTTTCCTGCCTCGGGGTAGGGGTAAAAATAGTCGTCGAGGTGCACGCCATCCACATCGTAATTCCGCACCACATCCGTGATCGCCGACATCGCCCGCTGGCGAGTTTCTCCCTCCGCCGGGTCACACCACACCAGATTGCCATAGCGCTTGGTAATGTGAGGGGCTGCGCGGCAGACATGGGTCGAACTCGTCGGATGGCTTCGGTTCGAAAGCGCGCGAAACGGATTGAACCACGCGTGGACCTCGATCCCGCGCTTGTGCGCTTCGTCGATCCAATACTTCAGCGGATCGTAGCCCGGCGACTTGCCCATCGTGCCTGTAAGCCAAGGGCTCCACGGCTCCCGCGACGACTGATATACCGCGTCGCAGTGCGGCCGCACCTGGAGGATCACCGCATTCATGTTCAGCGAAGCCATCCGATCCAGGATTGCCCGTGCCTCCGCCATCTGCGTCCCCGATCCCAGCCCCTTCGCGCTGGGCCAATCGATATTGTGAACCACCGCCACCCAGGCCCCGCGGAACTCCCGCGCCGGCATTGGCGGCTTTTCAGTCGTCGGCCGGAACGTCTGCCCCGAGACCATCGGGGCACCAAGAGAAAGCAAGGCAGCAAGAAGCAGTCGCATCATACACCCACCTCATGCACCCGCCCTGCCCATCCGGCAAGCTTCGGAGTCAAACCGAGGATCGAAAAAGGAGCGAGTGGATCACTCCACTCGCTCCTATTGGAATCAACTAGTTGATGCGATTACTCGGCATCTTCCTTTTTCTTGCCTTTGCCCTTACCCTTGCCTTCACCTCTGGCTGGGCGTCCGGCTTTTACTTCCTCGAGGGTCAGCTTTTCGTCGCCATCCTTGTCCATCTTCTTGAAAGCAGCGGTTGCCTTTTCGGCATTCGGAGCATCCTTGATGAACTCTTCAAGAGAGAGGGAACCATCCTTGTTGGTGTCCTTCTTTTCGAACATCTTGGCAGGATCGCCGCCGCGCTTTGGCGCTTCCTTCTCCTGGGCTTGGGCAGGAATGATCAGAGCTGCGAGGGCCAGCATTGCGAGTGTGGTTTTCATGGTTTCTGTTGTTGTTTTGTTAGTTCCTCCGCGGATGCAGGGGGAAAGGGTTTGGAAGTGCTCAGTTCTGACACCGACGCCACCCGTGGCGGTCTTCGACCTATGGCCGGCGGCCTCATTCGGTCAAAGGACCAAGCTGCCGGCACAGGCCATCTTCCTGAGCTCGTAGCTATGGGAAAACGCGGCTCCGTTTTTCCCCATCTCTGCCACGAGCGCACGGATCCCCCGATCGCGGCGTCATTTGCCGTGAAAAGCCGGAGAAATCGGTCGTGGGAAGCCTCGTCGTGCATCGGTCCTCAGTGGAAACACTCCACTGAAAACCATCAATCGCCACCGAAGTTGCCGAAGTTCGCAAATTATTTTGGACTGCGGTGGCAGAGCGAAGCGGCGACACCGCTTTGCGAGCCACCTCGAGACACCCATCTTACCACCGCGCCCTCGCTTGAATGCGTCAACACAAGCAAACCGAGCCAGACGACCCGTCGCCACCAAACTCGCAAGCTCGCCCCCCAAGCGGTGTCACCGGTCGAAGACTCCCTCAGCCACCGCGCTCAATTTGTCACCCATTCAGCTTCGCCAACGCCTTGGGCAGGAACACGCCGTCCTTGCGGATCAGCTTGCCATCGAACCAGATTTCACCACCGCCGTAGTCCTTGCGCTGAATGCAGACCAGATCCCAGTGGACCTGCGAGCGGTTGCCGTTGTCGGCCTCCTCGTAGGCCTGACCCGGCGTAAAATGGAACGAGCCACCGATCTTCTCATCGAAAAGAATGTCACGCATCGGGTGCTTGATTGCCGCATTGTATCCCAGCGCGAACTCACCGATGAACCGTGATCCCGCATCGCTATCGAGAATCTTGTTGAGCTCCTTGTTCTTCCCGGGCGATTCGGCCTTCACGACCTTGCCCTTCTCGAAAGTCAGCTTCACCGAATCAAAGGGGATGCCCTGATAGATCGTCGGGGCATTGTAGCTCAGCACGCCTTCGATGCTGTCCTTCACCGGAGCGGTGAAAACCTCGCCGTCCGGGATGTTGCAGGTCCCCGCGCAAACCACTGCCGGGATGTCTTTGATCGAAAAACGCAGATCCGTGCCGGGCCCCTTGATCTCCACCAGCTCCGTCTTGTCCATCAGCTTCTTCAGCGCCTTGGCCGCCGGCACCAGCGACTTGTAATCCACCAGGCAGACATCGAAGTAAAAGTCCTCGAAAGCCTCCGTGCTCATCCCCGCCTGCTGCGCCATCGACGGCGTCGGCCAGCGCAGCACGCACCACTTCGTCTTCTTCACCCGCTGATCGAGCACCGGGCGCAAGTGCCTCATCGCCACCTGCATTTTCTTTCCATCCACATCGCTGGTCTCCGCGATGTTGTGGCTGCCACGCACCGCGATGTAGGCATCCATTTCCTTCATCTCGGCCATCAGACCCTTCGAGATTACCTGGTACTGCTCATCCGTCGCGCCTTTCAGCATCTCCCGTGTCAGCCGCGATTGATTCAGTCTCAAAACGGGCACCGCCCCCTTTGCCCGCGCCTCACGAATCAGCGCCAGCCCGATCGACTCCGGCGCATCATAGAGATCGATAAGAACCTTTTCCCCCTTCTTCAGCGAAGTCGAGTAACGGACAAGTTGGCGGGCAAGCTGATCAACGCGCGGGTCATGCATGCGCGGAAGATGAAGAGCCATATCAAAGGTGCCAAGTTTCAAGTCCGGGAAGAGGGAGCCCGTAGCTTGGTCCGGCATTCGGTTACAGGATTCTGGGAGCAGGGGGCAGAAAGGCAAAAAGTCAGGGAGCCGCGACCGCGTCTCCTGCCTTTCTAAGCCCTGAATCCTGACCCCTGGACCCCAATGCCCGAAGAACCCCTTAAACCCACCTCATTTCCAACTCAAGTTTCCCCTTGTCACCCCACGCCTCCCGCCCGGAACCTCCCGCCATGCGCATCGGCATTCTCGGCTCCGGCTCCGGCTCCAACATGCAGGCTATCCTCGACGCCATCGAGGACGGCTCACTCGACGCGGAAATCGCGCTCGTCCTTTCCGACAACCCCGACGCCTTCATCCTTGATCGGGCCAAACAGCACGACATTCCGACCGCCCTGATCGATTGCCGTGGTTTCAAAACGAAATTCCCCGACGAAGCCCAGACGGAAACCGCTGCCGCGCTGAAGGACGCCGAGGTCGACCTTGTCTGCCTCGCCGGCTTCATGCGTCTCGTCAAGCAACCGCTCCTCGACGCCTTCCCGCAACGCATCCTCAACATCCATCCCTCGCTCCTCCCCGCCTACCCCGGCCTCAATGCCTGGAAGCAGGCGCTCGACGACGGCGCCACCGAAGCCGGCTGCACCGTTCATCACGTCGACGCCGGCATGGACACCGGACCAACTATTCTTCAGGCAAAAGTCCCTGTCCTTCCCGGCGACAGCGCCGCCAGCCTTCACGCCCGCATCCAGGTCGAAGAACATCGCATCTACCCGGAAGCCATCCGCATCGTGACCGGCGTCGCCTCCTGACTCACCACGAGTTTCGAAATTGGAAAATTGAACATTGGAAACCAGTCAGCTCATGCCTCGCCCCGCCCTCGATCAACTCCGCAAAAGGCTGACTTCCACCGTCCTCGGCTCCGAAGACGCGGCCAAGCTCCTTCTAACAGCCCTGCTTTCACAAGGTCACGTCCTCATCGAGGGCCCGCCGGGTATCGGGAAAACGTCGCTCGCCCACACCCTCGCGACTTCCATCGGCGGCACCTTCAAGCGCGTCCAGTTCACCCCCGACCTGCTTCCCGCCGACCTGCTCGGCTACTCGCTCTACCGCATGGACCGCGGCGACTTCGAGTTCATCCCCGGCCCGGTCTTCGCCCACTGTGTGCTTGCCGATGAGATCAACCGCACCTCCCCGCGCGTCCAGTCGGCGCTGTTAGAATGCATGAACGAGCATCAGGTCACGCTCGATGGCGTCACCCGCCAGCTGCCCGAGCCCTTTTTCGTGATCGCCACCCAGAACGATAGCGACCGCCACGGCACCTTCCCCCTCCCCGAGCCGCAGCTCGACCGCTTCCTGCTCTCCATCCGCATGGATCTCCCCTCCCCGGAAATCCAGCAGCGCATTCTGTTAGATCACGCCTCCGGTGAGATCAACGGCAAGTCCGCCACCGAAGCCCTCATTCATCCCGACGAAGTCCTCGCGCTCCAAAGCGAGGTGCGAAAAATCCCCCTAGCCGAATCGATCGCTGCCTACATCACCGCGCTGTGTGAAAGCCTGCGTCGACTCGCCGGGAGCGACTCCTCGGTTTCTGTTCGCGCCTCGCTCGCCGTCATGCAAGCCGCCCGCGCCACCGCCTTCCTTGAAAGCGCCGCTGCCGTGCATCCCGACCACGTCCAACGAGTCTTCCCCGCCGTCCTGCGTCACCGTCTCGTCCCCGCCGACGGCTCCGACCCGCAGCCACTGATCAAAGCGGTCCTTGAAAAAACGCAGGTGCCATAAGGACGCAAAGATCCCGCCAATGGTTCGGACATTGGGCACGAGACTCAGGGGACGATGGGTATCCCAAAAGTCCCGATCCATCTCCCGCATCTCGTCTTCCTGGGAATGAAGAACATCGATCCTCGTACTTACAGACCTCAGGACAAGCTGCTCTACTCTGCGATGCTGGTATGGATCACCTCTTGGTCCCTTGATCTGCTGAGATCGCCATTCGAAAACCCCTCCATGATCTTCAAGCTTCCCTTGATCCTGATCACCAGCATCATCCTCGTTCAGGTCTTTGTGCCGAAACTCCGATTCTCCGGACTCGCCAACATGATCTCCCTCATCATCCTGCTTGCTACTACAGGACTCGGTTTGCTGCTCCGCGCGGTGTGAGCTGGCTTGGCAACTTCTCACTCGGCACTTCTCACTTGCCACTCCACCGGCAAACCGCTACCACCCCGCCGCCTTGAACAACAAACTTCACATTGCTCGTCTCCGAGTCCTCGCCATTTGGCGTGGGGCTGCCGGCTGCGTGTGATGTGATTTGATAGATCGCACTTCCACCCACCCGGCGCCCTATGCGGTTCGCCGGGTTTTTTGTTTCCCGGAAATCACACGGCGTCACTCCGATCGATGACTTCCACTCCTTCCACCAAAACCAGCATCTTCCTGATGCTCGGCTCCGTCGTGCTGTTCGCGGTCAACGTGCTGATGATCCGCGCGCTGAATCTTTACTTTCCCGCCGCCGACGGCTGGGTCGCCTCACTCTTCCGCGGCATCGTCGGGCTCATGGTCGTCGGTGCAATGTTCCACGGTCGGGGCCTCCAGATCAGCCACCTCTTCACCAAGCCGCTGCTGATTATTCGGGGGCTCATCGGAGGCTTCGGCATTCTCGCGCTCTACATCACCGTCGTCCACCTCGGGGCCGGTCGCTCGGTCATCATCAACTTGAGCTATCCGATGTTCGGCTCCCTTTTCGCCGCCATCTGGCTGAAAGAATACCTGCCCCTGCGCTCATGGCTCTGGATGATCGCCGGCTTCACCGGCCTGGTGATCTTTCTCGGGATCGACCTGCACGCCGGCGTCAATCTCTACGACCTGCTCGGGCTCGCCGGGGCCATTGCCGCCGGCATCGTGGTCGTACTGATTCGCCAGCTCCGGCACACCGAACACACCGCCACGATCTATGCCTCCCAGTGTTTCGCCAGCGCCATGTTTGCCGCCTGGCCAGCGGTCGGCCCGACGCTTTCCCTGCCGGGAAATGCCGTGCTGCTGATGGCCTTGGGTGCCGCCATCGTCGCAATCGCCCAGCTCGCCATGACCCACGCCTACCGGACGCTTTCGGTGGCGCGCGGCTCATCGATCCAGATGCTGCTGCCGATTCTGACCGCCATCGGAGGCTACTTTTTCTTTCAGGAATCCTTCACCGCCATCGAGTTACTCGGTGCCGTCACCACCCTTTTCGCCACCTGGAGGATCGTCATGACGCGCGATCGTCCACAGCCCCTACCCGTCACCACCTGCTCCTAAGTCTCTTTTCACCACGTCTTGCACTCCGTCCCATTTCCATCTACACCAACCGCTTCCCAAAATGAGTCACATCCTATCCACCTACGGCCGCTTTCCTCTCACCCTCGTCAAGGGCGAGGGCACCCGCGTGTGGGACGAGGCCGGTAACAGCTACCTCGACTTCTGCTCCGGCATCGCCGTCTGCGCCCTCGGGCACTCGCCGAAGGTCCTCGTCGACGCCATTTCCCAACAAGCCGCCACCCTCATCCACTGCTGCAACCTCTACCACATCCCGCAGCAGGAGGAACTCGCCACCTTGATCGTGGAAAAGCACGTCAAGCTCCCGGGAAAGGTCTTCTTTGCCAACTCCGGAGCCGAATCCAACGACGGACTGATCAAATCCGCCCGGCGTTACGGTCACGCCAATCCGCAAGCCGACGGCTCACCGCGCTATGAAGTTCTCAGTTTCAAGCAATCCTTCCATGGTCGGACCCTCGCCGGCATCAGCGCCACCGGACAGGACAAGGTCAAGGAAGGCTTCAACCCGCTTCCCACCGGATTCCGGCACCTGCCATTTAACGATCTCGACGCTCTAACAGCCGCGATTGCGCCCGAAACCGTCGCCATCATCCTCGAGCCGATCCAGGGCGAAGGCGGCGTCAATGTCGCCACTCCCGAATTTCTCCGGGGTGTCGCCGCGCTTTGCAAGAAGCACGACCTGCTTCTTCTGTTAGATGAAGTGCAGGTTGGCTTCGGCCGCTGCGGTGACCCGATGGCCTGGCGGGAGATCGCCCCCGAGCTCGAGCCCGACGGCATTTCGTGGGCCAAAGGCATGGGTGGTGGCTTTCCGATTGGGGCCTTCTGGCTTTCCGACCGCCCCCTGGACCGCGGACTTCAGTCCGCCCCGGAGAATCCCGCAACCCTGAGTTCGCTCATGGGGCCCGGCTCGCATGGCACCACCTACGGCGGCAGTCCGCTAGCCTGTGCTGCCTCCCTCGCCGTGCTCAAGGAGATCGCCGACAAGAAGCTCATCGAAAACGTCCGCGCTCAGGAAGCCCACATTCGGGAAACGATCGCCTTATGGAATCATCCGCTCGTCACCGAAGTGCGGGGCAAAGGTCTGCTCATCGGGATCGGACTCGACACGGAAAAGATGTCGACACCCGAGGGCAAACTTCCATCCATTCATCTCTCCGCCGAGCTCATCAAGTCCGGTCTCCTGGCTCCCCCCGCCGGCCCCGCCACCTTACGACTTCTCCCACCGCTCAACGTGACCACCGAAGAAGTCGATCAAGCCCTGAAAATCGTGCACAGCACGCTAACTTCACTTCAAACATCTCCATGAAGAACCTCCTCACCATCGAACAGCTCTCCGAAAAAGAGCTCATTCACCTGCTCGACTCCGCTGAACTGCTCAAACGGCAGCGCGGGCGCGACGGCAAACCGCTCGAAGGCCAGACCTGGGCAATGATCTTCACCAAGGCCTCCACCCGGACCCGCGTTTCCTTCGAAGTCGGCATCCGCGAACTCGGCGGGAAAGCAATTTTCCTGACCAAGAATGACATCCAACTCGGACGCGGCGAGCCCATCAAGGACACCGCCCGCGTGCTTGGCCGGATGGTCCACGGCGCCATCATCCGGACCTTTGCCCAGCAGGACGTCGTCGATTTTGCCGAGTTTTCCGGCATCCCGACGATCAACGCCCTGACCGACGACGAACACCCCTGCCAGATCCTCGCTGACCTGCTCACGATCCGCGAAAAGCTCGGCAACTGGGAGGGTAAGAAGATCGCCTGGGTCGGTGACGGATTCTCGAACATGACCATCTCGTGGATGTGGGCCGCCAAAATCCTTGGGATCGAATTCGCCGTGGCCTGCCCGGAGAATTACGCGCCGACCGCCGAGTTCCTGGCCAAGCTCGACGCGCCAAATGTCAGCATCACTCATACGCCCGCTGAAGCGGTCGCCGGAGCCCATGTCATCAACACCGACGTCTGGCTCTCGATGGGTGAAGAAGGACAGACCGAAAAGGAATCCGCCTTCGGCCCCTATCAGGTGAACGCCGAGCTGCTCAGCAAGGCTGCTACGGGACACATCGTACTTCACTGCCTCCCCGCCTATCGCGGAAAGGAGATCACTGAGGAAGTCCTCGAGTCCCAGGCCGACACCATCTTCCAGCAAGCCGAGAACCGTCTCCACGCCCAGAAGGCCGTGCTCGCCGCGCTGGCCCGGTAAGCAGGCGGCTGGGGAGCGCAGCAGCCTGCCCTCCGTCGTCTTGGCAAAGGGGGACCACGAGTGAGGCGGACCGCCTCACGGCCTTTTGGTCAGCCATGCCTCCAAGAGGCTCGGCCACGCCGCGAGGTCGCCTTTGCCATTCAAGCCGTAGCCGTGACCGCCTTTCTCGAAGAGGTGCAGGGCGAACGGTACCTTGTGCTCCCTGCAGGCGGTGGCGAACATCAGGCTGTTCCGACAATCGACTCCATCATCGGAGGTCGAAAGCAGGAAGCACGGGGGTGTCTTTGCGCTCACCTGCCTGTCGGTTGACATCTTGTCGACCATTTCGGCCGATGGCTGCTTTCCGATGAGTCGGAGCCGGGATCCCTGATGCCCGACCTGGTCCATCGAGATCACCGGATAGATCAACACGGCGAAATCGGGCCGGCAGTCGTGTTTGTCGATCTCGTCATTCCCTTCCTCTTCAAAAGTATCGGCAAAGCGCGTCGCGCACAGGCTGGCAAGATGGCCACCCGCCGATGAGCCCATCACACCGATCTGATCTTTCTCCACGCCCCAGGCCTCGGCATTCGCGCGCATCGTCCGGATCGCACGACGGGCATCGAGGAAGGGCACCGGAAAACCATAGCTGCTCTTCTCATTTCCACTCACGCGGTATTTGACGACGATCGCCGTGATGCCGCGCTCGTTGAGCCATTTGGCGTAGTCTTCGCCTTCATGCTGGGCGGCGAGAATGGTGTATCCGCCACCGGGAAAGATGACGACGCCTTGCCCGCTGCGCTTTCCTTCCGGCGCGGGGTAGAGCGCATACTGGGGCTGCTCGACGTGGCTGATGCGCCCGCCTTCACCGATTTGCTCAGTCCCTTTCGCCAAAGGGACTGCTCCCGGTGCCTCATTCGGCCAAAGCGGCAGCCAGTCGGTGGCCATGGAGCTTGCGACGGTGAGAAACAGAACGAGCAGGGTTTTCATGTGGGCCAAAACTACCCAAGCCCCCCCGAAAACAAAGTACTTTGGACTGGGGTGGCAGAGCGCACTCCAAAAATCACTTTCTCGGGCTAATCCGAGCCACGAGATACTCAGGATCATCTTCCGCGACCTCGATATCAATGAGCGCGTCCGCGCGGTCTAACATCCGACGACAGTCTTTCGAAAGGTGGCGCAGCTTCAGTGTCTTGCCAGCCTGGCGATAGCGTTCCGTCAGCGAATTGATCGCCTCGATACCTGAAAGGTCACAGACCCTGGCGCGAGCGAAATCGATGACGATGTTCTGGCAGTCCGACCGCGCTTGGAAGTGATCGCTGAACTCACGCACCGAGCCGAAGTAGAGCAATCCATCGAGCGAGTAGATCCGCTCGTTCTCGGTCTCGGACTCCACACGCACGTGCACGTGACGCGAGCTTTCCCAGGCAAACACCAGCGCTGAAACAATGATGCCGACGAATACCGCTGTCGCCAGATCGTGCATGATGATCGTGACCAGGGTGACCGAGAGAATCACGATGACATCCGAAAGCGGCACGCGTCCGAAGGTCCGCAGTGACGACCATTCGAAGGTGCCGATCACGACCATGAACATCACGCCGACCAGCGCCGCGATCGGGATCTGCTGAATGACAGGACCACCGACCATGATGAAAACGGCGAGCGCCAGAGCGGCGACAATGCCTGAAGCCCGTCCACGGCCACCGGATTTGATGTTGATCAGCGACTGCCCGATCATCGCACAGCCACCCATCCCACCGAAGAGGCCGGAAAGGAAGTTGGCGGATCCTTGAGCCGCGCACTCGCGATTTCCCTGTCCGCGGGTCTCGGTGATTTCATCGATGAGCTGCAGCGTCATCAGCGACTCGATGATTCCCACCATCGCTACGATGAAGGCCGTAGTTAGAAGGAACTTCCAGTCGCCCAGCCAATCGACATTCGTTGGCCAGTGAGGCATCGGAAACTCGCCCTTGAGAATCCCGTTCGGATTGCCCTTTGCCTGTGCCAGCACGTTCGAAACGGTTGGTGTGTCCTTGAAGAGAAAGAACGCCAGAAGCCCCACGCTGATGATCGCGACCAGAATCGACGGCACGGCTTTGGTGACCTTGGGAAAGAACTGAATGATCAGCATCGTGATCGCGATCAAGCCCACGAAGATCCCCAAGGTGGAACCCTGCATCCATTCATCTGTTCCCGGGAACTTGAACGAGGGGAACTGCGCCATCAGAATGACAATCGCCAGGCCATTGACGAAACCGATCATCACCGGATGGGGGACGAGGCGGATGAAGCGTCCGAGCTTGAGCGCGCCGAACAGGATCTGGATGGCGCCAGCGAGCATGATCACCGCGAAGAGATACTGAAGACCGATGCCCTCGCCGATTTCGTTGCCATGCTGGACAGCCTTTCCCGCGACCACCGCGATGGCACCCGTTGCCCCGGAAATCATCCCCGGACGGCCGCCAAAAGCCGCTGTGATGAATCCCATGAAGACCGCTGCCCACAGTCCGACGAGCGGATCGACCTTCGCGATAAAGGAGAAGGCGATGGCTTCCGGAACCAGGGCCAAGGCGACGGTGAGGCCGGAAAGGGAGTCGTTTTTGAGGTTCCCCTGCTGCTTCTTAAAAAAATCGATAATCACAAGTCGAGTGGGTCGAGTGGCTTGGAGAGTCGGCCGCAAAAAGTACTCGCCGCTCAGTGGAGACGAGGCGGATAGGGGCGAAGCCCGTGAAGTGCAAGGCTGGAGGGCGATTTTATAGGAGGCGGCACGCCCTCGCGCCGCTACGCGTGACGTGTCTCTCCTCGACTCGTTGCCTTAAAGCCTCGCAGCTCTCCTCACCAGCGCGACGGGGGCGTCGCACCTCCCAAGCGTACACGAAAAAACCACCGGCAGTCAAACCGGTGGCCTTGCCGAACTTGCCGTTCAGACGGCAAGCATTTGATCAAAATGGGATATCGTCCTCTTCGTCATCGAAATCGGCGGGATCCGCTGCGGAGCCGCCTTGAGGAGGTCCGGAGGGAGTTGGCGAGGCATTGCTCGAAGAACCACCGCCACCACCGCCGGAAGCACGGGCGCCGCCACCCTTGCCATCTGGCAAGAACTGCAGGACTTCGGCGACGATCTTGAGCTTGCTGCGCTTCTGGCCGCTCGTCTTATCTTCCCAAGTGTCCAGCTGGAGTCGGCCTTCGACGAAGACTCCGCGCCCCTTGCTCAGATACTTCTGAGCATTTTCGGCGGTATTTCCCCAGACCGTGATGTCGACGAATGTCGTTTCATCGGACCAGTTGCCATTGCCATCTGAGACACGGCGATTCACCGCCATGGAGAGATCACCGACTGCTGTGCCTTTCGGCGTGTAGCGAAGCTCGGGATCCTTGGTCAGGTTTCCCATCAGGAGGACTTTGTTGAGATTGGCCATGGCAGTTGTCAGATTAGGCCCCGGTGATCCGGGCAGGTCAAGCAGAAATGCTGTTCGAGCGAACAGACAATTCCCGCCTTCCTCAGAGAACCTTGTAGTACTGCTGGTGAACGTGGGTGTTCAGCTTCAGCTTGGTGTCGATGCTCTTGATGGTTTCCGGCTCTGCATCGAACATGTAGCTGACGTAGTGGCCGCCATCGATTTTGTTGGATGGGTAAGCGAACTTCTTGCGGCCGTGCTGGAGGACTTCCTCGAGCTTGGCGCCTTCGGCTTCCATTTCTTTGCCTACGGAGCTGACGAGATCGTCGATGCTGCCATCAAGGCCCTTCGTGTTCAGAATGAGGAGACCTTCGTATTTCCTGCTCATGATCGGTGATTTCAGATGGTGATTTGCGTGAATTATAAGTGTTTGCGGCGGGCGCAAAGCCTTGGGAGCGCGCAAGCTGCACGGCCTCCACCGCGCTTGCAAGCGTGTTTTCCACGTCTTCCCGCTCATCGGCATGGAACTTGCCCAGAACATGCCCGGTCATCTCGCCCGGCCGGGGCGCTCCGATCCCCACCTTGAGCCGCGGAAAGGCATCGGATCCGAAGTGCTCGATCAGCGATTTGATGCCATTGTGCCCTCCCGCGCTGCCCTTTTCACGGAAACGCAGACGACCCACCGGCAGGGCGGAATCATCATAGACCACCAGCACCTGCTCCGGCGGACATTTGTGAAATGCGGCAATCTGGCGGACACTCCGCCCGCTGAGGTTCATGAAGGTCTGCGGCTTCACCAGCAGCGCGCCATCCGGCAGCTTGGCGACGTGTGCCTGCCACTTCGGGCGCGACTCGAAACTCGCCCCGGCAGCAGCAGCGAGACGATCGAGCACCATGAAACCGACGTTGTGGCGGGTGTCTTCATACTGTCGGCCTGGATTACCAAGTCCGACGATCAGCGGGTAGTGGGGCACGCCACAGCTTTGCGATTTGCGGACCCAAATGTCGAATGCTGAAAAGCGCTCGGAAGCCGGTGCGGACTACCAGAAGGAGGGGCGGAGTCGGCAGGACCTGCGGGCTTTGGGGATCAGGATTCAGGGGACGGTGGTCAGAAAGGCAAAAAGCCAGAGGGTTGCGACAGCGTCTACTGTCTTTCTGAACCCTGAATCCTGACTCCTGTCCCCCAAGCCTGTTCAATGGGCGATGCACGATCCTCGGGTAAAGACTGGATTGTGGTGGTGTCTGCCGGTGGTTCGGGCTTTGGGGATCAGGATTCAGGGGACAGTGGTCAGAAAGGCAAAAAGGCAAAGGGTCGCGACAGCGTCTACTGTCTTTCTAAACCCTGAATCCTGACCCCTGTTCCCCCCAAGCCTGTTCGATGGGCGATGCACGATCCTCGCGTAAAGACTGGATTGCGGTGGTGTCTGCCGGTGATTCGGGCTTGGGGTACAGGATTCAGGGGACGGTGGTCAGAAAGGCAAAAAGGCAAAAAGGCAGAGGGTCGCGACAGCGTCTACTGTCTTTCTGAACCCTGAATCCTGACCCCTGTCCCCCCAAGCCTGTTCGATGGGTGATTCACGATCCTCGGGTAGAGACTGGATTGTGGTGGTGTCTGCCGGTGGCTCGGGCTTTGGGGATCAGGATTCAGGGGACAGTGGTCAGAAAGGCAAAAAGGCAGAGGGTCGCGACAGCGTCTACTGTCTTTCTGAACCCTGAATCCTGACCCCTGTCCCCCAAGCCTGTTCGATGGGCGATGCACGATCCCCGGGTAAAGACTGGATTGCGGTGGTGTCTGCCGGTGGTTCGGGCTTTGGGGATCAGGATTCAGGGGACAGTGGTCAGAAAGGCAAAAAGGCAGAGGGTCGCGACAGCGTCTACTGTCTTTCTGAACCCTGAATCCTGACCCCTGTCCCCCCAAGCCTGTTCGATGGGTGATTCACGATCCTCGGGTAGAGACTGGATTGTGGTGGTGTCTGCCGGTGGCTCGGGCTTTGGGGATCAGGATTCAGGGGACAGTGGTCAGAAAGGCAAAAAGGCAGAGGGTCGCGACAGCGTCTACTGTCTTTCTGAACCCTGAATCCTGACCCCTGTCCCCCAAGCCTATTCGATCAGGAAGGCAACTCGCCCCCTCAAAGCAAAATCACGTGAGGCGAAGCCTTTTACGCGACGCGACCATCCACCATCCACCATCCACCATCCACCATCCACCATCCACCATCTAAAAAAAAAGCCCGGCCGCCGATGAGCGGGCCGGGCTTTGGAAAAATCAGGGATCGATCAGGCTTCGGCCGGAGCGGCTGCTTCTTCGGCAGCGGGGGCGGCAGCTTCGTCATCGGCAGCGCCTTCTTCGACACGTGGCGAACCAATGTGGGCGATTACCACATCCGCCTCGTAGTTCGGAGTCACACCTTCCGGGAACTTCACATCACCCACGTGAAGCGAGTCACCGACCTCCATGGCCGAGATATCAAACTCAAGCGAGTCAGGGAGATTCGCGGCGGAGCAGGTGATGTCCAAAGTGTGGTGGCCTTGCTCGAGCACACCGCCCGCCTTGATGCCAGGAGCATCGCCGGAGAGGTGCACGGGGATGGAAGCCGTGATTTCACTCTTCAGGTCCACGGCGAGGAAGTCGATGTGCAGCGGATCGCCGGAAAGCGGATCGTGCTGGACGGACTTGAGCTGGGCGAGGCTTGGTTTGCCATCGGCGACTTCGAGATTCACGATGAAGCTTTCCGAAGTGCTGTGAGCCAGTAATTCGCGGAAGGCCTTGGCATTGATCTTGAGGTTCTGGTTTTCAGCGCCCTTGCCGTAAACGACACATGGAAGCCAGCCTTCGCGGCGCATTTGTTTGAGGACGCCGGATCCGGTACGGATGCGGGGTTCAGCGTGGAGAGTTTGCTTCTTGGCCATGACAGAAAGGGTCGGTTAGTGGTTTAAATGGGCGCCGTTTCCGACGGCGGGGCGCGGGTGATAGCGGGGTAAAGGGAGAATGTCAAAAAATTGTTCGCGTCTGTTTTGCAGCTTGATCCCATCCGTGCCCGAAGATCGCCCGAAAGAAGCTCGCTCTCCGCTCGAAATCCTTAGCGAATCTCCAGTGATAGCCACCGTGCTCACGACTTCACGATTTCGTCAGAATGGCACCCTTGCCTCCACGCTCTGCAATCGATCACGCTCTCTTCCCGGAAACTCGATTAACCAAGCTTAACAAACTCTGTGTCATGACGACAGTCCGACCGACTCACGGCACAAATCATGCTTCGCCCGTAAAGTTTTTACTTTAAATCCTGACGCTTTCTTGGCTGAATGACTCCCCGAACGAACCCTTCTACCCCCCTTGACAGAATGAGTTCGCTTTGGCATCTCGATCGCCATCTCCCCGACAGCGATCCCACCCCACCCCCAACCATCTGGTCCCCATCTGACCAATCTCCGAGCAAATGACAGCACCCCTGATTAGCTGGCTGATCCTCATCGGATTACTCCCCCTCGCCATCGGTCTCACGAGGCTGATGATCTACCTCGCTCCCAAGCTGGGATTGATCGACACCCCTTCTGAGCGACGGATTCACAAAACGGTCATCCCTCGGGCCGGAGGCATCGCCGTGTATATCACTGCGATGATTGGCTTGTCGCTCCTCTACCTCACCGGACATCCGTTCAGTGACCGGATCGATGCCAACTGGATGATCCATTTCGCCCTCGCGTCGGGCATCATCTTCGTGATCGGCGTGATCGACGACCGACGTGGCATGTCCGCCTGGATCAAGCTTGGCGGTCAGGTGCTCGCGGCGATGGTGCTGTTCCTCCACCAGCGAGGCGATGCCGGAAACATCATGGGTTTCGAGGTTCCGTTGATTGTGGATTTGGGCATCCACGTCGCTTGGACCGTTCTTCTGGTCAATGCCTTCAACCTCATCGACGGCATGGATGGCCTCTGTGCAGGTCTGGGAATCATTTCCCTGACCATCATCTCGGTCTTCATCGTCGTCACCAGTTCCGTGAGTGACGCCTTTCTCGCCGGCGTCATGATCATGGCTCTCGCTGGGTTTTTGCGCTACAATTTCCCTCCCGCGCGCATCTTTCTGGGGGATACCGGATCGATGTTGATTGGCTTCTTCATTGCCTCGGTCGGAGCCTCGGTGGTTTCGAAGCACACGGTCATGGCAGGCATTCTCCTGCCCCTTCTGGTCGGGGGTGTTCCTCTTCTTGATGTGGCTCTGGCGATTTGGCGGCGCGGCGCGAAAAGAATTGCTCAATCCAAGCCGGGCCAAGCGGCGATCCGGATCTTCGACCCCGACTGCGAACACCTCCATCACCGGATCCTGGGATGGGGTTTCACCCACCGCCAAGCCGTCGGCCTGATCTACGGCATTGCGAGTCTGATTTCGCTTCTCGCGCTGGTTCCGGTCCTCGGCGGTGCGAACATGACGACGATTTCAGCGATGCTGCTGATGATGCTCGTGCTGATTGGTTTGCGCTACATTGCGCCGATCGAATTCATGGCCAGTGGTCAGGGCCTGCGCGCCATGGTACGACGTCCCCGCTCCAGCCGGATCATGGTCCTGGCTTACTTTTTGTATGACGTGACGGTGCTTTCGATCGCCGCCTTCACCGCCACTTGGCTGGTCTCGAAAAGCCTGCGTGAGGACGCACTCAGCGAGACGGCCCTTTCAAGCGGCATGATCTTCGTGTTTTGCAGCATCATCGCCCTGCGCCTGGCTCGCGCCCACGCACGGCGTTGGACTCGAGCCTCGGTTCACGACTTTGCGGAAACGCTGCTGTGGCTGTATTGCGGGATTGGCTTCAGCTTTGGTCTGCAAGCGATGACTCATGCGGATTTCAGTTACCGCTCCGCGGTCTTCCATCTCAGCGCCGGCGTCATTGCCACCGCTTTGATCCTGATTCCACGGTCGCTGGGATTCTTCCTGCAGGAAGGAGTCATCGATACGATGCACCGCAAACGGCGGCTCACCGGCAAACGCTCTCAGCGGACCACGATTCTCTACGGAGCCGGAGACCTTGGCGAATTGTTCATCTGCCACCTGCGCCTGTCGCAGCCGGAAGCCTGGGCAAAGGACCATTTCATCGGCTTCCTTGATGACAGTGAAGAGCTCAGCGGCAGAAGGATGCGCGGATTCCCCATCCTGGGGACGCTCAACCAGCTGCCAGCCATCGTGGAAAAAACGGGAGCAAACAGCATCCTCGTCACCTCATCGGTGCTGAGCGCCTACAAGCGGAAAGAACTCAGTGAATGCTGCGAAGACCTCGATATTGAATTGCGGCATTGGCAACCCGACCTCGAACCCGGCCTGATTCGCAGCCCCGATGTGCCGATCAAACCTGAAATCAGCGTTCCCGTTTCTCCCAAAAAGAATTTCACCGCTGAGGTACAGACGGCTGACCTGAACCAGCCAACTTATTAAGCCCCAAGTCGAGCGACTCCGTCGAGGTGACGGAGTCATCCTGCCAGTGAGCAGCCAATCAAGCGCGCCCGTCCGGCCCAATCCTCCGGGCTGGGTCATCCTGCTCGTCCTCCTTTGGGCACAGCTCTTCGGAGCGTGCATTTATGCTTGGAAGTTCGGGGAATACTACGACTACGGGTGGTTCATCCCGCCCCTCTTCGCGTGGTTTTTATGGCGTCTCCGCAAGCAGTGGATGGCCATTTCTCCCCCACCGCTTTCCCAGACTCTTGTGCTCGTCGGGATGCTGGGACTCGCAGCACTGCTGTTCTGCCTGCGCGTGGTCGAGAAGGTCGACCCTCGGTGGACACTTCCCATCTGGATTCACGCACTAGGGGTCATCGCCATCACTCTCTTCATCACCGTCCGCACCGGCGGGAGCAAAGCGGCCGTCCGGATCATCCCGATCCTCCTGTTTGCCTGCACGGCCATTCCGCTTCCCACCCTGATTGAAAACTTCCTGGTCAGCAGCTTGACCGATGGAGTGGTTGGCAGCTCGGCCGCGCTGCTCCAATTTCTCGGCATGCAGGTCCAGACCATGGGCGATCGGCTCGCCTTCATGAACGAGGTTGTGGAAGTGACCGATGGCTGCAGCGGCATTCGCTCGGCTCAAAGTTTCCTGATGAGCTCGCTGTTTTTTGGCGAATTGATGAGGCTCCAAGCCGTCCAGCGTCTCATTCTGGTGGGGATCGGAGTGGCGGTCGCCTGGGTTCTCAATGTCATTCGGGCCAGCGCGCTCGCCGCGATCCAATTCAAGAGCGGCCAAGAGGCCTTCGATCAGGCGCATGACCAGGCAGGCCTCATCGCTTTCGCCGTAGGCTCGGTGGTTCTACTCGCCGTATCGTCCTGGATCAGCAGGCCAAGCCGCCGCACCGTGATGAGAAAACAGGTCGGAAAGGGCGATTTATGAAAGGGATTCCGCGCATCATTCTCTGGGCACTTCCGGTAGTGGTCGCCGAAGTGGCGGCCCATGCTTGGATGAGCCCGCCACCGACCGCTCAGTCCGAACCGATCCTCGAGCTGGCGTTTCCCTCTGCAAACTCATCCTGGACCCCGCGGATCGACGTCTACGAAGAAGTCGAGGACGCTCTGCTCTGCAATGACGGTTGGATTTCAGATGTCGAATCCGAGAATCAGACGGACGCGCGGATTTCGTTCTTCCGCTGGGATGCCGCGGACACGGTCAACACCCTGGAGGCCTTCAAGCACCTCCCCGAACAGTGCATGGGTGCCATCGGCATGCGGCTCGTGAAGATCCATCCAACGAGGAAGCTGGAGACGGGCGATGGCGTGCTCTACTTCGATTCCACCCAGTTCCGCCACCAGAACGGAGGCAAAGCGGTGTTTATTTTCAAAAGCGTCTGGGTCAGTGGATTTCCCGAGAGCACCCTGCGAAACGATGCGCTCATGGGGCAGACCGGCCACGAACTCCGCCAACTCCGGCTAGCCGCGGCCATGGCCCGCTTCCGCCCCCAACACACCCGCATCATCAGCGGAGGAATCGTCGGCATGCCCACCGAAGAACTTGCCTGGCTGCAATTTGAAAAAACCATCCGCGGGCAGATTCGCTGGACGCCTCCCAAGCCAGAGCCCTAAGGTACCTTCCCTCCGTTTTTGATCGTAAAACCCATGAACCCCCTCACTCAAATCCCCTCGACTTGGGCCAATCTCCACATTCTCTGGCGCTTTCTCATCGTGCTTCTCCTCCTAGGTGCCGGCCTGTTGGCCGCGCTGGTTCCCGGAAAGGCCGCCTACCATCGCTGGAAAAGCAGCCGCAATTTCGAAGAGGCTTCCAAAGCCCTTGCCGCAAGCCGCTTCACCGAAGCCCGGGATCTGTCCCTGCAAATCCTCCGCCAAGACAGCACATCCTACGAAGCACTCCCGATCCTTCTCCGCTCGGCCTCGGCCCTCAAGGATCCAAAGGCGGGCGACGTCGCCATCGCCATCCTCCGCGACATCCGCAGCACCCCAGAGGACAAAGTCGTGGCCTGGCGCTACCTCTGCCAATCAGGCCCCACCTACATCCCGCTCAAGTCCTGGGCCCACCTGACCGATCAGAACAAGCAGTCGCTCGACTACCAATTGCCGATCATCGATCGGCTTCTTTATGATCAGATGCTGCCGGCGGCCACGGCGATCGTCATCAGCTTTCCGAAACCCTACCCGGTCGAGCTCAACTCCCGCCTCCTGACGATCCTCGCCAGAAAAAATTCTCCGGAATCCCTCGCGGAGTTTCATCGGCGCTTGGCAAGCCAGCTGCGCGATACCCCTGAAGCCTGGCCTCGCCTGCTCGAGACGGTCGACGAAATTTCGCAAGCCGATCTGGCGCGAGATGTCTACGACGCCCTCCCCGAAAGCGCTCATTCCCAGCCCTCATCCGACCCCCTCGTCGACCTGCGGATCACCCGTTGCCAAATGGCCGCTCAGCCCGAGAAAAGCGAGGAACTGCTCCGTGCCGCCATCAAACGCCACGAGGAACGCCATTCGATCGAGCTTGCGCGTTGGCTTCTCCAGATCGGCCACCCCGAAGAAGCCGCCAACTTTCTCAGTCTTGGCAAACCCTCGGAATTCTCCGATCTTTACCAACTCCAGCTTCAATATCTTGAGGCCACCGGAGCCAACGACAAGCTCAAGAGCTTCCTCGAGGCAGCACCACGCGAGGTGCCGAACTGGAAAGTCCAAACCCGTCTCGCCGTTCTGGGACGGGAAAATGGCGACCATGACCTGGCCAAGCTTGCCGTGAAAAGTGCGCTCGAATCCGCCACCGAGTCCGCAGATCCCGCCGCCCTCATCGACCTCGCCCGCGACGCCCAGAAGCGCGGGCTGGACGACCTTTCCATCGATGCCTGGACGCGCGCCCTGATTCGCGGGACCGGTCCCCTCCCTCCCTCCGAGTCAATCAGCCATGTGATCGCCCGCCTTTCGGCTCAAGGCCGCGAAGACGAGCTCTATGCCGTGCTCAGCTCGCTGCACGCAATCGAGTCCGACAACAGGGTGATCCATGCCCAATTTTTGTACATCTCCTGCCTGTCTGGTCGTGCCGAAGCCCAGTATGTGGTCGAGCAGCTCAGCCCTCTTCAGGAGAAGTATCCCGAGCTTCTCGCGCTGCGTTCCATTCTCGCCATCAGCCACGTCCTTAATGGTGATTTTGAGAAAGCGGATGAGCTCACCAATGATCCCGCGATCGACTGGTTCAGCACGAACCCCGCGTATCGCGCCATCCGAGGCATCGTTTTGGCGAAAAACGGGAAGTCCGAAGAAGCCAGCGTCTACTTTGAAAAACTCCCATGGGACGATCTGCTCCCCTCCGAAAAGCGAGTCTTCGAAACTCTCGCCGCCCCCGCCGCAGAATAGCTCACCACCCGACCCAGAACCACAAGCGCCAAAGCAAACACTGCCAACCGCTCACCGCTCACCGCTCACCGCTCACCGCTCACCGCTCACCGCTCACTGCTCACTGCTCACTGCTCACTGCTCACTGCTCACTGCTCACTCGGCACTTCTCACTCGGCACTTCTACTCCCCCCAAACAACTCCGCCACCCGCCGCGCATTCTCTCCTCGCTGGAAATGCCTTTCCGCAAAGCGCAGCGCGGCGTCACCCCGCTCGCGACGTTGGGTCGCATCACTCGCTTGTAGCAGGGCGGAGTCCAGCGCAGCAGCGTCGCCGGGCGTCACTCGCCAGCCTCCCCGGCTTTCCTCGACCCAGCGGCCGATGGAACTTTCCCCGCTGCCGACGAAAATCACCGGTCGTCCAATCGCGAAAATCCCCTGCAACTTGCTTGGCACCATGGTGCCGTCCCAGGATGGTTCCAGCGATGCCAGATGCACATCGGCACTGCGCAGGTGGGCGCCCAGCTGGGATCGGGCGACGTAATCATGCAGTTCTACGGGTGCCTTCGGGTTCTCCTTGATGAAGGCCTCAATCTCAGTGCGACGCTTCCCCCGACCGTAGAATACAAATCGGCATTTCCCCTCCAAAGGCTTCCATCGCTCGGCATTCTTCAACAGATCAAGAAACTCACCGAAGCGGTGGCCCAGACCCATGTTTCCGGAATACATCACGATCATTTCATCGTCAGACCAGCCTCGCTCGCGACGCAATTGTCGACCGGCCTGGTCATCGGAAAATTCTTCGGGAGCTTCCGTCGCCCACAGCGGCACCCATTCCGACGGCGTCTTCGCACTGAGATGATCCGCCACCCGCTCCTGCATGTCCGGCCCCAAGGTCAGAACCATCGCATTGCGTGAACCCCCAAATCCCAAACGGCTCAGAAAGGCCAAACATCGGTGCCCCCCACCATTCGCCTTGAGCATCCCGTGGGAAACCATCACGTCGGGATAGAGATCCATCACCCAGTGGGCATGGTCTCCGCCCCGCAGCCAGCTGCCAAACCGTGCCAGCAGGGAAAGAAACGGAGGCGTGGTTAGAGCGACCACCCGATCCGGGGCCGCCTGAAGGCGGAGCAACTGCCAACTTACCCCCAGGTAAAACGAGGCATAATCCAGTAGCTTACCAACGAAGCTTCCGCGTCCGAAGCGCGAAGCCCCAATGCGGATCACCCGCAGCCTCGAGTTGCCACCTGCCTCTTCGACGGCGTCCTCCGCACCCCCCTTGGTCATCGCGTAACCTCCTGCCGAGCAGAGCACCGTCACCGAATGACCCTGCTGAGCGAGGACTTCCGCCACGCTCTCCAGCATCAAGCCTGTGGGCGCTTCATCGGGAGGGAAATATTGATTGATCAGGACCAGCTTCACGCGAGGGAGGAGAGAAAAGGAGCGGGGATCAGCGACTCCTGGCAACAAAAAAGCTGCCTCCGAAGACCGAAGGCAGCTTTCTTAAAGGTTTAGACTCGAGAATCAGGCCTGGCGACGGCGGCGCATCAGACCAAGCAGCGAAAGACCACCAAGCAGCATCGCCGATGGCTCAGGAACGACGCTCAAATTGGTGAAGGCAATCAAGTTATCACCACCAAGGCCATTTACCGCATTGGGGGTTTGGTCCACGTTCCAAACTGCAGAAACGGTATCGACCGCGCGGCCACCCATTCCATTCATCTCTACGTCTGAAAATGGGAGAAAGAACGGGTTGCCCAGTGCATCTACGCCGTTGATTGCTCCAGAAAAACTCGGATTGGCACCATTCGCAGTGAATGACAAATTCAAGGTATAGAGTGAACTTGGAAATATATTGAAAGCGTATCCATAGTCAGAAACGAGGTCTCCTTGAGATACCCCCCCAACGCTATATTCCACGTGGTAGGCATTCACATTTTCGATAGCATCGAAAACCGGGAGGAAATTGAGACCGATCGTTTCTCCCAAACCAGAGGTGCCGAGGGAAAGTCCAAAACCGTCTCGATTAAAGTTCTCGTTGCTATCCACAATCGTGAAATCGACTTGGAAAATGGTTTCTTCAATTGGAAAACCTTCGACGGCATGAGTCAGATAAACATCCTGAGCCGTAGGAGCCTCGTAGTTTCCACCCAACTTTGCGGCGTTCGCGCCATCCACGGTGGAAAGCCAAGTGAGACCATTGCCACCGTCAGCGCCCGAATCATTAATCGTCCAGCCATCGACACCTGCGATCGGGGCTGGTGGATCGTCGGCACCAGGAATTCCAACGTCAGGAATGCCGAAAGTTGAAGAAGGGAAATCCGTGGTGAATGCTTGCAAAGACGCGCTCGAACCGAGAAGCACCAGGCCAAATTGGCTCAAAAATTTTAGAGAGGACATAAGAAGAGGGATTAGAGGGGAATTAGAGGGATAAAATAAGCACAAGAACCATTAGATCCGTCCGACTCATTGGCCGTGGAGGACCTCACAGAATGATCGGACCGCTCAAGGAGCGCTGACAGGCGGTTTTCCGCCACCGGTTGTGGTACCACCACTGTTGCCACCACGTGCCGCGAAGGCTACCGGCAACGCCAAGACAGCGGAAACGACAAGAAAAGCAGTGATTTTGGGGAGTGATTTCGTTTTCATAGCGAACTAGGGGATCAGTAAGGGAAACTACTGACTACGTCAATGATAATTCGAATCGTAAGGATACCCGTAAGACCCTTGGAAATCATCCCTAAAGCCGTCGCCACGATCTCAACCTTTCGCCCGGAAACCGTGATGACAGCGTGAAACCCGACCGATTGACGGCCGCCCTCGAATGCAAAAATCCAATACCGGGTGTGGCTACCTCAGGCAATCGATTGAATGGGAACTAACGGAGCCCTTCGCCATTCGTCTTATTTCGCTTCATTTGGATTCAACAGAGGAATAAATTCCTCCAGTTCGGCCTTCTGCTTAGGATATCTCCTCGCCCGGAATCGAAGCTCCCCTATGACAAAATCTGTGCCGAAACGCGTGGCAGGATCCTTATTTTCGATCCATTGAGCCCGTCGATAAGCTTCACGCCACGCGGCCTTCGATTCCTCCATGTCGTGCGGGACCCAGTCCGTCGCGTGATCAATGGACAAGAGTACCCACTGCGGGTCCAGCACTGCCTCTTTCGCGTAGGCGCTGCGCACCAGCTCATACTTATCGTCAAAATAGAGGGCCAACTGACCTGTCAGACGTTGATTCACTCGGTCAAGAGGCGAGACTTTTTCTGCCTCCAACAGAAGCCTGATCGCCAGTTCAAGCAAATCGTCGTCGGGATCTGGCTGATAGGGCAGATTGGATTTCCGGGCCGCCTCCGCCAGCACCTTGTCCCGCTCCAGAAGCGCTTGCGCCTCCAGACGAACCCGCTGCGGCGTCGCGACCGCCGACGGCCCAAGACCAAATGATTCGTGAAAAAGCAGGCAAGCTCCTAAGGTCGTCACCAGAAGTCCGACCAGCTTCGGAAGCACCCTTGAGCGCCATCCTTCTGGCGCGGCGAGGCCCTCTCCAGTCATCGAAAGCATGTAGAGAAATGCAGCCGCTAGAAAGAGAGGAACACGATGCCCCGGCACATCAATGCACCCATGAATGGGCAATAATAGTGCCCCAATCAGGCAGGCCATGCGTAGCCCCCTGAGCTTTCCCTGACGAATTTTGCGAAAGGCATCGATTCCCAGAATCACCACGAAACTCAAGCCCATTAACAGCGCCGGAACCCCCAGTTCGGCGGCCAACCACAGCCAATCATTTTCCGGGTGCAGGACATTTGCGTCGTTCTTGATCACCGATTGCTCCTGATACTGAGGAAAGAGCGCAGCAAATTGTCCCATCCCCACACCCACCAACGGAGAATCGCCGATCATGCTGGCTGTTTCTTTCCATAGAGGCAGTCTCAGACCTAGCGCGCCGAATTCGACGGCTGGGGGCGAATCGAGCTCGGCGGCCGAATTTGGGGACAGGGTCTCGCCTGCTGGCGATTCCGCCACGAGCTCGGTTCCCATCAGACGGCCTTTCAGGCGAGTGTCGGTGAGCATGAATCCCGCCAGCGCTGTGGCGCCGATCAAAACCATGGCCATCACCGCATGGCGACCGAGATAGCGCACGCCGAGACCGGCGAATAGGAGCACAGAGCCCAGCCCCACCAAGAGCACTCCTGAGCGGCTTATCGACCAGAAGAGCACCGCCCAGAGACAGACCCCGGTCGTCAGCAAGCCACCCAGCAAGAGCATCCAGCGCTTGTCGCGGATCGCTTGCACCACGCAGCCCAAACCGGTGATAAAGCCCATCGAAAGCAGCGTCGAGGTGTGATTGCGGTTGGGAAAGATCCCGAAATCGCCGTCGGCCATTCCCACCGCTAGCGGCTCGCGATACACGAAGCAGCCCACGGCGTAGGCCGCCACGAGCGCGCTGAAACTCAGCGCCAGGAATCCCAGTGCCTGCGAGGAACACCGCTGAGTCGTCAGCCACAGGCCCACCGCCACGGTGGCCGCCAGGCCCAGCGTCAGCTCAAAGGCCTGTCTCACCTGGATGACCTGCAGATCACCGACCTCGATCCCGACCGCCTCGAAGCCACGCCGCCACTCGGGAATCCCAAACCACGCGGCCGGAAGGAAGGCACCCATCGCTAAAACCACCACCGCCACTGCCAACCACGCATAGCGCGACGCGGCGACTTGGGCTCGGGAGCACAGCATCACCGCGCCAGCGAGGACAAAAATCAAACCGTGATTGAAGTCCCAGGCTGCACGACTGGTCAGCACTCCGACAAAAATCGCCGCAAGGAAGAGGAACAGCAGGGCACTGCGACTGGTGTTGAAAAGAGACACCCGGTAAAAGAGACAAATAATTCCAATTTCGGGAACGAGAAAAATCCCGTTTTTCCCTCGCCTAACTCCAAGGCCTAACTCCTCCACCAACCGAGCCGATCCACCACGCTACCCAATGCCTTTAAGGATTGGGAGAATCCTGGATTCCGATCGACATCCCGATAGGGATGACAGCATGTAGCCTCGGATCGAGGAGCGGCGACGACGAGCACCCCGGGTTTGGATGGGTTCTTGAATCGGCACCCTGAAAGGTGTGCCAGCAAGGTCGGATCCGCCACTGACGTCCGCGCCCGCTGCGACCCCCTACCGGGGTCGAATTCATTCCTCGACGCGGGTCCCCGGGTGGTCGTCGCCAAGGCTCCTCGACCCGGGGCTACAAGCGATGATCCCTGCCGGGATCGAGATGCAAGATCCGAACATCGAATCCTTAAAGGTATTGGGCTGAAGCCGGAGTTCCCCTGAAGGTTTGCGGTCTTCCAAGCCGCTTCAAAGCGAGGTCGCCCTGCCATGACGGGACCTGTGTTTCATTTTTCTGGCCCGATCATGGCTGGACTTTAGCCTCCCAGTCCCTGACAAAAAGCCGTCCCGATCCCCCGGCGTAGTAACAAACGATGTCTCCCCCCCCCGCAGCGATTGATGAGAAAGGCAGGACAATCTTCGGATTGATTTTCATCGCCATCCTGTGGTTGCAGCTCTGCTTCGTCCTGATCCCCAGCTGGGAAGGCGGAACCTACTATGACTACGGCTGGCTGGTCCCGCCGGCCATCGCCTTTCTCGCCTACCAGCGTTGGCAGGATGTCCTCCCGCCACAGCCCGCGCCGAAGCATCAGGCCTGGCTCAAAATTCTCATCTTTCTCGGGGTTCTCAGCATCATCCCGATCCGGGTCATAGAGCATGTCGATGCGCTGTGGCGCTTTCCCCTTTGGGCCCACGCCTTCGTCATGTTAGGGATTACGCATCTCAGCTTGGTTTTACTGAAAGGCTGGCGCCGGAGCCTCCATCTGGCTCCCGCAACGTTCATGATTCTTGTCGCCGTGCCGCTGCCTACCAGTGTGCAGTCCGCACTGGTCGAGGCGCTAACGGGATTCATCCTCGATCTGTCCAGCCAAGTTCTTCCCATGATGGGTTTTCCGGCGATCCTTTCCGGCACGGCCTTCGTGGTGGATGGCAAGCTCCTCGACGTCACTGAAGGCTGCAGCGGAATCCGCTCGTTTCAAAGCTGCATCACCGCCGCTCTGGTGCTTGGGGAACTCAGTCGTTTCAAGATTCCGACACGGCTGTTTCTGCTAATCGCCTCCCTGGCGATTGCGATCATCGCCAATACCATCCGCATCGTCACCCTGACCCAGATCGCCTATACCGAAGGTCATGACGCGATGGACAAGGCCCATGACCCGGTCGGGCTATGGACTGCGGTCGCCACCTACGTTTTGGTAGCAGGCTTGGCGTGGCTGATCAGCGCATGGAGCACCCACGGAAAAAAAGTGAAGGTCGTGCGCAAGAAGGTCGCAAATTCAGCCTAAATTCTCAACCCATGAAGACCTCAGGCAAAATTTTCTTCGTCATCGCCTGCTTGGCGCTCGCGGCAAGTGAAGGCGTTCGACTCTGGTGGTTCTCGCAGGATCAAAGCGACCCCGAACTGCGAAGCTACCTCAAATGGACGCCGCCGCCCCATGCCGTTAATCAGCATTTCTCAGAGACCACCGGTGCCGACGTCCTCAATCAGGATGAAGGCATTCAGTACCTTATCGAGAATGGTGACCAGAGCCCTTCTGTTGAAGTGCTCTACCTTGATTACGAAAATGGCAATCCCCACGTTCTCGCTGACCTCGGCTCCCACACTCCGGAAGTCTGTTTCTCCGCTTCTGGCGCAAAGCTAATCGAGGAGTTCCCGATCAAGGAACTGGAAGTGAAGCAGGAAAAGCTCTACATCCGCCAATGGTATTTCGGAAATCCCCTCTCGGATAAGACCTTCTATGTCTTCAAGATCGTCTGGTCACCCGGCGCGACCCACTACGAAGAAGTCTTCCGTCACAGCGAGTCTTCTCCCGTGCCGCTGGGATCGAAGCTCCGGCGGGCCAAATTAAAAGCGGCTCAAGAAGGCCTCAATTCACCCGCAACCCGGGTCATCCTGGCCATGGTGCGGGGCACCGAAGATTACGAGCTCGCTTGGGATGCCTTCAAGCAGGTCACCATCGATCGACTCGAAGTCGCCAAGTAGCACCCTCGTTTCTCATACCCTGAGAAGTCACCCCTACAAGTCGACATTGGAACCGCCAGATTACGCAGATTACACAGATTTTTGGAGGGAGTGGTGATATCGCCGCTTCTTCTGATGGCTTCGGGTCATCCCGCTACGTGCGCGGCAAAACTTCTCCCAAATCTTCAAAGCACAAAAAAGCACCAGGGCCCGTGGGGCTCTGATGCTTTTGGAAATCGAATGACCTCAGTTCGCTCAGGCGCGACGCCTACGACGCAGCAAGCTCAGGCTCATGAGACTGCTGATCAGAAGCGCGCTGGAGGGCTCAGGAACGGCAATGAAGGCGGCGTTGTCGAGACGTACCGCACCGCTGCCGGTCTGGTTGAAACGAACCTTGAGGGTGTCGCCCGGATCAAGGATGAAGCCGGACAGATCCAAGACGTAATCGACGTAATTGGAGCCTGTTCCATACACGATGGCATTGGGAACCGGAATCGTGATGCCATTATCAGTGAAGCGAGTGTCAGCGGGCGAACCCGTGGTCAGCCCCCCCACCGGATTCGAATGAACGCCCGAATATCCCAACTGGGCGAGGATTGAGTAGTTGTAAGTGGTTCCACCTTTGACGTGTGAAACCGTGAAGTTAGCAATATTTGCGACCGCCGTAGGCTTGTTCACGTCCCCGAGAAAGGCATCGAACACGAAGCTCTGCAGCTCGTAGGAGGTTTGTGTCCCGTTGTGCAAAATGAGATCGCTGTCATTGGTCACGGCAACCCGGCCATTCATGGTCGTGCCGGGCTGATTACCGACAAATCCTGTGGGATCCGTGTATCCGGCATTCAACCGCGGATCTCCGCTGCCAGGAATTTCATCGTTCTTAACGCCGACATACGGAGTTTGACCAGTCTTCATGCCACCTCTTGCGGCAGAATCAGGGCCATACCAATTGTCCGTCGATCCACCACTATCCGTCGCTCGGGTGTGGCGAAACAAGGTCGTGGGATGATTGTACATTCCGGAAACTCCTTCATTTGCAGGCGAATTGACGTGCGAGATCAGGCTGGCATTGGTCGTAAACTCGTTCCAGCCAGCAAGGAGGATGGCAGCAGATCCTGTCTGGGTAATCACGACAGAAACTGCGGAAAGACCTAATAAGGTACGTATATTCATGTTTGTTTGCGTTGGGGGAACCCTGCAACAGGCAGAGTCATGGTAAAAAACTTGGTAGGCCTGCACCCACCGGAAGTTGGTGGATTTCGGTGGGCCGAGCAACACCTTACACAGTTTGAGGCGATGTCACGGGATTTTTGAAATCAACTCACTTACGCAACGATGGAAAGCGACTCTTTGGAAAGCGTCTCCATCGCACCAAGCGGATCGATCCCTCCGTCACCGCTTTCTCAGACCCTGATACCAGAGTCGTTCGGCATGCAGAATCCCGATGATGTAATTCAAATGAGTAAGGTGTGGCAACTCGAGGTGGAAACGGGTGAGACATCGACGCCTTCTCCCGTAAAAAAAACACCGGAGCCCGTGAGGCTCCGGTGTTTTGGGAAAGTCAGATGACTCGGACGGATTAACGGCGACGACGGTGACCCATCAAGCCGAGGCCCAGGATACCACCAAGCGCAAGCGCGGAGGATGGCTCAGGCACAGCGATGAAGGCTGCGTTGTCGATACGAACCGCACCGCTACCCGTTTGGTTGAAGCGAATCTTGATCGCGTCGCCGGGATCAAGCGTAAGCCCTTGCAGGTCGACCAAATAGTCAACGTAGTTCGTGCCGGTTCCATACACAATCGCGTTGGGAACAGGAATGCTGATAGCATCTGGAGCGAATGGAGTGTCTACAGGTGTCAGCGCGTTGAAGCCTGCAACAGCAGGATTGGAGTGCACACCCGTGAAGCCTTGCGAAGCAAGGATCGAGTAGTTCTCAGCGGCTCCGCCACCATTTCTAAGGATCGAGACCGTAAAGTTGGCAAATTGAGCCGAAGCGCCTGGAGCACTGACTTCTCCAAGGAAGGCGTCAAACACGAAACTACGTAACTTGAACGAATCAGCGGAACCATTGAAGAGAAGGATGTCACTGTCGTTGGTCACGGCGACTCGACCGTTCATGGTCGTTCCTGGCTGAGCTCCATTGAAACCAACAGGATCCGAGTATCCGGCTGCCAAACGCGGATCTAGTGGTCCTCCCGTTTCCGGATTCTGAGGGCCTGCATATGGGGATTGACCGGTCTTCAAACCGCCAGTCGCCAACGAATCAGGACCATACCAATTGTCGGTGGATCCACCATTGTCAGTTGCCTGGGTGTGACGGAAGACGGTGTTCGCGTCATCATAAAGACCCGCGACACCTTCATTCGCAGGCGAATTCACGGTCGAGATTTGACTGGCATTGGGGGTAAACTCGTGCCAGCCAGCAAGGACGAAGTCCGCTGAGCCAGTCTGGACGGAGGCGACAGCTGCAGCTGTGATGCCTAGGATTGTTTTAGTTTTCATATACTATTTTACGTTTTCGGGGGTTGTTCTCTGGAGAGTCTGTAACTTTTTGAAATTCTGCCTAGTGAGAGATCGAGGTCAAACAAGTTTCTCAACGATTCCAAAAGGCAAAACTCTAATGCAAAAGCCAGGAGATGCCTGACACGAGGTTGGTATACGTGACTTCACTGATATTACAAGAAATTTTAGCGGATATCTCATTCGAATTTCGCCGCAATCCAGAGACCTCAATGTTAATTCTTGATATTCAGCGAGTTACGACGAAATGCGCCTTCAGGTTTAGAGATCGAAAATCCTCTAACTTTCTTTAGGTTTCCGAATATCCTCGGACCATTTGGCCCTTAGTTGGCTTACTGGGCCTCGGTCCCCTCCTCATCAGGGAAGGCCAGCACGCGCTTTTCGGCTTGGGAGAGCTTGCTCCAATCGATCTTTCCGGCCATGCCAAGCGCCTCCTGCACCTGACCCTGCTGCCGCAGCGCATTTGCATAAATGGCTTGGTTGGAAGGGGATAGCGCCATCGGATCAGGCGAGACTTGCGTCAGAAGATCAAGAGCAACTTGAGCATCCCCCGCTTGAAGCGAGATCAGCGCGAGGGCATCGCGTAAGCCTTCCGTTTCAGGCTCACTTTCCAGCAGTCGCTGGAGTTCCGCCACCTCATTTTCGCTCACTTTGCCGTGCAGTGCCTTGAGATAGATGCGCTTGATGCTCACCTTGGCCTCCTTGACTTCCCGAGGTTTCTCTTTGGATTGATCGAGGCCGAGAAGCCTCAGTTCGGCCTCCGAGAATTCTTCCCAAGAGATCTGTTGCGAAATCTGGGACGCTTCCTCCTTCTGACCGAGAGCGTAAAGGGCATTTGCATACACGGCCTGGTTCGGTGCCGAGAGGGCTAGCGGGTCCGAGGAGATTTCCTTGAGAGTATCGAGTGCGGCCTGAGGCTCTCCGGTCTGCAGCAGCACGAGAGCGAGCGCATCGCGCAAGCCCTCCTTATCAGGCATCGTCTTGAGCAAGCGACGGAGCTGATCGACGTCCTGCTTGCTCACCCGGCCGTGGAGCGCCTTGAGATACAGGCGATTATTGATCAGATCATCATCGAGATCATTCTCGGTGCGTCGCAGCGAGAGCAGCCGAAGTTCAGCCGCCGAGAGGTCTTCCCATTTGATCTTATCGGCGATCTCCATCGCCTCTTCCTCCTCGCCGAGGGCGTAGAGAGCGTTGGCATAGATCGCCTGGTTCGGCGATGAAAGCTCCAGAGGATTCGTCGAGATTTCCTTGAGGATATCGATGGCCGCCTGGGGCTCCCCATTTTGCAGCAATACGAGGGCGAGACTATCCCGCAGACCCTGAGCGTCCGGATTGCTTGCCAGCAGACGGCGAAGCTCGCTTACGTCTTCGCTGTTTACTCTGCCATAGAGCGCTTTCAGATAGAGACGGTTGTTCTGGAGTCGATCTCGAGGAGATTGATCCGTAGGATTGAGCGTCAAGACATGCAGCTCGGCTTGGGAAAGCCGATCCCAGGCAATCTGAGAAGCCAGTTGTTTTGCTTCCTCCTCTCGGCCGAGGGCGGCGAGGGCATTCGCGTAAATGGCCTGGCTGGAGATGGATAGCTTCGAGGGCTCAGCCGAGATTTCCTTGAGGAGATCAATGGCAGGCTGCGGCTCTTCATTTCGGAGTAGAACCAGAGCCAAGGAATCTTTCACCGACTGATTTCCGGGATAAGTCTCCAGCAGCTGGCGGAGCTGGGCCACATCGTCATCATCCACTTTGCCGTGGAGCGCTTTGAGGTAGATGTAGTTGTTGACCAGAAAGGGGTTCTCCGGCTCACGGAACAACAGGATCTCACAGATCTTCTGCACTCTTTCGGTCTCGCCACGCTTCATCAACCACTCGAAGAGCGGGGAAAGCAAAGTCGACTCCGGAGGGAGCCCCAGCGGATGGAGGATCCCTTGTGCCAAAGCTTCCATCTGGCGATCATGGTCTCCAAGATACCCGGCACTGGTGGCGAGGGAATAGAACCAGTTCTCGCTGAAATCCACCTTGGCCGCATTGACCGCCTTCTCCCAGTTACTGACAAACTTCGGTTCGTCCCCGATTCTAAAAGCAGCCGAGGCTCGCGCCGAAAACAGCAGGGGTTCCACGATGACCGCCGACGGATTCTCCAATTCCAGATCCATCTGCTCCCAACGCTGGAGGGCTTCAAGCGCATTGAGGCGATCGGAGAACAAACCCGTGTCCGCCTTGGCAATCTCCGAATCCGTCAGGTCAACGATGCGCTGAAAAGCACCAAGTCGCTTCAACCACCTCACCAATTCGGGTAGGTGGTCCTCCTTATATTCAGTGATCACGCTTTCAATCGTTTGATCGCGGTCAACCTGCTTCAAGCCGAGTTTCAAGAACTGAATATTGAGATAATCGGCGGTGCTTAGGTCGGGATCGTTCTCAAAGCGCTTAATCGTCGCTTCCGCCAACGGACCGTAGATCCAGTTGTCGGGAAGCGAGGCGAGGAAGGTGAGCGCTCTAAGAGCCAACTCGCGATCGCCATCCTTCATCACGCTTTCCAAGCGTGCAGAGGCAACCTCGCGAGCCCCTTTAAGTCCGCTGCTGACGACACCTTGAGCCAACAATAGGTCCAACGAAACGTCTCGAGTCTCGCCAATCGGTTCATCAGCGAGGTGAATGGCTTTCTGGTATTCCCCATTCAAGAGCAGCCACCTCACCATCTGGTAATGGATGGCCGGCAACTTCTTCTCTTCGTCAGAAAGAAACTTGACCATTTGCGCGGCGTTGACGAGATCACGCGTTTCCAGCGCATATTCGAATGCCATGGCCCGGTCCTTTGGCTTGGCTTCGGGATGGGCGAAGAGCGAGTAGACGATCGCGAGTGAGCGGGGATCACGGCTTTCCACCGCCGCCTTCGCAAGGGTCCGCAAGGCCTCAAAACTGCCCTTGTTTTGCAGGGAAGCCACCGCCGCCCGTTTGGCTTCCTTCCAGTCGCCAGCCTCCGCATACTGGTGGGCTTCCTCATTGAGGGATTGAGCCCTCCAGTCCTTGAACTTCCCCACTGCAGGGCGATAGGCAAATACCGCGGCGACAGCACCGACGACCAGAATCGTCAGGAGGATCAGGAACTTGGCATGCTTCCGTAAAAAGGAGGATTTTGGGGAGTTGGGGGACTTTGCCATATCGGAAGAGTTAACTGAAAATCAAAAACTGAAAACCGCAAATTTCACACCATCCACCATCAAGTGGGGCGGAGTCCAACCCCAATCGCGTGGGGCAAAGCCCTTTACGCGACGCGACGCGACGGCACGCGGTTTCAACTCATAAGCTTCTCAGCCCAGGAATCGACTGAGAACCCTGCGATGATCTGACGCGAGCAAGCCCCCATTTCCGCCAAGCGTTCAGGGGGGGACTCCGCCAGTTGATCGAGCTTCGTCCGCAGGGCGGATTCATCACCGCTTGGAAAGCTCCATCCATTTTCTCCCACCCGCAGCAGATCCGGTGCGCCTCCTACGGCATCGGACAACAGGATCGGCAGACCCGCCGCCATCGCTTCATTCACGACCAGACCCCACGGCTCGAAGTTGCTGGGCAAGACGAAGCATGACGCCGAGGCATAAAGGTCTGGCAAAGAATCATAGTCCAACCAGTCGCGCAATTCGATCGGGGCTCCCACCGAAGCCTCGGCGAGCTTGTCTTTCAGGGGGCCTCCTCCCACCAAAACCAGCTTCCACGACTCGCTAAGCTTCGATTGCTTGAAAGCGGCCACCAGCAGCTCGAGGCTCTTTTCCTCGGCAAATCGGGCGACGCAGAGCAGAATTCTTCGCCCTTTCTCGTCCCTAACAAAGTCCGGTGAGTTTGACTTTCTTGAAGCGTGGCCGGCTGCGAAATGGTCATTATCGACGACGCTGTATCCGGCAAACACCGCAGATTCCGGAAAACCCAGACGCTTCACGAAGTGATCCCGGGCCAACACTCCGGAAACGAAGCATCGGTGGGTAACTCCGCGCAAAAACAGGCCTTTAGCCCAATCCATTCCCTTGCGGCCAGGGTACCAGGATTCGGCAAACATTGTCACCCTTCTTCCCGTCAGACGCGACCAGACGAGCATCAGCATGTAGGCCAAGCGTCCGTAGCCGGGAATCGCCACGTGGCTCACCCCCTGCTCTCTAACGAGTCGGCGAAATGCCATGAAAGCCTCCAAGTCGCCGAGCTCGCCAACCGGCTTTCGAACCAGCACGAAGTGATTAGGATCATCCTCCGTACCTTGCCACTCATAGAGACCGTCGGCTGTTCCGAGATCGGCGGCGAGACAGGCGTCGCTACCGACGCGCCGAATCGTCGCCTTCCACCGGGCACGATGGTAGTCGCCCATTCGCTCCCATAGCAGAAGGTGCTTTTCAGACTTCATTGCAAACTGTTCCACATTTTCCACATTTTCCAGATCTCAGGCAGCTCTCCGGCCAAGGCGATCAAGTGATTCCGGTGATCCCGAACGGCGCTTCCTCACGGAGCCTTCGCCGCGGGGCGAGATGTTCCGGTCTTCGCTTCCTGAATTTTGACCGTGATCAGAAAATCGTAGAACGACTGCAGCACACAGTAAACGAAGCCGGGATAACCATCCAGAATTCCCAGGCGAACAAAATACAGATAGATGAATTTGAATACCCAGCGGAATGGCACTCGGGCATGGACTTGTTTCATCGCGCGCTTTCGCGCCATTCCTCCCTTGAGCAGATCTGGCCACTGGATCGACTGCTCGGCTTGTTCGTTGAAATGCTTCGCCTCCTCATCCGAATAGCGGTTGTGTTTCTGCACCCAGTCGCTGATCCCCTTTGAGAAGTTGTAGTGATCGTAGGCCACATCGATGTGGCCCAAACTCCGTTTCACCTGATCTTCCCGTTGGCCATGCCCTGCTTTGGCGAAGCGGACCTCACCGACTTTCAAGAGACGAACCTGGGGATAAGGGTATTGCGTGCTATGTCGGATCCAGCGCCCCAGAAAAATAATTTTGTTCGGCACAAAAAAAGCGCTGTGCTGATCCTCGCGAATCACCCGTTCGCACTCACGGCGCAGTTCCTCGTTGAATCGCTCATCGGCATCCAGGTGAAACACCCAGGGATGCCTGAATTTGATCTGGTCCAGAGCGTGGTTACGTTGCGAACCAAAATCATCGAAAGGCCGCTCATACACCCGCGCCCCGGACTTTTCTGCCAGCTCCTGAGTACGGTCCTCGCTCAGGGAATCCAGCACGACAACGTCGTCACACCAACCGACCGATTCAAGACACGCCGGCAGATTGATCTCCTCGTCCTTTGTTAGAATAAGAATCGAAAACATGGTGAGCGATAATCCGCGGAAAATTGGCCAGGATGACTATTCTCAAGGTGCATCATTCCCCCGCCGCCTCAGCATTGGCGGTGATATGCTCCGGCTTGAACATGGAACACAAAATCACGCTATTTGGAAAATCGCTCCACATCTGCTCAAGCACTCGATTGGGTTTGAGGCCACCCGCACCCCGCAGTGGCGAAAAGAAGACATTCGGCTGATCCCGTCGGGCTGCGAGAGCCTGCGCATAGTGCTGGCTTCCCGGTGAGTTGTTGAACTGAAGCACCTCGAAACGTGAAAAGGATGGCGCCACCATCGAGTGACTTGCCCAATCAAAAGCCAATCCCCAGCCCTTGACTTTTCCCTGCTGCTTGAGCGTCTCGGCGGCTTCCACCAGGTCGTCCAGACGCTCAATGGCTCCCAAGGGTTCGTGGAGGAAAAATAGATCAAGATAGTCCGTGCGAAGGGCCTTCAAGCTCTGCTCAAGACTTGCCTGCATCGCGGCTGGAGTCAGCGGGATGCGTTGGTGAAAGGGATCCCGCTTCGGCGTGCTTTGGATCTCCGTGGAAGAAGGCGGTCCCATGGCAGGCTTGCGCTGCCCCTTCAGTGTTCGAACGAGAGGCTTGAGCGGTCGTAGCAATCCCGCTTTCCACGTCGCCCGAATCCCAAACTTACTCGCTATCACCAGCTCCTCCCGACGTCCCGCCAGAAACCTCCCGACATGTGACTCGGCCTCTCCGTAGCCATAGGACCGGGCGATGTCGAAGTGGGTCACTCCACAATCGAGGGCGTGGCCAAGCGCCCGATCGGCTTCCCGCCGACCCACCGCACCCAGGATAGGGGCACAACCGAAACCAAGGACGGAGGAGTGGATTCCAGAAACAAGTTCAACGCTTCGCATGAGAGTTCATCAGGTGATCAGCCAATCGGATCGCAAAGCATCCGAGAAAATATGTGGGATTCGCCTGGCTCGATGTCGGAAAGACCGAACTACTACAGACATAGAGATTCCGCGTGCCCCAGACCCGTAAGTCGCGGTCGACCACTCCATCGGCCGAATGGTCGGCAATCCGAGTGGTTCCGCTTTGGTGAATGCCATCGCGGGACATCGTCCGAATGGCATCCGGCAACTCCTCGCGCGGGAACCAGTATTCCAGTTCTCCACAGCCACACTGGCGCAGCCAGTCATCGAGGATCTCATGATTTCGGATCACCGAGTCGACATCATCATCGCTCAGATCGTAACGAATCTCCAGCGTCTCCCCGTCGTCCGCCAGACTCATCCGGTTCTCCGGGTCCGGTACTTGTTCGGCATGGAAATGGAGAGCGTAGCGGTTCTCCGGATTGTAGAGAAAGATCCCCGGCAGTTTGCGTTTCAGCAAGTAGCGTCGATAAAAAACGGATGCGGGAGTCCACAAGGAACCCGGCAGGCCGCGGAGCACATTGACCAGATGTTGTGGCACCTTGTTGACTTTGCCCTTGGTGACGGAGTTGGCGATCGCCGGAGGAGCCAGCCGCTTGCCAAGCACCGGTGTGATCATCGCGAGATACATCATCGACATCGCGCCACTGCCATGGGCCGGGTCATG
Source organism: Haloferula chungangensis (assembly GCF_042664875.1). Taxonomy (NCBI): domain Bacteria; kingdom Pseudomonadati; phylum Verrucomicrobiota; class Verrucomicrobiia; order Verrucomicrobiales; family Verrucomicrobiaceae; genus Haloferula; species Haloferula chungangensis. The sequence continues at coordinate 223,903 of NZ_JBHTBS010000006.1, read as the reverse complement.
GTAAAGCGGGTTATCCAGCCAGATCGCCGTGTTCAGCAAGTTCTCCCGGCGAAGGCACTCATCCGACAAGCGGAACCGTCGCCGATAGTAGCTGCCATCCGGATCACGGAGAAAACCATAGTCCGTTCTCTTCGGATCGCCCTTGAATCTCACACTGGCGATTTTTCCTGATACGTGGCCTTGGTAGTACTTTCCGAGGGCAGCGGGCGTTCCTCCAAGTTGCTTGAAAACATGAGCGTTGCGGAGCAGCAGTCGGGTGCTCTCCTGAGTGCCTGCGGCAATCACAAAAGCCGAGGCCCTTATCGTTACGGACTCCCCATTGGAGCTCATCCGAAACTCAATTTCGTCGATCTGACCCGCCGAATCCACCGCACCAATGCGACGCGCTTCCGCGCCACAAAGGAGATCGAGATTGGTGGTCTCTTCGATCTCCGCCCGATAGCGCGGACCGAAGCGGGTCGGCATGCTCCAACGTTCTACTGTGCTGTCCGACACTTCACCTTCAACAAAGTACTCCGCTACCCTCGAGTCCTTATGAGCGGCCATTTCTCCGAGAGAAAATGGCCCCTCACCACATTCAAAATATCCCGATGCCCGGGCCTGATAGCCTTTGACTTCGCTAAACAGAGCCTGATCCCAAGTGCAGCCTCCACGGACGATCGGGCGATCTTCGAAGTCGACCTCATCATACATGACGCAGCGGCCACCCCAGGTGATCGAGGTTCCGCCGAGGCCCTTGTTGGTGCACTCGTAGGGGTCGTGATGGTTGCGCGGATTCTTGTTATCAATCCGATCATCCAATCGGTTCTGACCCGTCCCATGAATCGCACCGAATTCCGCCAGCAGCACGCGCTGGTCCGGGCATTTCCGAGCATACTCCAGCGCCACCATCATGCCGGCCGGACCGCTGCCGATCACGCACAGGTCATAGTGGCTGTCCTTGATACCAGAATCAGACATTCAATTCGCAGGGTTGGTGGCTTGGCCATTTGGCGGCTGATCGATGCGGGCCCGGTCACCGAGGATACGCGCGGGGTTTCCTGCATGAACCTTCCAGCTTTGTAAATCCTTCGAACTTACTGCCGCCGCTCCGAGCACCGCACCATCGCCGCAGTGCACACCGGGAAGCACCACCGCCCGCGCACAAATCCAGGCATAGGGCCCGATCTCGATCGGCTTGCTCACCAAGGGGAAGTCCACGCTGTTGAAGTCATGGCTGGCTCCGCAAAGAAACGCATCCTCTGAAATGATCGCATGGTGCCCGATCTTCACCCCGCCGACATTGTAAACATAGACGCCGGAAGCAATCGTCGCCACATCTCCCGTCTCCAGCAGCCAAGGCGCCCAGATGCGTGCACTCGGGTAAATAAAGTTGTTCTTTCCAATTCGGCCACCGAACAGGCGGATCACGGCGCAGCGCCAGCGGTGGAGAGGTTTGGGAGTCGGTCGGCAGAGCACTGTCCAGGCGAAGTTCCAAAGAGCCCGCCGCGCTTTGCTGCTGAAGCTCTGCATCGGCCTCATCAAGGCGTCGGGATGATTCGCATCGTGCTGATTCAGTAGAGCCATGGCTGGTGCATTGAAGATAAGGAAAAGTCAGAAAGGCCAGATCCCATGCCGGATCAGGTTATGGATGACGGCGATCCTTTCACGGGTCGAGCCATAGCGGTGCCAATCGTTGAGCGGCTCCGGCCGGGGGCGGAACACCGGAAAAAATTCCCTCCCCGGTTGCTCCCGCTGAAAGATCTCCATCGAGCGCGGGACATGGAACCAATCCGTCACCAGAACCACCCGCTCCGCACCGAGTCGATCGAGGATTTTCCGGGTGAAACGTGCATTCTCAATCGTCGAGGTGGCATGCGTTTCGTGAATCAATCGCTCTCTCGGCAGACCCTGGGAAATCAGCTCATCATAAATCATGCCCCCATCGCCGGTGACCAGCACAGGCACTTCTGGAAAGCGGGTCGCGAGGCGCCGCGCCTCAGTCGGTCGATCGATATTGCCTCCACCAAGCACCAGAATCGCGTCCGGCTCCCACTCCAATTCTCCCCTGACGGGATCAGGCCAGTGCCCCCACGCGACCCATGCGGTCAGGGCCACCATCAGAGCGAGGCCAAGCGTCGCGAAGACGACGGCCAGGCGTCTCAACCGACGAATCGCGGACCGGACTACCGAAGACCCCTTCATTCCACAAATGAAGGTCGCTCCGCCCGCTTACCGATCCACTCATAGAGTTGCTGGAAATCTGCAGCAATCCGGGACCAGGTGAATTTCTCTTCTACCAGACGCCGGCCATTCTTGGCCAATACCTGCAAATCGGTTTCACTCCGCCCGAACAAGGCCGCCAGACCATCGGCAATGGAGGGGACCTCCGTGCCAATCCGAATGGCGGCGTCCGCCTCAAACCCTTCTTCGAGATTGCAGAACTCCGTCATCAGCACCGGGAGATGGTACGCCCAGGCCTCCAGCACCGACATCGGCAATCCTTCGCTGAAGCTCGGCAGGATGAAAGCCGAAGCCATCTTCAAAAGTGCCGCCTTCTCCTCACCGAAGGCCGGTCCAGTGAAAAGCACCGACGCGGATACGCTGTCGGGAGCATCGATCAGATCCCCGACCGTAGGGGTCGCCCAGCTCAGACCCAACTCGTCACACAGCTGTTTCAGTTCGGCCTCGTGCCCCCCCTGATCCCAGCCAGTCACCAGAAACTTCCAGTCGCCCCGATCTTCGCGCAGCGACCACGCTCGCAAGGCATTCAGCAGCCCCTTCTTCGGATGCAGGCGCCCAAGGAAAAGCAAAAACCTCCCCTGACTGCGTCCTTTAAAATCGAGTTCGGGATTGAGCGACGGCAGATCGATCCCGTTAGGAATCACGGCAATCGGACTCTTCACGCCAAATTCGCGGATCGAGCGCGCTTCAGCTTTGCACAAGGCATGCACGCAGTCCGCCTGCCCGAGGTGCCGGCGCTCATAGAGCACGGCCGCCAGACGCTTTTTCCATCGTGAATTGGCCAGCGCCCAGGCATCCAGCATCCCGTGAGGACTCACCACGGTGGCCGCATTCTTGCCCGCCGCCCATTTCGGCACGCCGATCGAAAGATAGGTCCACAGCCCGTGGACATGGGTGACATCCGGCGACAACTGATCGAGAAGGGCTTCCAGACCCGGCAGATAGAGCATGCCAGGGAGGCGACGCGGCTTCAAGAGATGGGGCTGATCCGGCGGCCATGGCGAAAGTGCCTCGCCATCATCGGACACCGACACCACATGCGGCTCGTGACCCGCCGCGTGCTGAGCACTCGCCAGCGCACGGAGCACTTCGGAAATTCCACCACCCTGAGTGCTGACGGATTGAGAAAGGTGGGCAATGCTCACGGGTTTCAATACAAGCTTGAGCTCGTTGGAGATTCGAAAGCGGAGGACAAGTCACCCACGCCACTGGACCCGCCGGCGGGGCTTGTTACCTCGGGCGGTCTTCGGGGAGGCATCACGCTCCGTCCCTTTTCGCACCTTTCTCCGCCGTGGCGGGCGTGCCATTTGAACTTCGGGACTCCGTCCCAGGATCAGGTCACGGGCAATGAGCAGCATCAGACCAAACACAAAGGGATAGAGCACCAACAAGGTGATGTCGCGTCCCATGTTGAAGGTCAGAATCATGCCGCTGGCATACAGCAACAACCGCGCGGGGTCGCTACCCAGAAGGTCCTGTCGAGCGAGCACCGCCACCCATATTGCCATGAGCAAAGCGGCGGCCATCGGACCGAACAGCCCCCCAAAGTTCACCACCCCCTGCCCAATCATTCCGGTGGCGATGCTGGCGGCAATCCCTGCTCCCGTGCCTCCTGCCTTATCCCAGCCGAACCCCCGGGCGATGGCGTAATCCACTCCGACAAAGGGCTTGTCTTTCCACAGCCCCCGCGGAATCGGATTCACCAATTCGGCGAAATACCGCTCACCCCAGTTCGGCTCCAGGGTGCCCTGCTCAAAGAAGCTGTTCATGTAACCCAGCTCCGAGAACATGCTCAGCCCCTCGTGCTTCGTCTCCTCAGCCGCCTTGATCGCCTCATCATTTTTGAACGCTGTCGAAATCGATTGGTCGTTGCGGTTCGCCAAAACGAAGCTGAACCAGAAGTTGATCAGCATGAAGGCTCCAAGCAGGACCGCGCCCTTGACCACCAGGCCTCCCTTCACTCGGAACAAAATCCACGCCAGGATTCCTGGCAGCATGGTTGCCAGCATCGTATTGCGCGTCCGGTCGAAAATGAAAAATGGAAAGGTCAGGATACAAATCGTGATGGCCACCGTGCGGGCTTTCGGATTTCGGGCAACTGCCGCAAGCACTCCGAAACCCGCTGCGAGGAACACATGCAAATAACCCGCCAGCGAGATCACCGCATCGAAACTACCGCCCACTCTCCCCCGCATCCAGGGATCCACCTTGCGCTCGAGGTAGGGGGCAAAGAGACCCACAAAGTTGAAATCAACGCGGACCAACGCAACCGACATCAGCAGGAGCCAGCCGACGGCCAGCGCCATCGTCAGCTTATCGATCTGTTGCTGGATCGCCGGATGCTCAAGACGTCGCGTCCGGAAATAGACCATCAGATTGCTCTTCTTCCCAACAAGCTTCGCATTGATCAACTGATGCACCGGCGAGACTAGAAGGCCGAAGGACACAATGAAAATCAGCACCTGCCACCAGCCCGACTCCAGCGCGGACTCACCCATGAGGTAGATGTATTCCTGATAATCATTGTAGAGGGCATCCCCGTGATACCAGACGGCGGTAGTGGCCAGCACGACGCCCATCGGCAAGCCCCACCCACGGTCGCGGTTCTTGAACGCCATGAAGGCAAAACCCGCAAGCGCCAGAACACTCAAAAAGAAGGGCAGAGGAAATTGGAAATCTTGTTCCATAAGTTGAATCAAAAAGCATCACCCGCCAGAGGCGATCACCGGAGTAAATGGGAGCGACGAAATAATGGCGAGCGCGGGAACCACTTTTTACTGAGCACGGCCATCCATCAAGGCATCCCCCAGATCTTCCAGACGGAACGATGGTGCGCTGACCCTGGAATAACTCGCCTCACGCTGCTTGATCAGTGCGGCGGCGATCGTTTCGGCTTCAAGGTCTTCCAGCACGCTGCCGTTGACCCCCTCCGTTACGGCTTCACCACAATGAGCCGATGCCAATACCGGCAAACCGTGAGCCAGCGCCTCCAACTGCGTCAGGGCGTATCCGTCGGAAAGGGTCGGCAAGATAAACAAGTCGGCCTCCCGATAACTTTTTCCCACTTCGCTCCGCGGCAATGGACCGATCCACTTTACGTTCGGAAGGTCCGCCCATGCCATCGGATCCAATTCCGAAGGACCGGCCATCACCAACTCAATGGGCTCCTCGCGCAACAAGCGCATCGCATCAAGCAAACGGGCCACCCCTTTGCGCAGGTTCACCTGACCCAGGAACAACACGCGGAACGGTCCTTGCGAGGCTTGCCTTGTCGCACGCGATCCTTCGTCGGCACCTGCGGCACGGTAGACCAGCGGCACGACTTCCACCTTGCCGCCTCCCACGCCTTCTTTTTCCAGGCAGCATCGCGACCACTCGGAGTTGACGATGATTCGGTCCGCCAGCGCCACCTCCTCGCGCCAGAGCCGCCAGTAGCTCGCCGGAGCGGGTTTCCACTGGCTTGGCAGCTCGGGATAGCGCTGGCATTCAGCGGCAACGATGCGCTCTTCCTCAGGACCGGGGTCGATTTGCCCGAGCACCGTGTTCCAGCCCCGCTCTTTCGCCAGACGAAAGAGCTCCAGAGCAGCGTAGCTGTAAGAAAACAATGTCGGCACCTCTCCCCCTTCAAAGCCCTGCTTCTCCATCCTCCTCAGGAAAGCCACCGCCTGATTCTGATAGAGAGAATTGCGGGCGATCGTTCGCGTCCACCCCTGGGTCTTGCGGAGCCGATGTTCCATTTCGAACCTCAGCATCCGAACATTCGGAGCCCACACGGACGCATCGCTCAACTCCGGGTGCCATCGGTCCTTCAGCCGCTGAAGCGAAGGTACTCGCCCAAGTGCTGAAGTCGGCGGCACCCAGAAATCCGTGATCAGATGTGCCAACTTCCCACGCCCATGCAAGGAGCGCGGAACCGCATAATGCTCGCGCCCGCCGATTTGACTAACAATCCAGGTCATGTTGATGAGGAGTGGGGCAGAGGGAAATCGATAGTCGGACTATTGGACCCGCGATCGGCTGTTATTCCTCGCGGCTGCCGATTTGCCGAACCATGGGTTCGATCAGGCGAGCCCACTCGCGATAACCGTCACCATTCAGATGAATCCCGTCCAAAGTGAAACGCTCGCTCAGAAATCCCTCAGGAGCCAAGACGTGATTGAGGTCAATGAATGTCGCGTGTTCGTGGCGATCACAGTATTCCCGCAACCAACGATTCAACTCCGTAACCCGGCGTCTTTTCTCGAGGCCAACATTGCCCCCTTGGAGAATCGTCGATTGAACAAAGACATGGATGTCACCGGTCTCGCTCAGCCTTTTGATGATCTCTTGATACCGATCACGCACTCTTTCCACGCTCTCCCCCACCATGAAGTCATTAACCCCAATCATCAGAAACACCCCGCCCGGACGACGCTTGATCACTTCTTCCAATCGCCCCCTCAAGCCAAAGGTTGTCTCTCCGTCGATTCCTCGATTGACAATCGACACTCCCAAAAAAACCTCCTGCCATTCTGCTGAAGCCGTCAACGAATCACCGAGCATGATGACGTCCGGCCGGGTATTGAGCCCTTCGAAATGAGAAACCTTCATGTCCCGATGGGGATTCGCTGATGCGTCGAGGTGATAGCGATTCCCGTGGGACGATAGCGTAAACTTCAGAGACTTGAGTTGGGAAAACGGGAAAACCTCATATTTCGCCACGGCAAACCCCCACGCAAAGAACCCGCAAGGCACGATTCCCACCATCAACACGACCTTTATCAGGCCGCCTTTTTTCCATATTCTCACCTGTTCCTCGTGGGTTGATTTGAACGATGTGCCTGGTGACGGATCCCGGGGTCGGCTTGAGGGTCAGTCAATGGGTTACATCGATCAGCACTTACCCGCCTTACGTCTGCCAAAACCGTCGAAAAGCCAGCCCAGTCCAACACTTCGGGCGATTCCGACAGCGGCAACGGATGACAAGGTCGCCAGGATGAAAACAGAAATCACCCAGACCGATTCCTCAGCAGCAAATCTCATCGAAATCACATCCTGGAATCCCTCGATGAAGAAAACATGAATCAGATAAATTCCGCCCGAAAGCGCGGCCAGCCGATTCAGCCTATCAGGGAAACTCACTTTGCCACTCTCCCCAATGAGCATCGCTCCAAAAAACAGCAAAACTCCCGACAACCCCTCAAGCATGGCATCACGCGGACCAATCACCGACCAGGCCATGACCAAGGCACCGAGGATCAAAAATCCCATACCCCAAACCGCTTGGATGCCAGCCCGACCAGTCAGCGACACGCGCCGCACCAAAAATCCGATCGCCACCGCCCAGAGCGCGGCAGGCACAGACCACCAGGCAAGCTCCGCCAGGTAGCCTCCACCGATCCACCCAGGAGGAATAAATTCATAACCAACAAGGCATGCCACAGCAGCTAGAGGGGAAAACCACATCGGTGGCTTGAGCGCGATTCCAAGCGCCTGCACGAGGTGAACCAACAGAAGGAAAGGCAAGAACCAAAGATGGTGGGCAAAACCATCAAAGAAGAGACTCTGAAGAAATGTGGAGGGGCTTTGCTGGAATGATCCATTCATTACTGCGCTGGCAACAAGCCTCACGACAAGATAGAAGACATTCCAGATGAGAAACAGCGGGTAGAGTCTCCAGAAGCGATCCTTAATGAACTGAATGGGTTGGTTTTGGCAGCTTGGGCCACCAAACCATAGACTCGCACCTATAAAGAAGGGAACCGCCCACCGCATCCATCGGGAAGTTTCAGACATCTCCGCTCCTCCGACCGTGTGAAGCCATACGATTGCAATGGCTGCAACCAGTCTCCCAACCTCAACGGCCTGATTACGGCCGCGCTTGGATTCAAGCTGTGGTGGCATAAAATTCTATTTCGCTCTATCAGGATCAGAAAACGGATTCTCAGGTCAGAAGTGAGCAGTGAGCAGTGAGCAGTGAGCAGTGAGCAGTGAGCAGTGAGCAGTGAGGCATCCACCATCCACCATCCACCATCCACCATCCACCACGAACCACGAACCAAGAACCAAGAACCAAGAACCAAGAACCAAGAACCAAGAACCAAGAACCAAGAACCAAGAACCAAGAACCACGAACCCACCCCACCTATCATCTTCCCGTTTTCAGCAATTCAGCCATCCTCACCCCAACCAGGGCCGGAAGCTCAGCTCATACGTCAAATTCCGTTCGCGCTCGCCGATCTTCTTTGCCGGATTGCCCGCCACGATGGAATAGGCTTCGACATCTCTGGTGACAACGGCGCCGGCCCCCACCACCGCACCTTCTCCAATAGTCACTCCCGGGAGCACCATCGCGCGATAACCAATCCACGCCCGATCCCCGATCACCACCGCTCCGCCTCGATCTTCGAAATCGGGAGATTGCGGGTCGTGCCCGAGGGTCAGGATGCCGGCGTCTGGCCCGATCGAAACGTCATCGCCCGTCCGGATCTCGAACTTCCGACCATCCAGCAGACAGCCAAAGTTGATCACGTTGCGTTTACCCAGATGGACTTTTCGCGCATTCAGAAAGCGGCAATCAAGTTGCACGGCGCTGCCTTCGCCAAAGGCACCCAGGCAGCGCTTCAGATAGCATTCCCGCATCCAGCGTGAGGGAATCCGCCCGACCACGCGGTGATAGAGATAGCCAATCAGGGCGCCTGCCATGGGACGGAGATTCATGATTTCAAAGATCGAGTGCTCTGCTCACCAGCTCAGCATTTTTCTCCCAGCTATTCTCTTCAAGATAGCGCTCCCACTCGGGGGCGGCGCCTTGATCCAGAATTTCACGCATCCCACGGGCAATCTCGTCGGCCCGATCAGGCTCGACCCATGGCCCTAGTTGATAGTTCTTCACGGCGGTCGACAGATTGCTTTCTCCACAGGAAGCAACAACGGGCCGCCGGTAGCGGGCCGCCACATTCAGAACCCCCGAAGCGGAACGAAAGCGGGCTTCATAGGTCAACAAAGCGAAATCGGCCGCCTCGAAATAGTCCGCCACTTCCTCGGGACTCGCGAAACCGACCTTCCATCGACAGCGATCATCAACACCGAGACGCTCCGCCTGCTTCTGGTAATCCTCCGAACGCACATGCCCGGTTCCAGCCTCCGTGCCTACTACCAACAGGTAGGCCTGAGGTAGCGTGCTCAGGGCTTCAAGAATCAGATCGAGATTCTTGCCATCACGCAAGTGACCAAAGCTCAGAAACACCTTCGCCTGCTGCGGAATTTTCAACGCAGCACGCGTTTCAACCCTACTCCGGTTTGCTTCCGGAAAGAAATAAGGTCCATGTGGGATTACCGTCTGCTCCAAGTCAAACTTTCGGACTCCTGTATCGAGCTCAATCGGGTGGTGCAAGAAGACGGCATCGAGGAAGGAATAGCCCTCTGAAATTGACCAGCGGTGCCACCAGTTCGGCCCCAACACGAAATCGCGCACTGGATCATGAACCACCGCACCGAATCGCACTCCGAGACGTCGAAGTCGACGCATCCGCCATGCCCACAATGGCGCAAGATACTCACCGTAAGAGGCCAGTAATACCCGCTTGCAACCGCGCTCCCGGATTTGCCTCACGAGGATGATGTAAGCTCCCAGAAGAAGCCAGACAGGAGTCATCAATCTGAATAGTAGCAACTTGGACCGTTTGCCGCCAGCCGGCAAACAGCGCTCCTGCCGATAAGCCACCGCGCGATGCGGATAGTCTGGAGGGCACAGCATTAAAACGGGAATCCCCCTTCGACCCAATGCCTCCGCTTGATGGTGCGCATAATCGGCAATTCCACCAAAAGAAGACGGGCAAAAAAGCAACAAACCAGAATGACTTTCAGTCATGAGTGCGGACCTAATGCGACTAACATCCCAAGCATTCCCCGGGATTTCTCGCATCCCTTGGGTTCAGGTGAAATGAGTGCGGAAGCTTTCCGCTTTATGAAAGACAGCCACCTCAGCGGCACCGTTGACTGCGGCTAATTTCAGTGACGGGTAGCAGTCGAGCGCATCACGCAGCGCCTTGACGACCGACTCGACACTTTCGTCACAAATGGGAACGCCGCCCCCGACCAGATCCACCACCTCTTGCGTCCAGGTGTGAACGCTGTAGATCAGCGGAATACCCTTACCGGCCGCCTCGATCGCCACCCGCGAAAGCCGTTGATGGTAGGATTCACTGCGATACGGCAGGATCACCAAATCCGATCGCTCGAGCAAAGCGGCATAGGCAAGCGGATCAAGACTCTGATTGAGGAACTCCACTCGGGGGTGATTCACCAATCTCTCATCCGGACTCATGCTGCTGCCATCCGGCAAATCAAAAGGCTCCGGCCACTGCATGACGAATCGCAGCCGCTTCGCCCACGGCTGGTCAATGACCTCCAGGATCGCATCGTGCAACAAATCACTCCCCTTTTCATGCCGGGCATAACCCGGGCAAGTGATCGTTAATAATGGTTCTTGGTTCTTGGTTCCTGGTTCTTGGTTCCTTGTTCCTTGTTCCTTGTTCTTGGTTTCGGGTTCTCTCCCAATTTCAGATTTCAGCTTTTCCTCTTCAACTGGATGCGGAAATAGCGTCGCTGGGAGCCCGGTAAATCGCTGCAACTCGTCACACATGCCCGCCGTCTCGCCGGCCAGGATCACGCGTCCGCTTCTCACGGCCGGAGCCATCGCCCGAAAGGCCGCACGGGCAAGCTTCGAGGAGAAATTCTCAGGAAAGATCGTCGCCTGCCCCGGCCCGACATACTGACCGAAGCCCTGCACAAAGAGTAGGACGAAGCGCGTCGATGAAGGAATGAGGCGACTCCTCACCAGGGCTGCGAAAGCCAGCAAATGCTGCATCCGCATCGTCAACGCCAGCACTCGATCGTAGGGCGGATGATGCTTCAGGAATTTCAGCGTTTCCCGATAAAAATACCAGTTGTGTAAGAGTCCCCCCACCTTCCCCTGGCTTCGCGAATCCCGCCAGCAGTTGCGGGAATACCAGGGGGTGCCGCCGACTCTCGACAGCGTCTCGGGCGATGCATCGCGATGCGCCAGCACATCAACCGTATCGCCCATCTCGCGAAACTTGCCGGCAAGATCTCCAATGTAGCTGGGCCAATGACCCGCTCCCGTTTCGAGTGCTTCTTCTGTGATCAGGATGCGCACGATATCATGATGGAGTTCGGGAAGCGACCAAATTAAGCCCAATGCCTAACCTCGGGGTGCCGATCCCAATCCTGATCTTTCAAACCGCTGGATTGGATTGCAGTCAATGATTCGATTGGGTAGCCCGCATCTCCCACTCCTTGAACGCAATCTCTTGCTCTTCATCCATCTTGCCGACTCGGAAACAAGGGTGAGCCCGACCGCGGCCGAGACGACATTCGAGGCCCTGTCGCTTCTTGTCGAGTTGTTGGACGAATCGGTAAAGCCAGAGGGGACTGGCTCCTTCCAACCCTTGTCGGATCCTGGTTTCCAGCTCAGGTTCCTCAATATCGAAGGTCTGCATCTCGCGCAGGATTTCGGCAAGCCGCCCTCGATAGCCGAACCATTGACGGGGGTCGATTCCCTGCTTGCGACAACGCTCACCGGCACGCAGAAGAAATTGGGCCCAGTGGAGAAGATGCCTCCGACGACCCGCATCCAAGTCATTCCCGGATATCTTATCGCTGTTATCGCTACGGTAAAGTTCCAGGGTGCCAGGCGAATGCACCACCTTGGCCCCGGCCAGGAGGCACTCGAGAAACATCATTTGATCTTCGGCGACCCATAGATCTTCGGGAAACCCACCCGTTTGCTCCACGATGGTGCGTCGGAATAAACAGGCGTGGGGAACGATGGACCAGTTTGTGAGAAGCGCCTTGATCAAGTCGCCATCCGGCAAACCATGCTGCTGAAAAATGTGATTCTCAGGCGCAAACCCGTTCTCGCTGAAGCTGCCTTTTACCCACGGCCCATAGGCAATGTCCGCACCGCTCTCCTCAAGAGCGCGGACTTGTACTTCGTGCTTGTTCGGAAGCGCCACATCATCGCTATCGAAAAAGTGAATGAACTCGCCCCGGCTCTCCTTGAAGCCCCGGTTACGCGCCGCCGCCGGGCCTGCATTCTGCTGACGGATTATTCGAACCGGATCTCCAAATGACTTCGCAATTTCAGCCGTTCGGTCGCTCGAGCCATCATCGACCACCAGAATTTCAAGCGCGGGTAGCGACTGGTTTAGCAAGCTTCGCAATGTCGTTGGCAAAAGCTCTGCTCGATTGAAGGCCGGAATGACAATGGAGATCACGATCGTTAGGAGACAAGCTCTTCAAGAAGCTTTAGAAGCTTACCCGGCGGGTCACTCAAAACTAAATCACGGGCTCGTTCATGGGCGGCCTGGCCCATATCATCCCACCGGCCTCGTGAGTCCCAGGCCCGCTGCAGCGCTGCAGAGAAACTTCGAACCGTCGGGGCTTCAGCAATGAATCCATTTACTCCGTCTTCGATGATTTCAGCATTACCTCCGACGTCGGTAGCGATGACGGGTCGACCACACATCATCGCTTCGACTACGACCAGAGGTGTGCCTTCGCCACGTGAGGGAAGCAGAAGTGCATGGTGTCCTCCCCAAAGAGTTTTCAAATCCCGAAGATACCCCGCCATCTTCATCTTGGAGCCACATCCGTTCAGCGCAATCAGATCCGCGATATAGTCTTCTTCCGGCCCCACCCCAAAACAATCCAGTTGGCAATCCCTATCCCTCCATAGGGGCATTGCCATCATCTTGGTGAGAATATCCTGCCCCTTCCAGGCCGTTTCAAGCCTTGCCACGTTTGCGAATTGAACCGATCCCATTTGTGGAAAAGGGAGAGGCTCTGGTAACACTAATCGAGAAGCATTGAGAATCACCGTTGCAGATCTAATTTTCGCAGCGAGTTGCACCTCAAGCTGGTGCTGGTTCTCCTGACTCACGAAGACCACGTGATCCATGGCCGCGAAGGTCGAACGGCTCACCTCCCGGTTTTCGACCTTTAGACGATCGGAGTTGAAATGGCAGAAAAAAACCTTTTTGCCGCTGCATTTCTCAACCAATAGAGCTAGGATCTCGTTGTATCCAAGATCAAACGGCGAACCTGCATTGATCAGCAATACATCAGGCTGGAATGAGAGAAGTTCCTGATGGTCGTCCTTCAGGCGGTTCTTGAGACGGTGAAGTCGGACGGGACGAAAGGGTCGACGCGCCGAACAGCGAAGTCCTTTGTCAATAAGTGAGCGGCAGGGTTCCGAGGCAATCACCCGGTGATCCGCCGCCACAATCACTTGGTGTCCATGCCCTAGTGCCCTCTCAGCCAAGTGGAACCACACCTCTTCGGTGCCGCCCCAGGCATAACCACTCATGGTGGAGAGAATCGCGATCCTCATGACCTTCTCAATTGGCTCCCTCTTCGTGCCACCGCCTCAATAGTATTTTGGAAGGCGGCTTCGGCGCGATGCGCTCTAAGAAGTTTAAGGAAAAGTGCACGCTCCACAACAACACGATCCTGAGAAACTTCCGACATGAGTCAGCCATCCGGCATCGCCAACCATTTCTTATAGCCAGCCCATGTTACAGGTCTTCTTCTCCGGAGTGCCTGACGCATCCCCTTCAGAGCCTGCCACCACCAGACCGGTTCCCGCAACGCCCAGGAAGGTCCTCGGCTCAGCGCAAACCTCGCTTGGGCAAAAGTCCTCCAAGCGATGAAACCGAGAGCTTGCGGAAAAGGACACCGCATCAGAGTGCTCCAAAACTCGTTGCGAGCATGACGGTGATGATTGCGGAGTTCACTACGCTGATTCGGTGTCCAATGATGCCGAATTGAGACCTCAGGAAAAAACAACACTTCCCAGTCGTTTGCGATACACTGCAACGCGTAGTCAGGTTCCTCATACATATGGAAGAACATCGGCTCGAATCCCGCCAACGAGCGGTAGGTTGAAACCCGCAAACAGGCTCCAGAATTAGGAAAAGTACGAATCGGGCGTAACTTCCCAAAATCATCCTGCTCCAAACTTTCAGGATACTCATCGGTACGCTGAGGGAAAGTCGCGATCGCGAGTGATTGCTTCTGTTCAAACAAATTCGCCAAACTCGCCAGGCAATTATTCTGCTCAGGGTAGCTATCATCGTCCAGAGCTAGAACCAAATCCCCCTTTGCTCGCTCCATCATGGTCGCTCTGGACGCCACTGACCCACGCCCGACCTCGTTAACGATCAATAGAGCATCCGGCATTTCTGATCGGACCATTTCTTCTGTCCTGTCTTCGCACCCGTCAGCTGTGATAATCACTTCAAGAGGCGGAGGATCCAATGTGGCAATATGCCTCAAAGTCTCGCGCAAATCATCGACCCTGTTTTTGGTCGTAATCATGATGGTAAATGAATGATTCACATCCACAACGGGTATATTGTCAAAATGTCACCTATAGACATGCTTATATCAGTTTCCAGAAACTTTGTGAACCGACCACATCTCACTGAGATGGCACTCCTTTCACTTTAGAAATAGCTCCAAGGCAATACCCTCTAAATAAAATCGTATCCTTGAAAGTCCGGCGGTAAGCCTCTCGAGTTCTCCAAACAAGGGAAAGGTCTACAGAGCCAAGCGTAGACGCATCCATCTCAGTGCGAGCCAGTGCATTCCACCATACCGGGCCGAGAGGATGAACGACTTTACCCCATTTGCTCCATGGTTTTGGAAAGTCCACGAAGTGCAATAGCTTGCCTCTTCCTGACGCTGGAGACTTGAGGTCGGGCCAGTTTTCTCGCGCATTGGTCCGGCAATTGTATTTCGCTTCCAGGCAACGGATCTTTCCATGAAGGACGTAATTCAGTGCGGATTGATCGTGGTAGCTGGGGTGATGATCCTGAATAAACTTGAGGCATTTCTCGGTAAGACCCTCTCGCCTCCACAGGGCGGCATCAATAAGGGCAACCCCAGCGTTGTAGTAATATCCCTTGGCGCGATCTCCAAGTAGTCGGGCAACATCGGGGTCTACACTCCGCTCAATCGGTGCTTCCGGAGCCATGCCAATTGGGTTGCCTTGCAAATCGGTGTGGTAGAGAGGCTGGAGATTCGCGCGACAAAGCGTGTCTGCGTCAATATAGAGGAAGCGATCGACACCGAGAATATCTGGGACAATCAGCCGGAAATAGGTGGCGTGACTTGCTTGCAGATCAGGGAAGGATTCGAAGCGTGAAGAATCGATTGGATACATGGTGAGCACATAGTCTCGGCCCGTTCTATCCAGAGTTTTTCTCAGCAGCGCTTCGTCTGAATCATCTAAATCCGCGCTGAAGACGGAAATCGAGACTTGGGGAACCTCGTTATGCAGTTCGAAAAGGATCGACTGCGCCGCGACGTGTAGGCCCGCCAACATCCTCCTATCCGCACAAAACACGAGATTCATACCTGCCCCCCCTTCCGCGACGCCTCTTTCAAAATTTCAAGAATCCTTCCCTCCCAATCGGGCTCGGAGACAGTTAGGATTTTGTCACGAGCCGCCAGCCCTAATGCCTGCCATCGATCCCGCGCTTCCCAGGCATGCTCGAGCGTCTCGGCAAGAACTTCAGGATGCATGCCGGGACAAATCCACCCGCTTATACCCTCTTCAACCAACTCCGCGCTCCCACCTGCACGGGTGACAAGCGCAGGGCGTCCACATGCCATCGATTCAATGAGCGAGAGCGGCATGCCTTCGCGGCGGGACGGAAGAATGTGAAGATGATTATCTCGCCAGATGTCGCGAAAATCCGAGACAAAGCCGCCGATCTTCACCTTGTCCTGAAGTTCGTAGAAATCGATCAAGCGACGAATGTGGCCCTCATCCGGTCCGCTTCCGTAAAAGGTGAGCTGCCAATTTCGGTCCTGCCAGGCCTTCCCAGAAAGCGCTTTGAGAAGGTGATCTTGTTGCTTATCCGCCAACTCGAGGCGCGCCACTTCAGCCAAACGAAATGGCGCCTCGTCAGGCCAGCTCACTGGTTCGTGGACTTCGGAGCGAAGGGGATTGGGCATCAAAACTGCGTGTGCTAGATCGAGGCCGAGCTGACGTTCTGCGAGCTCCCTATTGTGCTCCGACACAAACAATACAGAAGCAGCCCGGGCATAGAACCGGCGAAGTAGCACTCGGCCCTCTTCCTCTTGCAGCAACCCTTCCGCGTTCGCTTGGACCACGACCACATAAGGAATCTGCGTCCTGGTGAATTCTTCAAGGAGATCTGGGATCCATCGACAGTCGGCAATTCCTCCCATCGACACCAAAATGACATCATGTTTTTGGGAAAAAATCTTGGAGAAACGGGAAAACATGGCACGCGTGGCCAATCTTCGCGTCATTCCGTTGAGTTCTTTCCGAGGTAGGATGCGCACGCCTTTCTCCTGCAAATCTTTTACCTGCCGAGAGGTACTGATCCGGTCAGCCATACTCACGGTAACTCCTGCTCCGGTACCAATCGCGGCGATCGCGACACCTCTCCACATTTCTTCGCTACCTGCCCAGTTGTAGAGATTTCCAATCGTTGATATGATGCCAATGTTCATCTGATGCGTTCTTCCCTCATCTCTTCATTCTGATATGCACTGAGCGAGTGCTCGTTCATGAGCTCCTGCTAATGTTGACTGCATCCCTTTCGACGCAGGCAAGTCACCCGCTAAACCTCGAATTTTTCTCTCAAAACGCTCATAGCAATCAAGCACCCTCAGCACAGGTAATCCGACGCGCTCGACGATCTCCAAGGCCGGACTATTCGGCGACAGACCTGATCCCCCATGACTCTTGCAGAACCGATCGTGGCGGTAAATCTGGAGCCCTAGGTCACGGAGTGCCGCAGAGGACAACTTTGGGATTTGAGAACGCAGCGTCTCGCAAACTCGTTCGAAATAGCGGGTATGGTCAGACGCGTTCTTGTCAGCTGCATCCGTAGTATGAGTCAACTGATCGGATCCATCGGACCGATAGAACAAGAGGCTGCCTCTAACGAACGTGGTGCGTGCTCCAGATGCCAGAATTCTCACCAGGTATTCGCCATCCTCAGCAACACGCATATCAGTCGAGTAACGCCCGGCTCTCTCCAAGGCCTTCCTACTGAATAAGCATGCTTGGAAAATCGTGCTCCAACTTCCCAGCTGCCATTCAAGCATGCTTCTTGAGGCAGGCAAAGCTTCCGCTTGGAGCACTGGCCCTAGAAAATCGATCCGATCCTGTTCAATACGACTACGGATCCACGGTCCATAGGCGATGTCAGCCCCACTCTCAATCAAAGCCTTCCATTGCAATTCCAACTGATTGCCGCTGGCCAGATCATCACTGTCCATGAACCAGACATAATCGCCGCGACTTGCGTCGAGTCCTCGATTCCGAGCTGCCCCAGGCCCTTGGTTTTCCTGCCTGATGAGCGTCACACGGCCGCCAAATTCTCGAACGATCCTTGCCGACTGATCGGTGGATCCGTCATCTACCACAATCACTTCGTCGGGCCGCCGGCTTTGCTCAAGCACATTTCGAAGCGTTCGGCCGATGCTTGCTTCGCGATTGAAGCAAGGGATCACTACACTGATAGAGCTCATGTTTGGCTTCTGTTAACGCTCGATATCGCTCGAGCTGGAATGCCGGCCCATGTCTCGCCTGCCGGAACATCCTTGGTCACCACCGCACCTGCCCCAACGACGGCGTTATCGCCAATGTTGACACCCGGCAGGACAACCACACCACAGCCCAACCACACGTTGTCGCCGATGACCACATCCGCACCGCGAAATCCCTGCTCGCGATAGGGCTTCGCACAGGTTTCATGATTTGCCGTAATCAAGTAGCAGCGCGCTCCAATCATGCAGTCTCTGCCAATCTTCAAGGGATGACGATGCGCCCCCAGAAAACAGTTCGGACCAATGTAGGTCATTTCACCCACCAAAATTCGGGAGTCGGACATGCCAAGCCAGAAAATGCAATCGAGATCCACTTGGCATCCCGAACCAAGCTCCAATCGCGTGGACAAATCATCCAAATCCACCCCTTGAACCCGAACTGACGGCTCAATCTCTCGACCCGAGCGTCGCTGCATTACAAGCCATCGCCACTTGTCCCAGCCACGGAGAATGTCCGACCTGGGCGACATGAAGCATGAAAGCGGTGCAAAGGCTCGATAGCGCGCATACAGAAATTGAATCCCCCGCTTGATCATGCAATTCCTTCCCTTGCTGAGAACCGGTCTACCACTTCTTTAATCTTCTGAACCAAGGCACTGTGAATTCGGTCCGGATGAAAGCGATCGTCATACATTCGCTTTGCATTACCCATGAGCTCAGCTCGCCGAAGCGGGTCGGCAGCAAGCTGAGCGATTGCCTTCCGACAAGCCTCCGGCGACGGGTCTGTAACACATTCCGCCGAATCGAACTCCCGCGCCACCCGAACCGCAGAACAGTACTCGGGTCCCCAGACTAGGATTGGACGCTGAAACGAAAGGTAATCGAGGAACTTGGTTTTGAAACTCGTCCTCTCGGCGTGTTCGCATTCCTTGCCAAAGCCCATCGGCAATATCAACAAGTCCGCTGCAAGGGCTTCCTGGCGAAGCCGATCGAATTCGACTCTTCCCCTAAAGATCCCTTCCTTCTTGGCCCGCTCACCAAACTCGGGGCTCCAGGCCTCCAATGCTCCGAAGATTCGGAACTCAACTGGATCGCTGGAATCCTCACAGGCGAGGACAATAGACTCCATCATAGGTCCATACCATCCTCCAAGGCTACCTCCGAAAAAGGCAATGAGGGGATCATCGATACTGACTTCTGTAGGTTCATAATTATCCGAACTGCGCTGCATTACCGCGCCGGTGGGATACCAGACATGGGCATTGGAATGTTTTCCCAACTCCTCCCTCATGCCTTCACTGGTGCAGAGGGCCAAGTCGGCTTCCTGATAAAAACGTCGGAAGCGTTCTTCGATCAGCGGGCGGAACCGGTCGTCTGCAGGGAACCACCCGTAATCATACCAATCATTAAAACTGGCTACCATGGGAATCCTCAAGGCCCTCGCCACCTTTTGACCTGCCAAAGTGGTCCAGTCCCAGCTTCCAGCCACCGAGAACACCGCCTCAGGCTGAAACTCCATAATTTGCTTCATCACCTTGCGACCCAATAGGTGATGACCCGCGAGAACCTGCAGGGGGTAGAGGTAGGGCAGAAATCGGGTTCTACATGCACGCTCCCACCAGGCAGGAAGGGACACCCGAACGGGTTCATAGGGCAATGGCTGATCGTCAACGTGACGACTCGACGTCACCACCATGACCTCGAAGTCAGAGCGCTCGATAAAATGACGGTAGAAGGTCATTGAACCACCCCAAGAAGGGAGTGGAGGACAATGAGTGAGAATAAGAAGTTTCACAGCCATTCTATTATTTCGGATCCAACTTGAAGTACCAAATGCTGCTATTTGAGATTCCAGAGCGTCTCGTCTTTACCAAACTCCTTCAATACCTCGCGACAATCACTTGCCACATAATCAAGGAACTCTGCACGCAGGGCCTGCGAAAGCTCAGCTTCAGGTGGAAGAACTTTATGCTTCGCGATTCGTTCCCGGGCGTACTGCCGCAAACTACTTGGGAATGCATCAATCAGCTTCCGCCCCGCTGGATGGTAGCGGAGCCTGCGCAAAAAGGGCCGCTCGATGACGCGGTCTTGTCCGCGGTTGGCAGCCTCCCGGAACTCCACATCTCGTTTCGACGGGTCCAACTCGAGAAACTCCATAATTCTTGCAACCTCGGCATCCTTCTCTTGTTTCCAATCCTCCAAGAACGAGACACAAATCTGATTCTTCGGGAAAAACTCCTGATAGGCCGACAGCTGAAACTTGTAGCGACACTCGTCCCACTCCTTCACCTCTCGTTGCTTCTTCATCCAAGTTTCAAATCCCTCCAATGCCCAGCTGTCCTCTCTCCGCCAGGGTGAAGAACCTTCCTTACCAAATACCCACTGCATCTTCCATGCGGAAATCTGTCGAGCAAGGGGATCGCGAACCATATAAATGATTCTCATCTGGGGGTTGAAATCATAGATCCGTTTGGCGGTTAGCGGAGAGCGTGATCGGTCAGAGTAGGACGGTGTGGCCTCACCGATCGCCGCCTCACCCTCATAGTGCCCGAATGCTTCCCTATACCAAGACCATCCCTTGTCAAAATTCGGGTTAGGTTTGTAGTCCATAGAGTCCTGAAAGAAACAGACTTCTTTCGGATCCGCCATGCAGCAATCCGGATGATTACTCAAGATGGAGGCTAAGGCAGTGGTCCCGCATTTTGCGGAACCGACAATGAGGAAATTTGGCTTTTCTACTTTCACAGCTTATTCGAACAATTTCAAGGGTAGAACTCTCTAATCACTTCTCCTGCCACTCTTTGCACAATTTTTTCCAGATCATCATTCCAGTAACGCTTCCACCCGTTGACTTTACCACTACGAAAGAATGCATTGGGATTCTCCTTTTTGAAGCCGGGCGTTGTCTTCACCTTTCCGGTGTCGAGCTCTGCTGCGCGCGCTGGATCCAACTCCAGAAACTCATACATCTTGCTTCTGGCCCCTTCGATATCCGCATGAAGGTCTTCATACTTTACGATGTGAAGCCGAGCATCATTCCGATCATCTGATGTAAGATAGGTCGAGTCCTCCAGGTTGCCCGATACGTCGAGACGAACCCGCTCAGCCCATGTTCTCACGGTATCCTCAACCCAATCAAAATCTGAAAGAAGTAACTGAGGATGCCCTTCAAGCATTTCAAGCTTCCCGTGATACTTTTGATAAAGTTCTCTCATTACTGGATACTCCTTAATTCCCCAGTCACCATCATGCCTCAGCAGATGGAAAGCCCGGCTAACGGCGATGTCTCGAATATTCCTTACCACATAAATGACAGGTGCGCCTGGAATGACCTCAGGATAGACCGGAGCCGGCGTTTGATCACAAATCCATTTCGGGCACCCTGCTCCTCCTCCCAACGCAAACTGGAGAAGATAGTGCTTTTTGAAAAGCTTGCGCTGCTCCCGCTCGAATACACCTTTGAGTGAAGGGTTGTGACTCTCCGTCCAGTATAGCTTGGTTCGTTCATTCAACGCCTCAGCAATTCCTCCAAATGCCCACTCTCCTGAGACATATACATCAGGATGGAGTCTGAGGAGATTGCCAACCCAATTGGTCCCAGATTTCGGAAAACCACGGATACAGCAAAATCTTGAGGGACAGAGCCCCACACACCTTCGAAGCGAAAGATTCAGCTTCGCCGCGAATAGATGAAGTTTTTTCATGGGAGAACTACCTAAATGAACATGAAAACCATGCGATCAGAGCACATTAACAACTCCGAATTCGATCCGGATTCGCTTCCTAAAGAAGAGAGATTCGCATCAGATGCAATGAACCGGATATTACTAGATTACGACCGGCATGATCACCCCCGGATCAACGGGGCTCCATCATACGCTTGCAGGCATTCCGGAACCTCGAGCTATGGAAATCGGCATCACAAGCTCATGGTAAATAGCGGGAAACCTGGAGACCTTCTCGGAATATTCCGGGTCATATTGTGATACGAGCTCGTTGATGGTAAAAACTCTCTGCCCTGCCTGAGCGGCGTACATCCCAGCAGCACTATTGAAAACATACACATCACAATCCTCTTCGTGGAAGATCTGTTCAAGCGAAACCGACCGAGCCAACTCCTCGAATGACACGCGCTCGGAGAATGCTCCGAAAACCCGCGAAACTGATTCCCGGCTCTCTTCCAGCTGGCCGGGATGCAACTTATACCGAAGCTCGTGTACTCCGGAATCCACTAAAATCTCGAGAAAGTCGCTTAGAGCTTTCTCCAGGACATCAGCGCTGCACATACCGAGTTCAACTAGCGTATCAAAGACGAGCAGTGGGCATTGGTTTTTAGCACGGTCTCGCTTACGTGCCATGTGCTCCGGCGGGCCGACCGTATGTCGGCGCTTCCAGGAAGGAAAGCTTGTGTCAAAGAACCCGTAGACTTTGGTGTAGCCTTCCTGGAAAAAGGTGAAGATCTTCGGAGTGCGTTTGCCAAAGAGGATCCTGCAGGCGACGCCGGCTTTATATGGGGGCTTTCGCGGCGGATAAGCTTTAGCGATTTCCTTCAATCCATAATAGGACGTGAGCCCCTCTTCGATATATGAATAACCTTCGCAGAGGGGGTGACTGAGCGCCCATTGTATGGGCGCGTAATAGGAATGAGGGATATAGGCATGAAATCCGTTGGCTCCCGCCAATTTGGATATCTCTTTGTCGGCATCCTTTCCGGATCTGATTCCGCGAAGTACTTCTCTCAGCGACAGCATGCCCATTGTCTGGCGGAATCTCGCAATGGTCTGAACCGAGTTTGGAGGTGGATTCGGGCAGACAAAATCCCTCGCACACACGAAAACGCAATCTTCGCCTTCCAAACCTTCATAGTCGATGACTCGCAGTGCACAGTGATAGCTTGCAAAACTGTGCACGAAAAACAGATGTTTCATGATCTAGTCGTTTAAAGAGGAAGCTACGGCCGCTCGTTGCCGAAGACCTATTGAGATGCCTTCTTCGCCACGATCTCCCGCACCAGTTCGAGATCCTCCGGGGTGTTCACCGAGGGTTCGACCCATGGCACGCTGATTGCGTAAAGCGGGTAGCCGGATTCAAGGGCCAGGAGCTGATCAATGTCTTCATGCTTCCAACCATCCGTCTCACGGCCATCGTAAGCCGCAAGGGCCGCTTTGCGGTATCCATAGAAGCCGTGCACGTAGCGGTAGGGATAGCCTTCAATCCGACCGCCGGTTTTGGTCGCGGGAATGAAGGCGCGGGACAGATAGAGCACCCTGGAATTGACATCGACCGAGGCCTGAACGGTGGCGTGACCGGCATGGCTCGCGTCGGCATCCGCGGTGTAGACAATGACACCGGCCGCTTCAGGGAACTTGCTGAAAGCCGCGATGCACTGATCAATGTTCTCCGGATCGACCAACGGTTCATCACCCTGGACATTGATGACGATGTCATACTCGTCAAACTCGGGAAGCTGCGCGGCCCAGGCGACGCGTTCCGTCCCGGTGCGGAATGGATGGTCGCTGATCACGCAGCGGAAGCCTGCGGCTTCCACCACTTCCTGGATACGCACGTCGTCGACAGCGACGACCACTTCCGCCGCCAACTTGGCCTTCCGGCTTTGGGTGGCTGTGCGGATAATCATCGGAATGCCTCCGATATCGACGAGAGGTTTGCCGGGAAGCCGTGACGATGGGTAACGGGCGGGAATGACAATAAGGGCCTTGGAGTGTGGCATGTTGGTAACGTTGAAAGTTGGAATTTGAGGGATGATTTAACCACAGAGGGGGAGGGTCGCTGCGCTCCGTTCCTTGTTCTTGGTTCTTGGTTCTTTGTTACTGGAAAACGGATGAGCCAGAGAGGGGGCAGGGTTCCCAGTTCTTGCCTTCGGAACTTTGGTGTTCGTAGCTACTTGTTCTTTGTTCTTAGTCCCTTGTTAGATCATAAGCCCCCGCTCACGAACCAGGAACCAGGAACCAGGAACCAGGAACCAGGAACCAGGAACCAGGAACCAGGAACCAGGAACCAGGAACCAAGAACCAAGAACCAAGAACCAAGAACCAAGAACCAAGAACCAAGAACCAAGAACACTGCCTTTCCCTAAATCCCCAGCAGGTGCTTGATGGCTTGATGGAGGTGGAGGAGACCGACGAGTTTGCCATCGGCATCCACCACCGGCAGATCCCAGATGTGCTTTTGCTCCATGAGCTTCACCGCTTCCACCAGAGGCATCTCAGGGGACACGGTCACGGGGTTCTTGGTCGAGTGATCCATGATGTCATCGACGAACAATGCCGACCACGGTTTCTGCTGCCGGAGAGTGAGGCGGCGCATGTCGCCATCCGTGAAGATGCCCAGCAACTTGCCGCCCTCATCGGTCACACAGGCGATGCCAAAGGTGTGGCGGGTCATTTCCTCAAGCGCTTGCTTGAGGTAGAACTTCGAGCTGACCACGGGGAAGCGGTCAAGCGGAAGCATCACATCCTGATTCAATACATTCGATTTCATGAGATGTCGTCCTCCTCTCCGTAGGTTTCGAGCAATTCCAAGCGGGTTTCGTGCATCCGCTTGGCTTCGATCAGGATCCGTTTGAGATGTTTGATGTCGAGCACGGTGTTGGCGTCGGACAAGGCGTTCGGCGGATCATCGTGGACTTCCAGGAAGAGCGCGTCAATACCACAGGAAGCCGCAGCACGCACCAGAAAAGGAATGAACTCACGCTGGCCTCCGGAAATGTCGCCCATCGAAGTCGGCATCTGAATGGAGTGGGTGCCATCGAAGCAAACTGGCGAGCCGGTGCTGCGCATGATCGGAAAGCAGCGGAAATCGTTGACCAGCATGTTGTACCCGAAGAACGAACCTCGATCGGTGAGCAGCACGTCCGTGCAACCGGCGCCGTCGAGTTTACGCAGCGAGTTCTTCATGTTCCATGGGCTCATGAATTGACCCTTCTTGAGATGCACCGGTTTCCCGCCCGCCGCCGCAGCCTTGAGGATGCTCGTCTGGCGACAAAGGTAGGCCGGGACCTGCAGCAGGTCGACCACTTCAGCCGTCGGCACCGCCCACTCCGGCACAGAAAAGTCCGAGGTCACCGGCAGGCCGAATTCACGTCGAACTTCACTCAAGATCTCCAGCCCTTCATCGATGCCAACCCCGTGAAAGGACTTGAGCGAAGAACGGCAGTCCTTGTCGTAACAGGCTTTGAAAATCAGCGGGATCTCGAGCTCATCGCAGATCGCCTTGATGTCCTCCGCCATTTTCAGGCAGTGATCCCGACTCTCGATGGCACAGGGGCCACCAATAAAGGCGAGCGGTCCGTCTCCCCCGATGGGAACGGCTTTGACGGTGGAATCACCGATCGTGATGGTTCGTGTTTTCATGGCAAAAGTTTCAGCTTAATCATGGAAGCAGGTATTCAAGAAAGCGGGAAGCGGAAAGCAGTCGCGTAAAAGACGACGTCTCACGCGATGATCTGGAAGATCGAATCCGGTAAAACGACTGCGCCGCACGGGACTATCGGCCTGAAAGTCCAAAGTCAGAGGTATCGTCGCCGGTTCGGCAGTTCAGACTTTCAGACTTTCACGAGAAGGGCACTGCCAAATCGCTTGGCTTCTCGAACAGGTGGCAGGCTCCGGCGGCTTCGAGTTCATCGCGGGAACCAAAGCCCCACAACACCCCCATGCCTCGAACCTGGTTGCGGATCGCACCAAGAACGTCGTGTTTGCGGTCGCCCACCATTACCGCATCCTCGGCGGCAATCCCCTGTGTCCTGAGAATGTGCTGGATCAACTCCCCCTTGTCACTCCGCGTGCCATCGAGCTCGCTGCCGTGGATCGAAGTGAATGGCTCGGCGAGATTGAAATGATCGAGAATCCGACGCGCAAAAACCTCAGGCTTCGAAGTCGCGATGTGCAGTTGATGCCCTTGCTCGACCAATTCGGCAAGCGCCTCGGGAATCCCCTCATACACCTCATTCTCAAAAAGCCCAACATCCCCGAAGCGTGCCCGGAAATGCGTCACTCCCTGAGCCACCCGTGGATCCTCATCACTGCCGAAGATCGTCACCAGGGCGTCCTTCAAGGGCGGCCCGATGCACCATGCCAGCTCGTCAATTTCAGGGACCGGCTCACCCAACTCGCGCAGCGCATGCTGGAGCGAAGTGAGAATGCCGACCTTCGGGTCAGTAAGGGTGCCATCAAGATCGAGGAGGTAGTGCATAGGAAGGGGAGTGCGGAATCAGTTCTTCGGACGGGACGATTTCCACCGCCACTAACCGAAAGATAATGCGCATTTCGAAAGTGATATAGAAATGCCTCAGCCAGCTACCGATGTAACAGTATAAAATCGATCCGGCCCGGACGAGGCTGCGAAGAATCATTAGTTCGTCAGCGAGGTTGTGAACCCGAGGGAGGGGATTTCGGCCCCCGAGAAAACGCACGGGAAAGCTTCGAAAAAAGAAACTTGATCGGCCCGTCCTGGACCATACGTATTGACGAAAACGGATTGATATCCCTGGTCAAGAGTTCACCAAACTTTTGGTTATATGACCTTGGGGTCTTCTTAAAGAAAGGCCTGATAAACGCAAACATTTGATTCGGCCAATACTTCCCAATCCAGTAGACGAACGGATGCTCAAAAGCAGTGCCCTGAAACACAAGGTAGCCGAGACCAGGAAAGAACTTATCAGGCTCAAGAACTCCATACTCCCATCCTCTCTTCCAAACATTCAGCGCATGACGTCTCCCGTATGTCGAAGCGAGTCCGGTGGACAACCAAAAATAATTTCCTGCCAGAAGTGTACGGTGATCACCGGAAAACAGTCCACTGGCCTCAAGGACTTCCTGAGTACGGTCGATGCGATCGAGATGGGTGAGCTTCTCGTCAAGCTGACCGATTGTTGAACCGATGGATACCCGATCCTTGCTAGGCTGACGAACAAAACAGTCGATGACCGGGAACCACTTCCAGCTAAGACCACGAGCGACAGCTCGAATCTGGAGCTCCAGGTCTTGTGCCCGTCTCAGTGTCTCGTCCCATGCTCCTATCCTTACTAGCGATTCACGTTTCCAAAGGAAACAGTTGGTCTGCCAGGGCTGATCCATCCGAAGCATCCGTTCCAAAACGTCTTCACCAGAATCATAATTCCACATCAGATCCGTATCACCAGGAACGTCATCGAAGAGACCGGCTTGAAAAACCACGAAATCCAAGTCAGGGGATTTACGGATTTCAGTCAAACGGCGCTCCAAACAATCAGGAGCAAGCATATCGTCCGAATCGAGAAAGACGACATACTCAGATTTACTCAGTTCTAATCCCAGATTGCGTGCCTTTTGCCCTCCTCTTCCCTCTGTTAAAGGGACGATAGAAATCCGGGGATCCTCGATGGTCTCATCAAGATACTCGATTGTCCCGTCACTGGAATGGTCGTCTACAACAATGAGTTTCCATTGCTCGTGAGTTTGAGCCTGAACACTGAGGATTGCTTCATACACCAAATCCCTCCTGTTATGCGTGGGGATGACGATCGTGACTGGCTCCTTATCCAAAAAAACTTCCGACTTCCGGCCGGGAATGGCTTTAGGCAATGCATTCATGTAAAGAGATAAGAAAGCGCGTTCTTTGATGGGATGGTGGGCGAAACGCCAATGACTATGAATTCAAACGTCCTCGCAGTTCGAAGGTCGAAGGACCGAACCGAACCGTCATACTTACTGAGACCGCAGACTCCAGAACTCGGCACGGTTACTGCCTCATGAAAAGTGGCAGGCGCTCAATGACCTGCAATTCGTTCATAGAGGTGGCCGAATCTATCCAACATGCCCTCTATCGAAAACCGCTTTTTGACGAAATCTCTTCCACGTAGGCCGAAAGCGATTCGCTCCTCAGGATTCTCCCAAAAGAACTTAATCGCTCCCTTGATTGATGCGACATCCCCAGGTTTGCATAGAATTCCCGTATTGCCATCAATCAAACTTTCGGAGACCCCGCCCACATCACAGGCCACTACCGGCAATCCGGTTGCTTGCGCTTCGATAAAGGCCACGCCCTGTGTCTCCACCCGGCCACTGGCAGCCACCACTCCGGTCAACGCAAACAAATCCGCACAGCGGAGTTCGTCTAGAATCTCCGCACTTGTCCTCGCTCCTAGTAATTCAATCTGGCGACCTTGTCCGGACTCCTCGATCTGGCGTTCGAGTTCTTTCCTCATGGGGCCTTCGCCAACAATCCGTAGCGATACGGGTAAACCTTCGATCATGAGTTGGGACACGGAATCGATCAAATATTTGTGGCCCTTCATCTCGTCGAGCCGCCCAACGGACACGATCCTAAAAGTCGCCGATGGTTCGCGATCAATCATAGGAAACTTCGTGAGATCGACCCCCATGGCGGCTTTCGTGACCGAAGAATCACGGGCGCCCAGTGACCTCAACCTCCCAGCCATGAAGTCCGATCCAACCGTGTGATAGCCACTACCTGAAAACAAAGCTTCATACATGCCCTCACCATACCATCTCGGAAATACGTTCGCATCGAGACCATGCCAAGTCACGACGGTCGGGAACCGAGCACCGAGCCGATGCAGAGACAAGGCATGATAGCCGAAGTGTATGTGAACGACATCAGGCTTAAGTTGCCTTAATGCGTCATACTTGAACGAAGCAGTAATGCCCTCGTGATCGTTCCAAGGACGCTTCTGTCGAAAACCACGCCACAAAACCGGATACCTTAGAAGAACTCCTGCGATCTGACGAATCCAGGAAATACCGCTGGTGCGCATTCTTGCATGCTGGACCATTCTTACCCCCGAGGACGATACTGCTTTGACTTCGCTATCAGAAATCCCATCTGCGGGGCCCCCGCTGACTACCGTAACCTCGTATCCCCGCCGAGCGAGGCCAATGGCATGCTCCAAGATAAAGGTCTCCGACCGCGCGGGAAACTTTTCAGCGAGTATGCAGACGTGTTTTCTTTCCCTATTCATCGTCAGATCGCTTTAACCTTTCTGAGAAGTGCCTCTGCGAATAGCATCGGTAACTTGGCTGATAGAATCAGCCAAGCCCTACAGGCCGAAACGAATGATTCTCGAGGCTCCTGGTGCGCAGTCGATCGACTCATTGAGCCCGATGCCGATCGATTCATCAATCCGGCGATACCCATCGAATGCCGATCTGCCAGGAATCGAATGGCTTCGTTCAGTTGATCCTGAAATGCATCAAGCTCCTTGTAATCTTCTACTTGATAACACTCGTAGTTCAACTGACGGGCATAGAGCTCAGTGATTCTGTCGACCACCTCCCTCCCCTGCTCCCCGTAAATATCAATCGCAACCGCGTAGGCACGGATAATCCTGGTATATGAGCGGGCATTGCCTGCCCGCTGCGTGGCGCTTGAAGGATGCTGGACATACTCATATAGAGATTCGGACACTAGTCCGACTCTCCGAGCCTTCAAGAAACAGCCGAGGTTTATCAAGGTGTCCTCAGTTGCATCCTGTCGCCATTTGAAAGACCTCGTACCATGCGGCATCAGCAGTTCTCTCCTGTAGAGCTTATTCCATAGTGCCCCCGTTCCAAACTCGATTCGGCAAAAGCGTCCAAAGAGATCATCGCAAAGCGTACCATCCTTCTGAAATCTGACCTTTGTGCCAAGTCGCACTCTGTCGGCGTTCACTTTCTCAACGCCGCAAATCACGACATCCACCGCATTCTCCTCTCCGAACGCATGCAAGGTTGCGAACATCTCCTCCTTCGCAAAGTCATCCGCGTCGAGAAATCCGATCCAAGGCGCAGTTGAAGCCCGAAGCCCGGCGGCCCTTGCTTCATGAACCCCCACATTATCCGGCAAATGAATGACTTTCAGCCGAGGCTCATTCTTTGCAATTTCATCTAAAATCGTTGCCGAATCGTCCTTGGAGGCATCGTTCACCGCAATGACTTCAATCTCACCTAAAGATTGAACAAAGAGACTATTAAGCGATGCGGCGAGCGATGCGGCGCAGTTAAACACCGGCACAATAATAGAAACCTTGAACGGCACCGCCATCATGACTTGCATCGGGTCAATCTTTGTTGTTTCCACGCCCACTTAAGCTTTTTGTAATAAAATCGGTGAACATGCATTTGAGGGAAATAACGCTTCACTGCGCAGTAGGTTTGCCAAACCCGCCGCAAAAGAGCAGTTTCCGAAACGCCGCCTGGTTCAACTTGAGAAACTTCGTAGTCCATCTCGTGGAAGGTGCGTCCGTTCGAATAGGCCCAAAGTATAAACTCGTAATCGGCGACTATATTATATTTGGGATTAAACGGCCTTTCCAAAAGAAGCTCCCGACGACAAAATATTGATTGATGACAGAACGGCATGTTCTTCCAAATATTATCCCACCCTGTAAAATCCAGATGCGGAGATCCGTCCGTCTTCCGCGCTCTTCCAAAAGCAATATCACAATCGCCTGATGCATCAAAGAGCTCCAACGCTCTTTCATTGATAAAAATGTCACCTGAATTCATGAAAATTACCCAGTCACCAGATGCCCTCCTAACTCCCTGATTCATCGCAGGGTATATACCTTGCCCTTCATCTCTCTCAAACAAACTTACCAGATTCCCATAAGCGCCTGCAGCTTCCTTGCTTCCGTCTGTGGAATTCCCATCGATTATGACCAATTCATAGTTTTGGACGCTCTGCTTTCGAACGCTTTCCAGAGTATCGATAAGGCCACTTCGATTGTTACGCGTAACCGTGATAATTGAGAACTTTAGAGAGGTAGACATGGATTCATGACGACTTGTAACTTAGCAACAAAGGTGATCCAGATAGGCACGAACTAACGACTAGAACAATAAAACCCTCCCTTTCCCCCAGCTTCAAAATCTCTCATTCCAGAGCCTCGCACGCCCAGGAACCAACTAATTCCTATATTCCCTCTGCGCAATGAGGTCGGCCCCCTCGTCTGCTGAAAGGAAAAATTCTGGGGCCTATCCCTATAGTTGTACCATTTCAGTAGCGAAAAAGCTCCTATGCACTACGATTCAATGGCCTTGTACGGTCTGCTCAGTAGCGGATGAGCATTCCAGTTTCAAATACCATTTGAAGCTTTCAGGCTAATTAATAAACTTGGACCGTAACTTATTTAGCAGAAGCGAAATTAATTGCCGCATGGAGGGTTCAGAGGATCCTAGCCTCAAGTAGTGCCTTGCAACATAGGCAGTATAAGTATTACTGAAGCGCCCATTATTCCACTCTCCACTGATTGTACCTTCATAATTCCACTTTCGAACTTGTCTCAAATAGCCCTTTGAAAAGGATAGCCATTTTCCGGCCGGGAACAATTCATTTAAAGATCTATAAGAAGCCAGCTCCTTAGGCTTCACATTGGCATTATTATTGCAATTTGGGTCACCAAACTTTCCACGAAATGATTTATTAGATGAATACTCTAAAAGAGATTCCTCAAAAGGCAAATTAAGCCATTGGAAAATGGATCTGAATACTTCATGCGGCTTTCTCACCACATGCTCATAATCGATCACCCGCACTCTTGGATCATCTCCATGCTTTCCGCAGAATGCCGCAATCATACTAGGTCCCTCGATCAAATCATAAGAATATTCGTCCAGTTTGGAGAAGGGCTTGCGAAGCAGCCAGGTTTTATAAATTGAGGCCAATACGGATATCAAATCACGCCTTAAAATAATAAACCTAGCGTCTGGGTATGCATTGTAGAGTTCTTCAAGAATCAAATAGTACCGAGGAGTTTTATCCAAAAAGAACTCTGTAGATTCGTCTGAGTTACCTTTGTATAGTTGATCCGCAGATTGTCCTATTTTTTCCCTGATGTCCGATAATAGATCGTAATCGCCGCAACATTCTGACATCGCTTGTAATGCAAGGGGCCAGGAATACGACGCTCTCACCAAATCGTTATTCATGAAAGACATCCGAATGAGCTGAATCCACGGCTCTGGACAGGTCGCGATATTTTGATGGTTTGACAGGACTGCCTGCACCATGGTGGATCCGCTTCGGGGGAGTGATACAAGGAATAGTGGCTTCATCATTTGACAAGCGTCGTAGGGCTTTGCCCTAGCAAATAGCGTTTATGGAAATAATCCTGGGTGAGCATGAAATCTATCTTATCCCAATCGATGCCATCATATTCGAGACTATGGGCATCAATTACGCTTTCCTTAAGATCATTCCAGCTCTCGAGAATCAGCATGGGGAAGCCTTCGGCCTGCAAATCCTCAAAGCATGGATTCCGTGTCACAATGGGGACAGTCCGCATGAGCCATGCTTCCGCAAGTTTGGGTGATTGAATCCCTTGACCAGCCGGGGCGAGCAAGTATTTAGACTCTGCGAGCCTCTGCCAATAATCATGGGGCGTAAGACCTTCGCGATGTATCCAATCGCTTTCTTCAACGAACTGACAAAGCGCTTTCCGATCGTCGAGAATCCCATCGAGGTGGGCCCAGATGCCACCCCAAGCCGCCAGCAGGCCCTTCTTCTTCCAGTCATCTTTCTTGACCTGCTCTACGAGTGCGCGGATATGAAACATTCCGGCTTCAACCAGGTAGTAGGAAATGAAACCCATGCAGAATGACTGAACACGGGGATGCTTCACATCCTTTGCCTCATAGAATACGTGCCCAACCCACGGAAGAAGGCGCTCGATCTCAGGAAGAAGGTCGCTTAAGTTCGTATCTTCACCGGCGAAAATAATAGTTGCTGCTTTGAGCCTCCTTCTCCTTCGATATAATTCACCAAGACTCTCCTTAGTAGGCAGACATATCACTGACCTTGGAAATAGCTTACTCGTTCGCGTTTGCGAAGGAGCATCAGCATTCCAAATAACCCAATCGAAGAGATCGAATCCAGCAGGAACACCACAACCGCATCGTGCGAAATTCGTTCTCTTCGGTTTGTACCGTAAATGCAAAACTTCGGATAGCATTACGAAAATGTTAGATATTGCCTTAAAGGAAGTTGATCGCTGCTTCTCGTGTGTAACAGAAATTTTCTAATTTTCTTTAATAAGCTTCAGTGCTCTCTTCCGACCAGAAATACGGGCGGCCTCAATCTCGGAGGCAAAGGCGTCTACATGCCGTCGATCAATTAGCTTTTGGATTCCGCTCAGCGCTTCAGATACTCTCAACCTTGCGATGCTTCTCACAATATCAAAGCATGATGTTTCAGAGGGTATGTTAGGCGTCTCTCTCAAATGATTCCAACGGCTTATCCCCCACGAAAATGCATGACCTTCAGCTATTTTTATCAGATAAGGTTTCTGAAGTCGCTTCCTATCGATCAAATGAACAATCTTCAAGTCTAAGAAGAGACCCTTTCCGTAGCCCATCTCACACGCAGTCCAAGTAAACTCATTATCCCCACCTGAATTTAGAGCGCTACCCTTTCGGTCGAGAATGGACAGCAAAGAATCAGCCTTTACTTTGTCGCGGCACTTCTCTGCAACATTCCTTCTAACCACTAAACCTGCGCCCCACGGAATTATCGAATCTGTCGGAATGTTAGACCACTGGGTCTCCTTTACCGTGCGAAGGGCAAGCATTCTGAGATACGGGCGTACGGAATCAGCGGGTTCTTCTTCGAATTCAGGTTCCAATACGCCTGCACCAATACACCCCAGCACTGGCATATCCTCCATTATCGCCATGGCTCGACTGAGATAATTAGGATCAACCACATTGTCATCATCAATGAAAATCAATAAGTCTCCGCGAGATTCCTCAATCCCACGGTTCCTTGCAGGCGTTAGACCCAAATTCGTTTCTACAACGACTCTGATGTTGTCTCCCTTATCCGCGGATAGGATATTTTTCACCGGAACCTTTGATTGATTATCGATGACTAGAAGCTCCCACTCCGCCTTGCTGAGACTTTGATTTCTAAGACTCTCTAGAGTCCTATTCAAGTAATCCCTACGCGGGTTGTGCGTACAAATAATAACTGATATTTTTATCATCTTCTCGAATCTATCATCAGAAACTCGCGATTTCATTCGACAACTTGAGCCGAAGGTCGCTCCTTGAGCAGAATGCAAAGGATTTCGAAATCAACGCCGTCGAGACTAAGACGGCACCACATGGAGATAACCGATTACCCGGATGGCTTGACCAGATTAGGTC
This sequence comes from Haloferula chungangensis, assembly GCF_042664875.1. Taxonomy (NCBI): domain Bacteria; kingdom Pseudomonadati; phylum Verrucomicrobiota; class Verrucomicrobiia; order Verrucomicrobiales; family Verrucomicrobiaceae; genus Haloferula; species Haloferula chungangensis. The sequence continues at coordinate 189,947 of NZ_JBHTBS010000006.1, read as the reverse complement.
TTTGAATTTACGTATTGCTAGCACCTTAACATTCCGTCTCACCTCGTTTCAGATTTCATTACCAAACTCATGAACGGCTTTGCCAACGATGATGAAACCCAACCACAGCCGCTTTATCATCAATTTGCACAAGGTAGCGCTTACTTTTCCAACGGTCTCAATACGCTACCTTTCGCCTGAATTTCCCTGTATAAGGCTACGTCGGATCGGTAGATAGCAGAAATTATCTTCTTGGCATCTTCGGATAATGTTTCGCTTGTCGCCTCTCCTTTATTTAAATGGGCGACATGAATATCATTACCCGTTATCTTTCCTAAAATCGAAAGTCCTTCCTCAAGCGCCCTGAAATCAATTAGCAATTTAACTTGAATCTCGCCCCTATGGTTCGTCACATAATTGATCTGGGGTTGAAAGTGCCAATAATTCAGGATTTTGCCTTGCATGTTTGGATCGATCATCGCTAGTGCGAATTCGTCAGCAGACTGATATTGGGCGATGTATAGATCAGAGAATTCCTTGTCTTTTTGATTCATCCCTCCCGATTTCAGAAAATTAAACGCTGATATAAATCTCGAATAAGGGTCGCGAATCACGGCCATCGACATAATCTCGCGTGTCGTGCTTGGATATCTGTTAAGCCAATCCTTGATTTTGGTATGGCCGATCTGCCTTCCATACAAGCCCATGGATATACTACTCCCCGCTGCCTTAGGTATGTGTATGAAAAGGCACTTCCCATCCTTGATATACTTTGGAAAAGGCTTACCAGATACCTTTACTATTCGGCGTTCATGAAATTTTGGAGATAAGCGAAATAAGGCGTCAATTATTTTACTTTTAAGCAGATTTCTTCGACCGCTCTCGACTTTAGGCATGTTTTGCGGAACTGGCGATAATGTATTTATAGTGAGCTTTTTCCCTGACAAATTGAAGAGAGTGAAGCCAATCTCTGTGTCTTTAAGAATGAGAAACTGATTAAAAGGCAGAATAAATATTGGACAATTGGCTGCCTCCGCAAAATAGACCGCAAATGGGTTCACTAGTGTTGGTTCATATTTGCTTTCGTGCTGCCATATTGTATCAGTAAAGTCATCTCCGCCAACGGCACCTCCATCACGGATACGTGACCATATCGAAATCAGATCGGTTGAAACGCCCCTGAGGGTATGATCACCGTCTACATATGCAAAATCTAGTTCGGATTGAGTTATTTGACTTACAACCTCTAGGCATTTTCCACGGAGAATTTTCCGTCTTCCTTCGGCAAAATCGGTCGCGCCGACTGCCATATTATAAATTTCGTTAAACTCCTCGTCTGTTACATTGAAAGGTTTATTCCAATCGTCCAAATTCCGCCAAGGATCAACCATATAATAGGTATCAATGGAGTCACATTCCCGTAATACTTCAGACGCAAAATCGCCTTTCCAAACGCCAACTTCGGCTGCATTTCTGACTTTAGTTAAGCGGATCCAATTGATCCACAAGCTGATACGTGAATCTGAGACATCGAGAATGTCCTCAACTTTTTTACAGGTACTATTCATATTTAAACACTGATTACTGCATCAGGCTGGTAATCTACTTGAGATGCAATCATGGATCTCATTAGAAACTTCGCCGCGCTATTGAATTGAAAAACCAGACTCTTCTCTCCGTTACTGTATGCGTAAGTATCTACCATGTAGGACCCTCGCTTTAATCGTAAATCTTTGACTTGAAATTTCAGGTTCGTATTGGTATCGGCCTCAATGATAACCTCACAGCTAATTGTTGAGCGTGCGACGAATTTTCCCGTATTATCTCGAAAGGCAATATAGAATGTTTCGATTGCTACACGTGAGGATGCGTTAATCAGAATCTCTAATTTTAAGTTATCTCCTGATTCTACCTCCAAAGTGCATGACACGAGTTCAACTATGTTGATGCAATCCAGCTTCTCAAGATTGGTTTCCTTTTGTTCGGAAGAAATTCTATTTCTAGGCGCATCAATGTACTTAGGAAGCACCGAGAATGTTGGCCCACTCTCGACTATTTTTCCTGCCTCCAGCCATAGCACTCTATCGCAGATCCTTTGAACTAGATGTTCCTGGTGAGACACAAAAACAACTGCGCAACTTGCTAGGTTTTTTGAAATCTCGATCATACATTTTGCCTGAAACTCCATATCTCCTACGGCCAGTATTTCATCTAGGATTAATACATCGGGTTTCATCGAACTAGCGATAGCGAAGCCCAAACGAACTTGCATTCCAGAGGAATATGTTTGAACAGGAGAGTCGATTGATTTTCTTACCTCTGCAAACTCCACAATATCATCGAACTTCTCATCAATTTCTATTTTCGTAAGACCTAATACTGAGCCGTTTACATAAATATTTTCCCTTCCCGAGAGCAACGGATTAAATCCAGCGCCGAGCGCAATCAAAGCCCCGACTCGTCCTCTCATTTCAATTTTTCCGACATCTGGCTTGATCAGTCCATTGAGCATTTTGAGCAGTGTCGTTTTCCCGGCCCCGTTTTGGCCGATCAGGCCCAAACACTCACCTCGTCGCAGTTCAAAATTGATGTCTTTATTCGCCCAGAACTCACCCGGTCGCAGTTTATGTTCTGAGTCCTGAGCGCGCTGCTTTTTATCGCTCTTGGCGGAGAAGAGATCGCCCATGGAATCTTGTAACCCATAGAGCAGCGATTTCTTAAAATCCCGGCAGAAGACCTTTCCGAGATTTTCAACGCGGACGAGGACTTCCGAGTCGGAATGCGTGCTGGCCTCACTCGAGGATGCGGCAACGGCATTGCTTTCTAGAATTTCAGACATGGATATTTGAGTAAACTGTCGCGCCGGGGCTCCGCCCCGCGCGGCGATCTTTGGAAGCTAGGACTTTGGACTTTCGACGTTTTGAAACCGGTGCCGACTCACATTCCCATACGCTCGATAATCCGAGGGACGGTGATGTGGAAGATGGTCCAGGCGAGGAGCAGCAGGATGAAGGCACCGGCGGTGACCGCGAGAGCGATGGGGAGGGCATCGAAGGGGCCACCAACGAGGGTGGCGCGGCCGGTTTCAACGAGATAGGTCATCGGATTCAGGGCATGAACCCACGACAGTAATCCGGCGGTGGCGATGGGGTAGACGACCGGGGTGGCATACATGGCGAACTGGCTGAAGACACTGATCGCGCGGCCGACATCGGTGTAGAGCAGCCCGATCGGCGTGAGGAGCCCGCCAATCGCCGTCCCGAGCAGGACCATGGAAAGGTAGGCGAAGGGGAAGAAGAGGATCGTCCAGGATGGCACCACTCCGGCTAAGATGAAAACCGGGATGAGCAGGACCAAGCGAACGGCCGAAACCAGCGTGGTTTCGCCGATCCCGGCGAGCACCGGAGCGACGCGCGGGAAGTTGAGCTTCACCAACATCGGCTTGGCCTTCGTGAGTGCCATGATCGGTTTATTGAGGCTCTCGGTGAAGGCCTGCCATAGCAGGCTGCCAATCATCACGAAGGCCGGGTACGGCATGCCGGTTTCCGCGACGCGGACAACGCCGGAGCTATTGAGAAAGAACCACACCAGCGTGGTGGCAATGGGGGGAAAGAAGAGCCAGGCGTAGCCGAGCACACTCTGGCGGAACTGCGCCTTGAGATCGCGGCGGAAGAGCGCCATCGAGAGTTCTCGGGAGTTCTTCAACTCATCCGCCATCTCGCGGAAAAGTCGCTTGGGGTCCGAGAGAGCGGAGTCCGGAGTGTAAACGGTGACGGGAAGGTCGGATGGCATAGGGTGAAGATGCTAATATTCTGAAAATGAGGAACTGATCGCGGTGGTCTAACGGGTCGCGTCGCGTAAGGGGCTGCGCCCCACGCGACTAGGCTCGGGCGTTGCCCCACGCGGTGGGTTGAGGTGGGCGGCTCTCCACTCGATTGGTGGGAGAGCGTTAGGTCAAAGTAGCGAGTGCCGAGTGCCGAGTGAGAAGTGCCGAGTGCCGAGTGCCGAGTGCCGAGTGCCGAGTGCCGAGTGCCGAGTGCCGAGTGCCGAGTGAGCAGTGAGCAGTGAGCAGTGAGTCGCGTCGCGTAAAGGGCTGCGCCCCACGCGATTGGGCTCGGGCTGCGGCCCACGCGGTTGGGGCCGTTTTTCAGTCTTTCAGTCTTTCAGACTTTCAGTCTTTCAGTCTTTCAGTCTTTCAGTCTTTCAGTCTTTCAGTCTTTCAGACTTTCGGACTTTCGCCTACGGCGGTGGCGATGGTTTGGGCGAAGGATTCGGTTCCGAGGGTGATCAGACTTGGGTTTCTGAAATCAGCTTTGCCGTAGGTAAGTGGCTTGAGGTCGGGCCAGGTGAGGAGATGGCCTCCGGCTGCGTGAAGGATGGCGTGGGCGGCACCGGTATCCCACTCCATGGTCGGGACATCGCGCAGGTAGGCATCGGCGGAACCTTCTGCCACGAGACAGAACTTCAACGAGCTGCCAATGCTGAGCGATTGCGAGGTGGGAAAGGCGGCGAGGAGCCGCTTGACCTCAGGTCCGGCGTGATCGCGGCTGGCCACAAAGCGTGGTGGCTCGGCAGGTGCCGATGATTGGATTTTCGTCCGGGTTCCATCGGGCTCGATGCGGCACGCCTCCACGTCCTTGCCCCCAAGGTAGCCAATGCCGGTGGCGGGCGCGTAGATCACCCCGCAAATCGGAAGGCCATTCTCGATGAGGGCGATATTCACCGTGAAGCTTCCGGTCTTTTTGAGGAATTCCTTGGTGCCATCCAGCGGGTCGACCAGCCAGTAGCGACCACTCATCTCAAGCTCGCCATTCTCCATCCCCTCTTCCGAACAGATCGGGATCTCCGGGAAGAGTCGCATCAGTTCATCGCAGATCGTGCGATGGGCTGCCAGATCCGCCAGCGTCAAGGGTGAGGCATCGTCCTTAAGGACGGTGCCCGGATCCTGATCGTAGAACTTCAGAATCTCAGCACCGGCAAGTTTTGAGATATCGAGGAGTTGGTTGAGGGTGTGTTCCATGAGAAGTGAAAGCTGAGAACGCTGTTCTTTGTTCCTAGTTCTTTGTTCCTAGTTCCTAGTTCTTTGTTGGTCCTTCGGACCTTTGGTGTTCTTAGTTCTTAGTTCTTTGTTCTTAGTTCTTAGTTCCTTGTTAGATCACGAGCCACGAGCCACGAGCCACGAGCCACGAGCCACGAGCCACGAGCCACGAACCACGAACCAAGAACCAAGAACCAAGAACCAAGAACCACGAACCAAGAACAACCGTAGGTTCGAACCAAGAACAACCGTAGGTTCGAACCAAGAACTAAGAACGTCGGCCTTAAGCCGACACCGCGATCCAATCGGGGTTTTGGTCGGCGAAGTCGGCGATCTCTTCGAGGATGTCGGTCACGGAGGTCGTCGGTTTCCAGCCCCAGGTTTCGGTGGCGAGCGAGTGGTCGAGGACGACCCAAGGGAGGTCGAACGGTCGGACTTCAGGCTTCAGGACTTCGGCGACCGGAGGAAGGAAGTCGCGAGTTGGGGAATCAGGGAAGCGCTCGGTGCACCAGTCGGAGAGCTGGCGCAGGGACATGGTGGAGGCGAGGCCGCCGGAGAGGTTGATGACGCGGGGCGTCGTTGTTCCTGGTTCCTGGTTCTTGGTTGCCATTTGCTTTACTAGCAGCGGCGCGAGATCGCGGGGGTGGAGGCAGTCGCGGACTTGGTGGCCGAGGCCATCGAAGCCGATGTACTTGAGGGGGCGTCCTTCCCGCCACGAGTGGAGCCAGAAGGCGAAGATGCCCTGATCGGGCTTTCCGAACTGGCGGGCTCCGGCCATCACGCCGCAGCGGTTGATCCAGACTGGGAAATCAAAGGTCAGCCCGTATTCCAGGGCGAGAAGCTCGGAAGTGATCTTTGTGGAGCCGTAAAGCGATACCGGCGGCGCGGTGGAGAAGGATTCGGAGATTCCTGATCGGCTGAAGCCGGGGAGTTCTTGGTTCCTCGTTCTTGGTTCCTGGTTCTTGGTTCTTGGTTCCTCGTTGTTGGTTCCTTGTTCCTGGTTGTTGGAGGGCGGGTGGAAGGCGCGGTCTTGGACTTCGACTTCGAGATTCGCCAGGGGTGGGATGGAGTAGACGCGGCTGGTTGAGAGGAGGATGAAGCCGGCTTTCCAACGCTTGCAGGCTTCCAACAGGTTGATGGTGCCGCCGAGGTTGTTTTCAACGAGTTGGCGGGTTGAGGATTTCCCGTCGACCCCGGCCAGGACGCTGGGATTCGCAGCGGCATCGATCACCCAATCGAAGGGTCCGATGGCCTCGAGGTCGGCCGCGGTGCGGATGTCACCGTGAAGGATCCGGACGCCGCGCGCTTGGAGCCGATCGCGATTCAGCCACGATCCATTGCGTGAAAAGTTATCGATTCCGGTGATCGTGAGATCGCTGGAAGCGGCTTGATCGAGCAGGGCTTCGGCGACGGTCGAGCCAACAAAGCCGCAAATGCCGGTAATTAGGATATTCATTGAGTATTTGCCTTCGGGCCTTCGGTGTTCTTGGTTACGCCGCGGGGCGGCGTGTTCTTGGTTCTTGGTTCTTGGTTCTTCGTTGTTGAAATGCGGCTGAACAGCGCACGGCGCACCTCAGCCTCTAACTAAGAACTAAGAACTAAGAACCAAGAACCAAGAACCAAGAACCAAGAACCAAGAACCAAGAACCAAGAACCAAGAACCAAGAACCAAGAACCAAGAACCAAGAACCAAGAACCAAGAACCAAGAACCAAGAACACCGAAGGTTCAAACACCGAAGGTTCGAACTAGGAACTACTTTCCAGAGCGGAGGAGGTAGGCAATGAAGCCGCCTACTTTCGAGCGAGTCTGAGCGGCGAGCTCGTAAAGCTGCTGGAATTGATCGGAGTCGATGTAGTCCTGGTCCAGTGCGACATAGAGTTCGCTTTGGACTTCGGAACAGGAACGCTGGGAATACCTCAGGAATCGAATGAATTCGTTGTTACTTCCACCATCAAATCCTTCGGCGATATTGTGCATGATTGAGCATGAAGCACGCTGAATTTGATCTTTTAAGCCGAAGTCTCTTGAGAACGGACCCTGCCGCGTCGCATCATAAACCAAGCGAGTTAGCTCACGGCCCAACTGCCAACCTTCGATCTCTTCAAAGCGCTCAATTTTCATAACCTTAGTACCTTCGGTGTTCTTGGTTCCTAGTTCTTGGTTCTTGGTTCCTTGTTGGTCCTTCGGACCTTTGGTGTTCGTAGTTCTTTGTTCCTAGTTCTTGGTTACGCCGCGGGGCGGCGTGTTCTTGGTTCTTGGTTCTTCGTTGTTGAAATGCGGCTGGACAGCGCACGGCGCACCTCAGCCTCTAACTAAGAACCAAGAACCAGGAACAACCGAAGGTCTTCGTTGTTGAAATGCGGCTGGACAGCGCACGGCGCACCTAAGCCTCTGACTAAGAACCAAGAACCAGGAACAACCGCAGGTTCGAACCAAGAACCAAGAACCAAGAACACCGAAGGTTCAAACACCGCAGGTTCGAACTAGGAACGACGCAAGTTCGCGTCAACAATCTGCCGAATGGTCTCTTCGAGGCTTACGGTGATGTCCCACTTGGGGTAGTGCTCACGCATCTTGCGGAGGTCGGAGTAGTAGCAAATATGATCGCCGATGCGGTTGTCATCGACGTACTGGTAAACCTGAGGCTTGCCGGTGAATTGCTCGGCAATCTTGAAGGCTTCCCAAATCGAGCAGGAGTTATTCTTTCCGCCACCGATGTTGTAAACTTCTCCGATGCGGGGCGCGGCGATGAACTCCTCGATGAAGCGGGCGACATCGTGTGAGTGAATGTTGTCGCGCACCTGCTTGCCCTTGTAGCCGAAGACCTTGTATTCGCGGCCTTCGACATTGCACTTCACCAGGTAGGAGAGGAAGCCGTGCAGCTCGACGCCGCTGTGGTTCGGGCCGGTGAGGCAGCCGCCACGGAGACAGCAGGTCGGCAACTGGAAGTAGCGACCGTATTCCTGGACCATCACATCGGCGGCGACTTTCGAGGCACCGAAGAGCGAGTGTTTTGACTGATCGATCGAAAACTCCTCACTGATCCCATGCTCGTAGGCCGCGTCATCATAATCCCAACGGGTTTCGAGTTCCTTGAGGGCGATGGTATTGGGCCGATCGCCGTAGACCTTGTTGGTCGACATGTGGACGAAGGGCGAGGTCGGGCAGGCCTGACGGGTGGCTTCCAAGAGGTTCAAGGTGCCGACGGCGTTGGTATCAAAGTCGTCGAATGGAATGGCGGCGGCGCGGTCGTGGGAAGGCTGCGCGGCGGTGTGGACGATGGCATCGGGCATGACGTCCTTGAGAAGCTTCAAGACGCCGTCACGATCGCGGATATCGATTTCGTGGTGGACGAACTTCTCACCGAGAGACTCGGCAAGACGTCCTTGATTCCATCGAGTATCACCCTGAGGGCCGAAGAATACCGCGCGCTGATTGTTATCAACGCCATGAATTTCCCATCCTAAAGACGCGAAGTGAACGCATACTTCAGAACCGATAAGACCAGATGAGCCAGTTACTAGTAGTCGCATAATATTTGGAAGTTGGTGTGAGTGCCGAGTGCCGAGTGCCGAGTGCCGAGTGCCGAGTGCCGAGTGCCGAGTGAGAAGTGCCGAGTGAGCAGTGAGCAGTGAGCAGTGAGCAGTGAGCAGTGAGTCGCGTCGCGTCGCGTAAAGGGCTGCGCCCCACATGACTTGGCTCGGGGTTTCGGGGTTTCGGCTATTCAGACTTTCCTCTTCGCACGCTACCGCCCTTGGTCGTGATCCGCGTTTGCGGAAAAACCTTCTTTCGTGGTCTCAGGTGTTTTTGCCGATCTTACCATGTTTGGTAATCTCAGGGGCGTCGCGGACCTTCCGCAGACTCTAACATTTCAGGGCTCGAGGGCCTTCAATACGGGAAGCAGGTCCTCGCTCATAGCATGCCAATGTTTCAAACTCTTCACCCGGCTTTCGAGGTGCTCGGAGAGGCCATCGGTTCCATTCATTCCCTCGAGAATCTCACTGCCAGACTGGAGTCCCGGCTGGAGGGTGTTTTCGAAAAATCCGGCAATCAGGCGTCGCACCGAGAGTTCGGGGCGGTAGTAGGTGCCTCGCTCGGTGGGCATTTCCACGCGATGCGCGGCGCCGATCCTTTCAAGCAGTTTGAGGCCTGTGGAAGCGGTGGCCTTGCTGAGCCCACCCTGCTCCATGACTTGGCCGAAGCTCAAGGGCTGTTCGGACACGAACAGAGCGTGGTAAATGAGGGCCGCCGATTTCGGCAAGCCAGCGGTCGCTCCCATGCGGCTGAAGTACACCGCCATGGCATCGACGACTTCCTGATCACGGGAGCTGAGGGGTGTGGGGGGCACGGCGAAAAACAATCAGTTTCGCGCCGTTAGTTCAAGAAGTTCCGAACCAATTAAACTAATTTGTGGAGCGGGAGGGTGGTTCGAGTTTTCTTTTCGAGCGAGGGCTCATGGGGTTGCTCGGAAAGCGGTGTCGCCGCTGCGCTCTGCCACCGCACTCCAAAGTCCTGGGCGTCTCTCAAACCTTCATCTGCTTGCGGCGGCGCTTGCGGCGCTTTTCGAGGGCCTTGGCGGACTCCGCCTCGTCTTCGTCGTCGGCGCCGTAGGCCCCATAGGAGCCGTAGGAACCATAGCCATACTGGTAAGAGCGACCGTAGCGGGAGGTCTTGTAGTAGCCGTAGGAGTAGTTTTCACCGATCGCCCGGCGGGTTTCGACGAAGCCGTTGAAGACGATGCCGTCGAGCTTGGATTCATCGTCCTCGAGCACTTCGAGAACGCGGCGCACGGCACCCTTCGGCACGTAGTTGGCGCGTACGATGAGGCAGAAATTGTCGACCAGCGGGGCGATCACGCGGGAGTCCGGCACGGCAAGCAAGGGGGCCGTGTCGAGGACGACGATGTCGTAGTTCTCCACCGCCCAGGCGAGGATCATCTTCAGTTTGTCGCGATTGAGCAACTCGCCGGGCTGGCCGACGCGCTTGCCGGAAACGACAATGTGGAGGTTCTTTTCCGGGCAATCCCTGATGATCACATCATTGATGTGCGCATCGCCTGCCAAACAATCGGAGATCCCGCCGCTTTCTGGAATGCGCGGGATGCCAAAAGCCTTGTGGATCGAGGGCTTTCTCAAGTCCAAATCGATGAGCAGGGTCTTTTTGCGCTGGCCGGCGGCGGCCAGGGCAAAGTTGACCGAGGTCGAGGTCTTGCCCTCCCCCGGCAGCGCACTGCTGAACATGGTGATCTTGCGCTTTGTTTCATCGCCGAGCAGGCTGACGGAGGCACGCAGCACGCGGTACATCTCGGCGTAGCTGGTGCTCGAGGTGCCTGGGCGGAAGACGAGGTGGGGATCCCAATCGATGTAGGGTTCCGGGGAGTCGTCGGGATGCTTCGAGTAGTAGAGCTTCTCGGCTTTGGCGAGATGCGCGACGTTGATATCGGAAATCGCGGCCAGAGTAGCGATGCCGGTGGTGCCTTCGAGCTGGGCGACGGTTTGGAACTTCGAGTCGAGGCGGACGAGCACGAAGGCGATCGCCAGACCGGCGGCAAATCCGCCACCAAGACCCTTGGTATAGAAGGATTTGGGAACCGGGGAACTTGGAAAGACAGGAGTCCGTGCGAGGTTCTCGATTTCCGCACTGAGCTCGCCGCCTTCTCCGTTGACGCGGGATTCCTCGATGCGCTTCAGCATGCCGGAATACAAACTGGTACGATTCGAAATCTCCTTATTGAGGATCCCGACTCTCGACATCAGGAGTGCGCGACCCGTTCTCAGATAGCCTTCGGGGTCCTGCTCAAAATTCGGCAGAAAATCCGCCTTTTCTTCCCAATAGGCAGCCTCCGAGGGTGCCTTGCGGGCGATTTCAAAGTCCTTGATGAAATGATCCTGCAAGCGCTTCAGTTCGGCGAGAGCACCCATCATTTTGGGGTGGGCCGGCAGGTAGGTTTGCTCAAGCTGGGCGACGATCGCCTCATGGGCGTCGAGGGATGTCTTGCTCTCCAAAGCTTGATTGTAGGTTACCAGCGAACCCGTCGCCTCTTCCAATAACTCACGGGCGTCTTCGGCTTCCTCGGAGAGCAGCTCGATAACCCAGGAACGATTCATCGCTGCATCACTGCGCAGCTCGGCCAAATACTCGCTGGCAATCGCATCCGCCACGGCTTTCGCGACCTCCGGCGTCGGATGGTCGATCCTGATATCAAGCAGACGGGTGACCGGTCGCACGGAAAGGCTCAGCCAGCCTCTGATCATTTTGGCCAAGTTCGCCGCCTGCGGAGGAGGACCGGCAACGGGAGGCTCAACCCCCATTTTCTCCTGCAGCCACTCCGGGCGCCAGTCGACCGGCAGAGGCACCAAACCCGGCAACTCACGCACGTCCTGTCGTGCGGCAACGCGCTCCAGCATGTCGAGCGAGCTGATCTGGGCCATGGTGGTATTCATGGCCTCCATACTTTCCAGGGGGATATCGGCAATCTGATCACGTGACAGCACCTGATCCACCTGCACCTTCATCAGCAGGGTCGTGGTGGCGGTGTAGCGATTGGGAGTCTTATCCAGGGCGTAGACCGCCCAGCCCCAACCAATCAGCATGCAGAGCACGATCCAGTACCAGCGCCCGAGGAGCGCCATGACGAGGCGCTTGATCTGTCCGCTGCCACCGCCGGCCGCTCGGCTTGATGCCGAGTAGCTGTCGTCGTCCGAATATTCTTCCAAGAGGTCACTCTTGTCCTGAGATCGCATAAAATTAAGAGGGTGAAAAAAGGAGGAGAATCAGTCGCTCGTCAAAAGAGGCGCTCCGGGACATTCACGATGTCGCCTTCTTTCAAATAGAAGGGCTTGTTCCCGGCTTCACCCAGCGCCTTGACATCGATCATGATGATCTGTCCGCCACGGTTGATTTTGACCTTCTTGGTATTCGCCAATGGTGTGAATCCTCCTGCGCCTGCAATCGCGGTCAGGATATCCAGCTTGCCATCCAAGGGGAAAGCCACCGGACCTGGCCGACCAACCTTGCCCAAGACGGAAACCCTCTTGTTCAGGAAAGGGCTTTCCATCACCACGACCCGATCACCCGATCCCAAGGGAATGTGGCGATCGGTGCTGAGCACATCTTCCGAATAGGTCTCCTGCCTACCGCTGGCACGATAGATGACGATCCGATCCCGGTCGGCCCGAGCATCAAGACCACCGGCCGCCGCGATGGCTGCCGTGAGGCCATATTTTCCGGTGCCCGGGATGTCAAATTGACCAGGCCCACGAACGGCCCCGGTAACGGTAATCCGCTCGCTGCTGTAGTTCGTGACCTCAAGCGTCACGCTCGGATCCACTAGATATTTCTCCGCATACAGGCTGCGGATTTTCTCTGTCGCCTCCACCACGCTGAGACCCTCCAGCTTAACGTTTTTAATCAGGGGGAAGGACACTTCACCCGATTTGGAAATGGTCGCCGATGTGGTGAGATCGGACTGCTTGTAAACAGCCATGCTGATGCTATCGCCGATTTTCAGCTTCGGACCGGCGGCAGTAGATTCATCCTCCGCGCAGGAGGACAAAATGAGGAAAGTTGAAGCCAGCAAGAGGCTCCAGAGGCGTTTGAGGATAGTGGGGGCAATCATGGCGAAATCAGGGGATCCAATGGCTCATATCTCGTGGATTAGCAAGGCTTGAGTCGCACTACATTGGCGTCAGACAGGCCTTCAAGCAAGGAGAGGCTGACACTTAAAAGGCGGTAGAGAGGCTGACACCCATTACAAAGCTGTCGTAGGTAGACGCAATGCCCCCATTCTGATCTTCCCAGCGGCAGTAGATGGAACCATTGCCGCGAATCAGAGGGATGGGCCGGGAGAGCGAGGCATCCAGAGTCAGGTAGTCCTCATCCTCAGCCGCTCCCACAATCGCCGCATTGGGATTGAAGCGTTCGCTGGTTTCCCAGCCGATCCCGAGAGCAAGCGCATTGCGTCCGATCGTGCGATTGTAGCCGAACCTCATCCCGATGGTATCGCGGTAGTTGCCCAATCCGGAACCATCCGCATAGGTCCCTCCGTTGATCGAGAGGTCCATGCTCGAGAGGTCCGAGACACGGTAACTCGCGCCTAAGCTGAAATTGTAGTCCATCTCCGTGTCCCCTTGACCACCGTAGGATTCCACACCCACGCCCAAATTGGCATTGAGCGAGACCTTATTGCTCACACTGTAGTTGGCGGTGACGTAGGGACCGAAGGATTGACGGTCCGACTGCCTGGCCCCATCGCCGCCATCGACGGTGTACGACAGCCCCGCACCCCAGCTGAGTAGCGGCGAGTACTGCCAGCGCCCCCCCACGGAGGTATTGATCGATCCGATGTCCGAGGTGTTGGGACCGTCCGAATTCTGGAGACTGGTTGAGATACTGGCATCGATCGAGGTCTTGGCGCTGATCCGATAGTTCGCATTAACCCCAATACCAAGACGCAGCTGATCGACAAATGAGCTGTTGTAGCGGTTCCCTCCACTACCAAAAGAGAGTCCCAGCCTCGCATTCACGGTGAGTTTGGCTCCCTGATAGCCCGAGGCCGCGTTGAGCCCGTAATAAATCCCACTGTAAGAACTATTGTTGAAATACAGGGAGTAGCCGAGGTTGCCTCCGATGGAGTACCAAAACGTCTCCCCGGGACTGCGATAACTTGCCACCACGCCGGTGCTGAGAATGAAGTCGTCCTCGTCACCTCCTAGAAAAGTCCCGGAGTTTCGCTGCACGTTCGAATCATAGGTGGCGGACAAATTGACCCCGAACTCAAGCCCCGGAAGCATTTCACCGGTGCCGGGAATCACCGCGACAGGATACGGACTAAAGCCCGTAGGGGCCGCGGGCACCGGGGCGGCAATCGCGCCGGCCGGCTGATACCCCTGACCTTCAAAGCCAGCAACTCTGCCGGAGCTCTCTTCATCGGCCTCCAGGTCTTCCTCGAAATCCCCGGCCGGTGCGCCATAGGGAAACAGCGGGTCAACGCCATCGGGACCCATTTCCGCTGGCGGCAGTGGCGCTAGTGGATCGAGGGGATCAAGCGGGGCCAGCGGATCGAGCGGATCCATCGGCCCGACAGGCTCAAGCGGCGGCAGCGGGTCGCCGTCGGCCGGAACGCCGGAGACTCTCTGGATTCCCGGCGCTTCTTCGGCCATCGGGGCGTCCGGATCGAGCGGATCAGGATTAAGCGGGTCGACCGCGGCTTCATCGGCGGCTTTTTCCGCCTCCTCCGTCTGATCTTCGCCAAAGGCGTTGGCGCGGTCCTCGAGCTCCTGCATTTTCGCCTCGGCGTCGAGCGGCTCATCCTTCTCCTCTTCCTCCTCCTCCGGGCTCGCTTGGGTGAAGAGTCCGGTATCCGGGTCGATCTGCGGGACGGCCTGGGCGATCAAGGTCGCGGGCATCATCAGACCTGCGATCAGGCCCAGCAAGGGGAGGACAAACTCGGGGGACTCCGACGGTTTCAGGGGATGTTGCGAAGCTTTCATTTTCAATCCTTGGGTGATTTTCATGGGCTCCAGCGTCGCTCAGGACGGGGAGTTTTTGCGTCTCTCCCCCGCCACCAGCGCGGCGCCAGGAGAGAGGCAATGGAAGGTGTTAGAAGGTCCCGGAATCATCGGATCACCGCTCGCCTCGAAAGCCCCAGCAAGTCCGCTGCCACAATCAGCGCAAACGTTTCCAGGGGGATGAGAAATGATCATGGCGGTAAAACGAGACAAGAAGGGGCGCGATTCATGCCATATCGGCCGCCATCCATCGAGAAAAATCCACGTAGATCCACGACATGGACGGCCCGTCCGGAATGGCCGACAGCGCGCGCCATTTCTCAGACCTCGAAGAGCGAGGTCACCGACTGGCCGCCGGCAATCCGCCGGATCGCCTCCGCCAGGAGGGGCGCGATGCCGCAGACGTGGACTTTTTCCCCACTCGCCTGAGGCACGGAGTCGGTCGTGATCACTTCCTCGATCGCCGACTTCTTGATCCGCTCGCGGCCCATCGTATCGAGCACTGCGTGCGAAACCCCGGCGAAAATCCGTTTGGCTCCGCGCGCCTGGAGGATCTCCGCGGCCGCACAGAGCGTGCCGGCGGTCTCGGTCATGTCATCGACGAGGATCACGTCACGGCCGTCGACCTCGCCGATCACATTCATCGCCTCCACCTGGGTGGCGCTGACGCGGTGCTTGGCGACGATGGCGAGCTCCGCGCCGAGGGCATCGGAGTAGGCGCGGGCGAGCTTGGTGCCGCCGACATCGGGCGAGACGACGGTGAGCTGCGAGGGGTCGCCGACTTTATCGCGGATGTAGCCGATCAGCGCCGGCTTGGCGTAAAGGTGGTCCACTGGGATATCGAAGAAGCCCTGGATCTGAGGAGCGTGCAGATCCATCGTCAGCACGCGGCCGACGCCGGCTGAGGTCAGCAGGTTGGCGACCAGTTTGGCGGTGATGGGGACGCGTGGCTGGTCCTTGCGGTCCTGGCGGGCGTAGCCAAAAAAGGGCATCACGGCGGTGATTCGCTCGGCGGAGGCGCGGCGGGCCGCATCCACCATGATCAGCAGCTCCATGATGTTGTGGTTCGTCGGCGGGCAGCTCGGCTGGACGATGAAGACATCCTCTCCCCGGATGTTTTCGTTGATTTTGACAAAGGTCTCGCCGTCCGGGAACGACGTCACGCTGACATCGGCAAGGCGGGTTCCTATTTCTTCGGCGATGCGCTCTGCGAGCGCCCTGTGAGCGGTTCCACTGATCAGCTTCATTAAGGAGACGGGTGAGCGACGGGCGGGATTGTTGACAGCCCGCATGGGATCGGCAACCCTGCATCCACAGGAAAGATGGAAAGCCCTCCAAAACAACACGCTACGTCGCCAAAAGAATCCCTGAGCTGGCCCGTAGTCGCCATCGCGGGGCTGATTGTCGCCATTTTCTACTTCGTGGTGAAAGGATTCGGCCCCGGGCAGAAGCAAAGTCCGCTGGTCTGGCTGGAGTCCGCCTGGAATGCGGAAACCCGCATGGAGCACGGCTTCATGGTCCCGCTGGTCTCGGTCGGCCTGATCGCCTGGCAGTGGAAAAAGCTTCGCGAAGTCGCCAGCCGGGCTGACTGGCGTGGCCTGCCCGTCGCGATCCTCGGGGTGTTCTTTTTCATCCTCGCCCACCGCACCGGCCAGCCGCGCATCGCGATTGGCGGGCTGCCCTTCATTCTCTGGGGATCCGCCTGGTACCTGTGGGGCTGGCAAGTCGCGCGGCTGACGCTTTTCCCGATGTTCATCTTCCTGATGGCCATCCCCCTTCCCCAGATCCAGCTGGCGACCACCAAGCTGCAGCTGCTTTCCACCGAGCTCGCCCAGGTCGGCTGCAGCTGGTTCGGCGTGGATATCGAGATCCGCGGCGTCAAACTCTACTCCACCAACTCGAACTGGGAGCCTCTCGAGATCGATGAAGGCTGCGGCGGGATTCGCTCGCTGATGGCGCTGATCCTGATTTCCTCCGTCTGGGCCTATCTCGCCAAGATGGCTTTGTGGAAAAAGGCGCTGCTGTGCTTTTCCGCCATCCCGCTGGCCATCCTGGGCAACATGCTCCGCCTGACCTCGATCTTCGTGATCGCCGAGTACGGGGACCCGGACTTTGCGCGCAACTCCTGGCACGACTGGTCCGGCCTGCTGATCTTCTATCCGATCTCCCTCATCCTGCTTCTCATGACCCACTCCCTGCTCGAGGGCGGCATGCCCAAGCTCCGCAAACTGCGAACGAGAAAAACCGTCGTCGTCAGCCAAAGCCCCGCCAACTGAAGCACTGAAGTCATGAAGCAAGCGATCATTCTGACGGCCGTCCTCGGGCTTGGCATGTCCACGATTTACGTCCTGCCGCCATTCGAGCAGGTGGATTCCGCGCTGGATACCACCATTCCCGAGCGCATCGGCAGCATCCTCACCAGCAGCTACCCGCCCTCCGAAGCCGAGCTGAGGATCCTGGAAGCCGACACCAAATTCTCGAAGGCCGCCTGCGGGATGCCGCGCACCGAAGAGCAATCGGCGATCACCGGCGAGGTGCCCTACGACCGGCTCGACGTCTCGATCGTCCTCTCCGGCCACGACCTCGCCAACTCGATCCACCGCCCCGAGCGCTGCCTCGAAGCCCAGGGCCACCGCATCCAGAGCAGCTCGCAATCCGAGATCACCCTATCGAACGGCGAAAAAGTCCCCCTGACCTTCCTCGCCACCAAGCTGAGCGGCGAATTCGGGCCCGAGGGGAACAAGCAGTTCCGTTCGATCGATAACCTGAACTGCTACTTCTTCGTCGGCCACGACCGGGTGACGAGCAATCACAATGAACGCACCATCATCGACATCAGAGACCGCGTTCTCAAAGGGGAAGCGCAGCGCTGGGCCTTTGTCTCGATCACCATGCAGTTCGTCGACCAGGAGGAGCGCGGCTACGGCGACCCGCCGGACCTTGAAATGGCGGACAAAAAAATCCGCGAGCTCGCCAAGGAACTCGCGGAACGCAACATCGACTGGGAAAGAATCCGCTCGTGATTCTTATGGCTGGGGCGGGATTAGCTAGCGGGGCTCCGGCGCCTGCGGCGTGATCCCCGCGCCCTCGAGGAATTCGATGGATTGATCGAGATCCTTTTCAAACTCAAGGCAATCACGCCACCAAATCCCCGGCATCACAAATTCTTTAGCCTCTTCCAAAAGTCGCTGAGCCCGTAAAAATTCGTGTAGGGCTTCAGACGCACGTCGTTCCTTTGTCCACCGACCATACCATTCTCGATGGATGTTTTGGGCCATGTAAAAACGCCCTTTACACATGGCCTCCAGTTTACCTTGCAGTTTGATCGTCCGCTCGAACTCCCGCGTCGCCTCATCATAACGCCCACTTGTCGATAGCGCGTTGCCCAGATTTACAGAGACAACGGCGTTGTAGGGATGCTCCTTGGCTGCGGCACGGTAAGACTCAATCGCGCGATCTCTCCATTCATCGGCCACGAGTCCTTCTGCCTTGCCGGCGAGCCCGAGGTAGAAATGCCCCTCCAATTCCGCCACACGATAGCCGGGCCAATACTTCCTCGCCGTCTCGTAGCGCTCGCTCATCTGCTCTCGCGAGAGCTGCTCCGAACCTCGAGTGTCGTAGAGAACTGGCCAAAGGCTCTTGAGTGCCACGCTTCCCCTGATACCAAACCACATGAGCGGAGCCGCAAGAAGCACCCCAACCGGCCAGGCACGCCAAAAGGCCCGAATCTCGGATTCTCGGCGTGGCACCGTCAGCCCCAAACATAGCCCCAGAAGCAGCACGGATGGCAGCATGTGGAACACGTAGCTAAGGTTGGATTGGAGGACGATCGCGCCACACGCGCTTAGCACGCCCGCGAGAACCGCATCATCCTCCCGATTCTTATCCCTCTCGGCAGTCCCCACCACCAGTCCTTCGACACATCGCCAGACCAGCAAGCCAAGCGCTCCGACAATGAGAGCCAAACCCACAATCCCATAGTCGGTAATCGCCTGAAGGGCTTCGTTGTGAACGAACGGTTCATTTTCCCTGTTCCAGCCAAACTCGGCCTGATCCCACTTCGCGTTCCGCTCCCACGAATACGAGCGGCTTCCACCGCCGACAAGGAAATGGTCTTTGCTGGTGGCCAAGCCCAGTTCGATCCATCCAAGTCGGTCACTTCCATCGACCAGACTGATCAGCCCCTCACTCGATTTTCGCTGAGATTGGATTCCGTTCAGCACCGCCCAACCCAACCCGCCTCCGATCACCAGAACGACGGGAAAGGAGGCCGCCGCCAGCCCGAACCAACGACTCCGCCGACGGAATAAAACCGCCACCGCGCAAATCATTAGGAGGAGCCCAACAAAGCAAAGAGCCAGTGTCCCCCCTCGAGAACCGGACAAAGGAACAAGCGCAAGAACCAGCAGGACGGCAAAGGCTTGGAGAGCCTTTCGCCACCACGCGTCCTGACCAAAAATCAGACGGCCTGCGAGCAAGCCAGCTGCCCCTACCAGGAAGTTGGAAAAGTAATTGTAGTGACTGAAGAGCCCTGAGAGCGACTCCGTTGGCCGTGAATCATAGGGCCAACTGAATTCAGGATCCTGCCATTGGAAAAAGGCCACGATCGCGTTGGCCACCACCGCCAGGACCAGACCGTCGTAGAGACAGCGGAGAGCAGCACCGCCCCTTTCGATGCCAGCTACCAACCACGCTGTCGCCATCAACGCCAAGACCAGCAGAGCGTCGGCTCGCGCGAGCTCCTGCACGGGAGAAATCGCACAGCGGTAAAGGATCCACGAGGACGCTAGAAGCAACGGCAGCCAATCGAGCAGGCGCCCGCGGCTTCTGCGGTCTCCCGCACTCGCCAGAACCGCGGCGCCCAACACAGCCAGTGCGGGAGTCCAGCCCCACGAAATGGAATTCCCCCCGAAGAGCAGCGCCAACAAAAGGGCGACAACCAGTAATACCATTGATGCTCGCTTCATCATCAAGCTGGAATGCAGGAAACCTGGTTCACCCGGCTACTTCGCCCCCCACCCAAACAGCACCGCAGGGACGGTTTTAAGCAGGATCTTCATATCCAGCCAGAACGACCAATTGTCGATGTAGGTGAGGTCCATTTCCACCCACTCATCGAAGCTGGTGATCGTGTTCCGCCCACCGGCCTGCCAGATGCAGGTGATCCCGGGCTTGACGCTCAAACGGCGACGGTGCGCCGACTTCCTGAATGCCTCAACCTCGTAGAGCGGCAAGGGTCGCGGGCCGACCAGGCTCATCTCACCCCGAACCACATTGATAAGCTGTGGCAGTTCATCGATACTGAGCTTTCTCAGCAGCGCGCCAAAGCGGAAGATCCGAGGGTCACGATCCAGCTTGAAAACCGGGCCATCCATCTGATTGCCATGCTCTTTCTTGATCTTCTCCAAAAGCGCCTCCGCATTGGGGACCATGGTGCGGAACTTCCACATCTGGAATGGCTGACCGTAGCGGCCTGCTCGCTTCTGACTGAACATCACCGGAGCACCAGGACTCGAAAGCTTGATCCCCACCCAGGCAAAAATCCACAGCGGCAGAGTCAGCATGATGATCAGCACACCCACCAGACGATCGAAGACCGCTTTCATCGCCAGCTCCCAGGAGAGTTCGGGCGTCGAGCGCAGCACCAGCATCGGCCGGTCGCCCATCAGATCGAAAGTCGGACGCGCGACTTGGGTACGCATAAAGGAGGCCGCAATCCACGCCTCTACTCCTTGCAACTCGCAGGCCTCGACGCATTTCGCGACCTTGGCGAAGCCCGTTTCCCCTGCCGTAAAGATGACCCGCTCGATCGAGGCCTTCTTCAGGATCGCATAGAGCTCATCGACCTTTCCTTCCGCGACATCGAAGCGGCCCTTCACGGAAAACGACTCCCGAATTTCGGGTTCGAGTTCATCGAGGAATTCGTCGATTTCCTCGTCCGATCCCGCCATCAGCACCCGCTCCTTGAGGTCCTCGCGGACCCCCCGCTTCAGAAGATGCGCATGCAGCATCCGGTCGCGAATCAGCAGGAGCACAAAGATCCACAGCCCACCAATCCCCAGCACCAGACGACTCGCCTCTCCGAGCTTCGCGAAAATCGCCAACAGCCCAATCAGCAGCACCATCACCATCAAGGCGCGGATCAGCTGCGTCACCGCTTGGAAAAAGTGCTTGGACCTTGGCCTGCGGTAAAAGCCGAGAAACTCCAGCACCAAGGGCGTGAACGGAACCGCAAGGTAAAGCACCCAAGTCATCTCCGCCAAACCCGCCGCATCGGTCGCCGTTTGGCCGAGCAACTCCCGCACCGGCGCGCGAAAGGCGTCCGCAAGCCAGAAAGCTGCCCACACCAAGGCGGCATCGACCAGCTGCATCAGCTGGATTGAGAAGGCTTCTTTCTTTCCTATTGGCATCAATTCAAACGGTTTGCACGGCGAATCAAGACCCTAAAAGCTCGGGGGGAGCGAGCTAATCTTTTCAGGTACCTTGATCCGCTGCGACTACAAACCACACTTCACCAATAATCGGCAATTCCCCATCACAAAATAAGCCGGGGAATTAGGGTCGAAATGCACCGGCGGGCTTCAGGCGGCCAAACACTGCCTCCTTCTCCTCTTTCCCGCCTTCCTCCACGGGGCGTGGTTTCTCTCCAATGGTGATCAAGACCATCGCAAACAGAAACCAGAAAAAGATATTTGCAGGGAACTGAAATACGGTGCCACCAGTCGCCAGAGAGCAAAGCATCCCAAAGATCCCGGCAAGCGCCAGTTGACAAAAACGTTGCTGATCGAAAGGAAGCTTGAAAATCGCACGGTGAAGGCTGGCTAAGAAAAACAATCCCATAAGAATCCCGCACGCCAACGGCACGTAACCAAATTTGAATAGGAAGCCCGAAATCGCATCGTGAGAAAAGGTAGTGGAATAGCGATCGCTCAATCCATAGATTCGGGCTCCCTCCTCCTTGATTCCAAAAGGGGTCCAGTTTTCCGGCCTCTTCATATTCTCAAACCCAATGAACCGATCTGAAAGCGTCATAATTCTAAGACCTTGACCTTCGCCAGCTGACACCTCTGTCTTACCATAGAGTTTATTCTGCCAGTGAGGAAGATTATCAATAATTAAGTCTGCATTAAGAACCACAAGAATGAATGATCCTATACCCCCAACATACATCAAAAAGGTCGTCGATTTATAACGAAGCACCGGTATCAAACAGAGACTGGCAAAAAGAACGGCCCAACCAACACGAGTAAAGGTCATAAAACAGGACATTGCGAAGACTACAACAAGGGTAAAAGACAGCAGCGGGCTGATCTTCCTTTCTCGCCGCAGACAGAGTATGAGAATTACCGCAGATGCTGTCACCATAGTCAGCGACGTAGCTGCATTCAATGTTGAAAACGGTCTGACTTCCAAATCCAGCAATTGCCGAGATTCGCTAGAAAGCCCAGTCAACAAATAGGCATGTTCAAAATCTGCCAAACCAAAAGTCCGTTGCCAAATTCCGTAAAGCGCAACAGGCACAAAGATAAGGATCGTTGTCTTTACTAATTTAAGAATTTCATCTCGAGTTGGATAGAGGATCGGCAAGACAAAGATCAAATAAGAAAAAGCACCGTAGTCAGCCACCAACCGCAGTGCGCGCATACCCCCTCCACTTTTGAGACCCAACGCTGCTCCAATCACTAGAAACACCGTAGCAACGCCAAATGTCACAACATCTCGTTTCTCGATTTTTCCCGAGAAGATCTTCTGAACAACACAAGCCACCACCGTACCAGCCAGGGCCATAGGTGCCATACCGAGGACGTAGGTGAGGTCAAACATCGAAATATTTGTCTCGAGAACCATCAATCGCTTTAGCATATCACTATACCCAGCGAGAATAATCATCAGCAGCACCCCGCCCTTTGGAGACATCAGACCAACAAAAAATACCACTATCATACCATATAGCGCTGTCTGACCGATAACATTACCTCCGCCTGTCAGAATGGCTGACATCATCACGACGCCAACCAACGCCACCATAACAACTTGGATTATTCTAAAAACCATAAGAAAAAACTTTGTTTACAAGGGTCCGGCTACGGACTTACCCATTGACTGTAAGCAATTTTCTTTAGACTAGGACCTCACATAGGTCAATCCCAGAGCCTCGCATTCGTGAAGAATCTTAGCATTCCGGAAACAACAGTCAAATCACTCCTTCATTAGGAAAACGAATTGGACGCGAGCCTTTCATCAGTTCCATCGCTAGATTTCAACACAGCATCGAGAAGCGCAGGAACAAGCTTGTCAGAATCCGCATGCCCCACTGAGCGCTTCACCTCATCTATGTTCCAAGGGTGTGAATAGGCAACCTCCATGGCCTCTTCAACTTCATCGATCGACCCAAACCAAAGACCATTAACACCGTCCTTGATCAGATGTTCAGAAACTTGCCCGTTCCAAAGTAATGCGGGACAACCGCTCACCAATGAATGGTAGATTCCCACCGACACGGAATTCCAGAGAGAGAATCTTGATTTCTCAAATACGGCGCGAATTTCCAACTCACTTAAAAGCGGAAGAGTCACACACCTGTCTGATACAGATGAACTACGGATTGCTTCCAACAAATCAGTCGAAGCGGCATCATCTCCAACTCCCGCCATAACAAAGCCCATCTCTGGATGGCTCTCCAAGAACTTACAAATCACTCCAAAGAATTCTTTAAGATTCTTCTCTGGGCGCACCCTAGTTATCACAGAGCAAATTGAAGCAGTCTTTTCTAAGAGTTCTTCCACCTGTGATGGAAGATCTTGGGAACCTGGCAGCCGAGAAAAATCCAGCAGGAGCCCAGTCATCTGAATTTTGCGCCTCTCCTCTTCACTGACCCAACCTTCCAGCAATACGCGAGTTTCCTTTGTGATAGCCATCACCAGAGAAGAACGCCGGACGATCGCAGGAACCCACCTACTCTTGATCAGAGTTGACATACTCCATTTACCCCGGTGGCAAGGCAAATCACTAAACGCCGAAATAACCTTACTTCTGGTCGGAATACTCGGTAGCGCCGACATCCCAATTCCACTCAGAGGCGCGAGCAGAAAGACAATATCTGGATCATGTAATTTGATTCTACGAGAGAAACCCGAGCCAAATTCAAGAAACGTATTCTTGAACTTAATGATCCATGAACTCCGATAAACCTCAAAAGGAAGCTCTGCATCTGCGGTGGATAGGTCACCACTCCAATTTCGGGGAACGCTAGAGAGCACAAGCACGTCGTGTCCAAGCCTATCAAGCGTTCGGCAGAGAATATTCTCCAAATAGGAGAACGAAGGGACGAACTCAGCACAAATTACTACTATACGCAATCTCTGCACGGCACCAATTGAAGAATTCATTTCAAACCGGTAAATAGAACCTCAACAATACAAGCGGGATCCCTTCAACCGCAGCCGCGGGTAAATTCCCCGCCCGCATCGGACACTATCCTTAAACCCCCAGAACACCACAACTCTAGCGCCTTATCCATTTCATTCTCACCAGACATCAAACCTGATGCCTTCTGACTCATGGCTTGTGCCGATTGTATCTGGGAACGACTAGTGCTATTCAATAGATCAACCATGTCCATGAAATCATAGCTTTTCGCCACGAAACCACATCTATGACTCCTCACAAGATCGGCCATGGCTGGAGAAGGACCAATAAAAACAGCAAGTCCAGCATGGATGAACTCGAAAAGCTTATTTGGAAGGCACATTTCTGCATTAAAGGAAAAAGGAGGTATAAGAAAGAGCCCCCCATCATATCGCCTAATTGTTTCAACAATCTCAACGGTCTTGACAGGATCAACAAAGGTAATCCTACCTGGAGCGATTTCCATAGCTAATCTCCTTAATTCTTCCTGGTATTGTTGATCCGACACCAGCATGAGATCCAAAGTATAGCGGATATCGGTGTTTGCGATGATTCGAATCATGTCATCTATTCTTCGAGATCTGCTTGCGACACCATGATGAATCAATCGAATTACTCCATCGCATTTGTCGTTGGAATCTCGATCAGGAAGCGCAAGACATTGCTTGGAATGAATCGGAATATTTCTCACAACGCCGAACCGATGTCCATACTCTTCAAAGTACCTGGTTGCTAATTCAGCACATACTGTTGTTCTTGCGCTGGCGAGCTTAAGAACATTTCTAAATAGCGCGTCCGCAGGCCTGGCACCCAAAAGTCTCGACTTTATAGAACGATGTGAATCTGTGTAATATTCGTGTGCATCAAAAATAATTTTCACCCTATCATTCACCTTGCTTTTATACTCTGCCGCAATGAACAGCGCTTCGCACTCATTTGCCAGAATGCAATCAGGGCTGTGGAGTTTAAGATCACTCATGCAGTTTCTATAGGCGGCAGTCATCCGAAAAAGAAGCCAGTGCGCGTAAGGATAGACTATCCCTGCTAGAAGACACGAAAGTCTATAGAATACAAATCCAATCGTACGCTTAGGCGGGAAACTGCCTAAAGAAAGCCAACTATGCTGAAATCGCTTTCTAGAAACCTCAGGATTTGCCCCAAAACCAGCTACTCTTACATTGCAAACTTCTTGCAGTTTTTCAATTTGACGCAGAACCCTCGGATCTGATCGAACAGGTGAAAGTGAAATTATATACATCCTCAAAATAGTATCTATAGACTCCCTAGCAAGGGATCCGGCGAGACCTCATCTCGTGAGCGATCCATCCAGCATAAACCAGACGTCCGATACTTTCCGTGATCGCGAACCAAAAGAGCGCTTCATGCACGTTGACCGAAAAACATGCAATCCACAGAACGACAACGCGTAGCAACGAAGAACTTCCCACAACCATTAACTGGCGATGCTGCAAATTCAATAGAGACGGAAGCATACTTGTCGGCGATAGGATTAAAGCGAGAGCAGCGGGCCAAACCAATATTGTTGAAAATTCACCAGCCTGTTGCCATTGCCGGTTAAAAATTAGCAGGAACAAGTCCACACCGAAAAACCATATCGTGAAGATCATCGGAACGGCAATCGCGACAAGCAATACAGTGGTCGTGATGACCAAACGGGATAGCGCCTGAGGCTGATCCCTTAACCCTGCTGCGCGGGAATAGAATACTTGTGCGACTGCGGCTCCAATTAAGGCACTGGGCACCCTCACAATTAGCATAGCTAGATTGAATTGCCCGGTGGTGGCTGTAGAATAGTAAGCTGCGAGTAGAAGAGCGGGTGACAGGGCCGCGGACTGATCCAGGAGAGTCAGCGGAGCATTGTAAAAGGGGAACTGCCTATACTCTCGTAATAGGGAGAGGCCTCCTATTTTCTCGAACTTTAGTGACGGCCTCCATAGGCCAAAGTGCGAAACAACGAGAAATATTCCAATTGATAATGAAACGATTTGGCCGACAAATAACCAAGTGCTATCACCACCTAGAATCCATGCAAATGGAACCACTGTGAGACCCGTTCCAACGGCAGATCCGATCCTTATTCGAGATAGAAGCGCAAAGTCTGCTGCCCGATTGCACCAGAACCTCAGACAATTCAAAATTCCATTCCCTAGAATAAGAACGGGAAGAAACCATACGTATGATCCTAGGTCGTCGGCTGGCGCGAAGTCTGGCCTCAACAACAATAGGAGAATGTAGAACGTACTTGCGATAGCAACAAATACAGCCATCGCTATACATATTCTTAGGAGATATCTAGCGTCTTTCTCCTCCCTTACTAAAGGGATTGCCATTTCATATCTAAGTGCAGCTAGTGGCGATACAATTCCAACAATTGCAAGAACAACACCAAGAACCCCGGTCATCTCCGGCGTATAGAGCCGCGCTACAAAAAGACTTGTAACAAAGCCAATAAGTTGGGCAACCCCTGTCGCTCCTGCTAGTTTTGCTACCGCATTCCAATAGTTAGATCGCAGAAGACGTCGTATCAATTCACTCATTTACCTCTAGGTGCGCGGCCAAGCTGTAGAGAGAACTGAACACTCGAAACTCGAAATCAATTGCTCATCCAAAGTGATGAGCAAAAACAAGATTCGTCTAAACCATCCGCTATTTTGTCGCTCGGGATAGAACGTTGACGCATGCCACCCCATTTGATGACCCCGATATGGGCTCATCTCGAGTACAACAACAGTCAATGAAGTGTTCGAGCTCCAAGCGTAGCGGCTGATCATGCCCCTCAAAGATCACTTCGTTGCCCTGGTCGTGATGGGCGAGATCTTCAGTTACGGTTTTCTTATGTAGAATGACCTGAGAGTGGACCTCATCGAAAACGAGGATGCCTTTCTCTCCTGTAATAATGAGTTCCCGCTCGACCCTTGGCCAGAGCCATGAGTTGTGAAGATTCGCTTTGATGCCTGAGGGGAAGCTAAGATGCAGGTGGTAATCATCTTCAATGTTTGGTGAAATGCCTGAATGCCCAAACGAAACGACTTCAGTAGGTTCTTCTCCTGCAAGATGGAGGAGAACCGCGACATCGTGAACTCCGAATGACCAAAGTACGTTTTCAATGGATCGGACACGTCCAAGTTTTGAACGGCGCTGTGTTAAGGTGCGGATCCTCCCGAGTTTCCCGCTATCGATATACTCCTTAATGAATGAAATGGCGGGCTGGTAGAGAAGTAGGTGTCCCACCATAAGAATTCGTCCTTTCTCCTTAGCGTAGTCAGCCATCGTCTCGGCCTCGGCAGGGTCGAGTGTCATCGGCTTTTCCACAAATACATCTAGTCCCATTTTCATTGCGGCAAGTGCGATGGCGCAGTGGGTATGCGGTGGGGTTGCGATAGCAACTGCATCGAGCTCTTCCTTTCCTAAGAGCTCTTCTCCGCTCTCGTAGACTGGCAAATCGGGATACTTCTCCTGAACCGACTCCCGGTTGGAATCAACGGCGTCGGCGACCGCAGCTAGTGCCCCAAGTTCACCCAAATTCTTGACAAGATTCTTTCCCCACACTCCTGCTCCTATTACGGCAATTCTCATAGTAAAGTGGTTATCAAAATTAAGCTTTGAAAAGCTGACCTTCCTTAGGAGCCAGTCCAGCACTGGCGATCGCATTCCGGGTATCGACGATCAGGCTCGAGTTCGCTACAACTTCAACCAAATCGACGCGGGAGTGGTTAGTCGAAATAAGCACACAATCATAGGAAGCAAGCGTAGTCGGTGTAATTTCGATAGATCTTCGACCAGTCCATTTGGCATGTTCACGGGTCGGAATGATTTCAGGAATATGAGGATCATGGTAGTCGACTTCAGCACCGAGCTCATCAAGTCCGTCCATAAGGTGAAACGTGGGTGACTCACGCATGTCGTCAACGTTTTCTTTGTAGGCAAGACCGAGGATAAGGATTCGGCTACCATTGACCGATTTTTGCCGGGTATTGAGAGCATGTGCTGTTTTTTGCACCACGTAGGCCGGCATCGCTTCATTTATTTCACCTGAGAGTTCAATGAATCGTGTGTGAACACCAAACTCTCGGGCTTTCCATGTGAGATAGAACGGATCAATCGGGATACAATGCCCACCTAGACCTGGACCTGGGTAGAACGCCTTGAATCCAAATGGCTTCGTCGCGGCTGCTTGGATGACTTCCCAGATATCGATGCCCATTTTGTCCGCGGCAACTTTTAGCTCGTTGGCTAAGCCGATGTTGACAGAGCGGTAGATATTCTCGAGAAGCTTCGAAAACTCGGCAACCTGAGTCGAGGATACAGGGACTACCTGCTCAACTACTGCCTGGTAGAGGGCGAGGCCAACTTCGGCGCAAGCAGGAGTGGAACCCCCCATAACCTTTGGGATGTTGACGGAGGAAAAATGGGCATTGCCAGGATCTTCCCGTTCTGGCGAATAGACGAGAAAAATGTCCTTACCTACAGTTAGGCCCAGGTTCTCAATACGCGGCCGGAGCTCCTCATCAGTAGTTCCCGGGTAAGTTGTTGATTCTAGTGAGATTACTTGATCCCTTCTCAGATAAGGGAGAAGGAACTCAAGGGTATTTAGCACATAGCTTAAATCAGGCTCATGATGATCACTGAGTGGAGTAGGGACGCAAAGGATCAGCGCATCACATTCGCCTGCTCGGGCAAAATCGGTGGTCGCATCAAGAAGACCTGACTTTACGCCATCGGCAATCGGTTGGGCATCAATATGTTCAATATAGGACGAACCTGAAAGAATCGCAGCGGTCTTCTTTGAATCAATATCTAGACCGAGAACCCGATGGCCTTTAGCGATGAATCCCAGGCCAAGTGGAAGCCCTACATAGCCGAGGCCTACAATTCCGATGAGAGCTTTCTTGCTTTTGATTTTTTCGATCAATTCCATTTGATAATTATGTCAGATTAAAATTCGCGATAGGCCTTCTGCCCGCATGCAAGGTTCGGTGGCAATGGACTTTCTTCATCGAGATCCAGACAACGGAGTCGCCCCTCCTTTTCTAAATAGCGGTAGCCGCTCTCGGGACAAACGAGTTCTCCACCCGCATTGCGCTCATTGAGAGGATGCCCGTGGCGTGACATCCAGCCGCGTTGTCGTCCGGGGACTCCGAGGATCATAGCGTAGTCCGGCACATCCTTCGTGACAACGGCACCGGCGGAGATGAAGCAGTAGCGTCCGAGGGTGATGCCGCAGACGATCGTGGCATTTGCTCCAACCGTGGCACCGCGGCGGATCAGCGTCTTTTCGTAGAGTCTGCGACGGCTGACCTGAGAACGTGGGTTACTGACGTTTGTGAGGACGCAGGACGGACCGAGAAAAACATCATCTTCGACCGTGGTGCCGGTGTAGATGGCGACGTTGTTTTGAACTTTAACGTTGTTTCCGACGGTGACGTTGTTGGCGACCATAGTGTTCTGGCCAAAACTACAATTCTCTCCGATTCGGGCACCGCTGCAGATATGGGAAAAATGCCAGATGCAGGTACCACTTCCTAGGGTAACGTCATCGTCGACAATGGCGCTAGGATGGATTTTCGCTACCATGAAATTGTTTGGCAAAGGGTTCGGCGGAAGAGTTTAACTCTTACGTGAGGGAGTCGCAGACCTGGTCGATCTCTGTTTCGCTAAGGTAGGGATTCATAGGCAGGGATAGTCCTTGCTTGGCCACCAGTTCCGACACAGGAAAATCTCCAAGTTTGTAACCTAAACCTGCGAAGACGGGTTGGAGATGTAGTGGCACGGAGTAGTAGCTCACGGTTGGTATATTTCTCTCTCCAAGACGGGCGGCAAAAGCATCACGATCAGGAGAAAGAATAGTGAATTGCGCCCACACCGAGGTGTTACCTTCGGTTACACAAGGAACGGTGACTTCTTGAGATGAATTGCTCAAAGTATCGATATATCGTTTCGCAACCCGTTGCCGTTTTTTAATCTCATCATCAAAAATTCCAAGCTTTGGTAATATGATGGCAGCCTGGAGAGTATCGAGTCGACCGTTGAGGCCAAGAATAGGATGGTGATGTTTCTTCTCCTGACCGTGAAGACGGATCTGTCCCATCTTCTTCGCAAGTTCCTCGTCGTTCGTGAATAGAGCACCCCCATCACCGTATCCTCCGAGTGGTTTACTAGGAAAAAATGAGGTGCTACCAACAAGCGAGAGTGCACATGATTTCTTCCCGTGGTGAGTGGCACCAAAAGACTGCGCGCCATCCTCAATAACCGGAAGCCCATGACGATCTGCAATTTCATTAATCGCCGTCATGTCCGCCGTCTGGCCATAGATCCCAACTGGCATGATGGCCTTGGTTCTGTCTGTGATGGCAGCCTCCAAAAGGTTAGGATCCATGTTCCAGCTATCATTTTCGATATCAATAAATACAGGCTTAGCCCCAAGCAAGGAGATGACTTCGGCCGTTGAAATCCAGGTATAAGGAACGGTGATCACCTCGTCCCCGTAACCCACCCCGAGAGCCATCAGGGCGATAAGCAGGGAATCGGTGCCGCTCGCTGCGGAAATACAGTAATCGACACCAACATATTCCGCAAGATGTTGCTCGAGTTCGCCCACTTCGGGGCCCATGATATAACGGCCGTGCTCAAGCACTGTTGCGATACGGCGGTCGATTTCAGGCTTAATACGCGCTTGTTGCGCTTTCAGGTCAATGAATTCCATGATTTTATTAGAGTAGGCCGATAGCCTTTTTCTTCTTAGTGTAAGATCTAGAAAGGATAAAAGCGGGATTGCTTTGCTCTCCAAGCTACGCCCACTCTCCTTTGACAGGATGGACAACCCATGCACCATTTTGCTTCATTGATGGGATGGCGCTAGTCGCAAGTTGGTCGCTGCTAACAAACTGGTCTTGGTCGGATAAACCACGCACTCGGTAGCCAAGATGATGGGCTGCGGTCGGAAGATGGAGTTCCAAATAGGCACGGACGGGTTCTCCTATGTCGACAACCGCTTGAATAGCTTCCCGCCTCCAGCGTTGTCCACATCCCATACAACTCAGAACAACTGCAGATTCCTCTCTTATCGAAAACGTTCTTATCCACTCAAACCATTCCGGTGCAGTTGCTAGGTTAGAGTAATGAGGATGAAAAGTTCCGTCAACCCTCCAAACCCTGTGTCCTAATAGATCAGCATTTTCAGCTTCTGCTCGCTGCTCCAACCTCTTCCAAAGATCGCTAACTATTGGAAGCATGTCAAACTCAGCCAAATAAAGAGCATCCCAATCGTCGTCCGCAATAGATTGGACCGATTTTCGCAGTACTTCAGTGTAGCTCTGCCGCTCACGCTGATGGTCTGTTGTTCGTAGACGAGAATCATCCACGAAAACTTTTCGACCTTTAATCGACTCAAACTCGCTTGCATCACCTCCAAACGCAACGACGATCAAATACGGCCGAGTAATACTTCGCCATCTATCAACCATTCGGTTAACACGTTCGGCCCTTTCATGACTTAGAAGTACAAGCGCAATCTTTGCGTCACTCATGCGTTATTATTATTTCGAGTTCTATCGCCACTTTTAACAAGACGAGGAAAATCCGGCTCTTGAGGTCCTTCGAAGCGGATTTCCAGACGCCAATACGATAATTTCCGCGATGGCACTGCGACTGCACGTAAAGGCTTGTAGCCAGTGTACCCTATAACCCAGACTCTACCTTTCCAAGTAAGGATTATGGCATGTCCGAGATAGGTTCCTGTAGATCGGTCAACTAATCTAGTCCCGACAAGTCTCGCGAGACTACGAGCGAAGGTTCCTCCATTCATATCAACAGGTAGCTTTAACTCGATTCTGATCTATGTCCTGGTCGCAGCTATTTACAAGTACTTCAGAAATCCGTTTATTGAAAAGGTCGATACCAAAATTCTTCTCGAATCTCGCTCTCAAGGTTCTTGGCCAGTGATCACCGCGTTCGGTACTAAGATCTTCAACACAGCGACCGAGAGCTTTGGCCAACCCTTCTGGGTCCGCTACAGGGGCACCATAAGGGTAGCGGCTTGGGAGAACTCCGGTCACTCCCTTAGAAAAGGAGGCGACAATAGGCATTGACCAGGCCATTGCCTCCACAACGCCGATACCAAAACTCTCCCATCGACTCGGCGCGAGGAAGATGTCATTAGTTCCGAAAGCATCAGCCTTCTCCTGTTGCTCAATGAATCCAAGCTCCTCTAGTGCAAAGCGGTCGCTGAAACGCTCTCGAATTCTTAGAATGGCTTTGGTAAAGCGGAGCTCACATTCGGGCGAAATTCCGCCCGCTAAACTCAGTGAGATGGAACGTTGTTTCTCATCGGTTTTGAGCCAACTTTCAATGCATTCCAGCGCGTCAAATAAGCCCTTTTCTTCGGTTCCATGACTGAGGAACAATAATCGAATTACACTAGATCGTTCTCCTATTTCCCTAAATCTCGCTACTCTCCCGGAGGCGATACCTTCAGCAACTCCCGGGCATGGATCTTTAATACCATTAGAAACAACTTCCACCTTTCTAGAGAAGACAGCCGACGCGTCATCCTGAGTAGTGGTAGCGACACAAATCGAAAGGTCAGGATTCTTTAGTACCAACTTACTGAGTGATCTACCTACGCTATCCATCCATTTCGGGCCAGGTAGAGCGACTTCTTCTGACCCTGCAGCCCAAGCACCTTGCCCTATAGCGTGCCAATGGAGGACTGTGGTTGGGAAAAACCTCCTCAGAACCCCTAATGTTATCCAATCCCGGATGACGGCGCTCCATTTTACGGGTCCCGGAACATAATAAAAGGTTCTAGTTCCAAACTTGCGTTTAATCCTAATCGCCTGAATGATGTAGCGAAGAATTAAACTTAGCTTCTTCAGACTTAAGGCACCAACGCCTCTGAGCTCCATTGAATACCGAGCATCGACATGATGAACTGGTAGAGGAAACATTCCCCTTCCTAGCGCATCGAGCATAAGAGCAATCATCCGGCTTTGCCCGTGATCCGGGGGCGGGACGTGGGCAAAAACTAACAATGATTCTTTGATCTGAGACTTCCTGAGCATATCGTGTTTCAAACTTAGAATCAGACGAACGTATTCTCTTGGTCACATTTCCACTTGCACTAGGCTTCCGGAACTACCCTAGTATTCTCGAGACCAAACACGAAACATTTTCTGGGTGTTAGCAAAATATTGTGCGTTCTCACTTACGTGAAGCTCTCACTACCCGGTTTACTCGTTCATACCCCATCGGACTCAAGTGAAGTTCATCTCTAAAACATGAAGCATCATTTAGCACATCATCACAGTCAATGTATTCATATTCACCTGACTGCTCGCTTAGAAGTTTATTTACTTCCAACCTCGCTGCATCAATCTCGTCACTCCAAAATGGCTTTCTCACAATGGGGATTTCGCCGATCGGAAATATTCCTATAACCACGACTGATTCAGCACCAAGTGCTTTAAGTCTCTTAGCAATTTTCTGGATATCACCTACACATCGCTTTACGGAGTTCTCGAAATCACCCTCCATCACTCCCAGATACTTAAGATCGTTAATACCACATTGGACATAAGCAATCTGGGAAAATTTTCCTTCAAGCACGGAGTCAAGACCCCACGCTAGTTCTGCAGCCGTCGCCCCTCCGATTCCAATCTTGCTGGTCGCACTGAAAGGCAAATTGCACCACTGGTCTACCCTTGAATCACCAAAAAGAATCACATCATCAGAAGCTCTAATACTTTCGTGTTTCTCTGAGACTAATTTTGTCACAGGGTTCACGCGGTGATATCCTTCGCGCTCTAGAAAGCATTTAGTTAGGAGAAACCACACTAAAACGGCACCGCCAATTATTGCTGATAGCACTACTAGACGAGTAAGAGGACGGATTACCTTTGGTATTTCTACAGACATTACCTGATGAATTTGGGAGTCCCGAGAAATCTTGACTCAAGCGCCCAATAAAATACACCTCCAGCTGGAATCGCTAGTAGGGCTCCAAATGGTTTCCATGAGTCATCGAGCGGAAGATCCAAGGTTAGGGTCTGCTGAATTAGATAAATCGAGTATGTTCTTTTTCCAATCCAATCCAATCCTTGGCCCGCCCATCCATTTAGCGATAGTTTATTTATGTATGTTACAAGCAGCCCAGGAATCAATAGCAAGCCCACCAGGACAGTGGCCCCACTCTGCTTTATGAGCAAAACTCCAAATAGAGCCACTACTGAGAAAATTATCAACTTCCACTGGAATACTTCCAAATGCTTTCCAAACGAGGACAGAATCGACATTGGGTACAAAACAAAGCAAAATCCCAACAACATTGGCCAAACTGCCACGTGGGTAGTGTATTTATTGATAAAATGTGGCTCCAGAATCGGAAACAATCCTTTCGAGACTAGGAAATTTAGACCCATGCAGCATGTTAACCCCAGGAGCAATGCACCCATTAGAAATTTTCCAGATCTTCCGAGAGTCGTGCCTAACCAAAATAGAATTGGGCTAAGAAAATAGAAATGCAGTTCGCACGTTATACTCCAGATGTGATGAACTCCAAACCCCCTACTGGGAAGATAATTACAATAAAAAGGGTAAAGGAGCGAAACTTCGTCGTCGATCGGGTTTCCAGAAATGCTCCCTAGAGCCCACAAAATTATGAAATATATGATGAGAACAGGGTACAGTCTCCACAATCGCTTTAGAGGTAGCTTAAGAAAGTAGTTTTCTTTCTTATTCACAAGAGACTTGATACTCAGTGCCGTGAGTAATCCCGAAATTACGAAAAAGAGGTTCACGCCTGACCTACCTAAGCCTTCAACCCAACCTGTATGCTTAAGCCCATGGTTTATTAGTACCAGCACCATTGCGAAGCCGCGCCACTGATCGAGACCTGCAAATCTTTTAGTCATTGTTTTCTGGCATTGATCGAAAGCTAGGACCCAGGAACTGCTTTGAATTTCTACTCGATCTTACTTAGATTAGGGTCCTCAGTGGGCGAACCTGACATTAGTCCGAATCTCCGTGAAGCTTTCCGCCCCTCGGCAATTCGAACATTGCCTCCCTATTCAACACAAGGGAGGCGAGGATCCCTCGCGTCCAGGACGAACCAGCTGGGCGCTTGAACCCTCGCTGGCCATTTCGCCTCTAGCTTTTCCTACACAATCATCCCTGCCGCGACGGTCTCATTGGTGCCGGGGTCGACGAGGATGAAGGAGCCGGTGTTGCGGTTGCGGCGGTAGCTGTCGTGAATGACGGGGCTCGCGGTGCGGAGGGTGACGCGGCCGATGTCGTTCATCGCGAAACTGTCCACGCCCTCAACCTTGTGCAGGGTGTTGATGTCGACGAGATACTTCACGTCACGGATCACGGCCTGCATTTCGCGGGTTGTGTGACGGAGCACGAGCTTGGCGCGCGAGGCCATCGGCTTGTTCGAGAACCAGCAGATCATCGCTTCCAGGTCCTGGGAGACTTTTGGCGGGTTGTTCTGTTTGACGATCATGTCGCCGCGCGAGATGTCGATCTCGTCAGCGAGCGTGATGGTCACGCTCTGAGGGGCGAAGGCTTCGTCGAGCTCTCCATCGGTGCTATGGATCGCCTTGATCTTGGTATTGAAACCGGATGGCAGAACCGTGATGTCGTCGCCAGGCTTGAAGACGCCACCGGCGACGCGGCCGGCATAGCCGCGGAAGTCGTGCCATTCGTCACTCTGCGGGCGGATCACCCACTGCACGGGGTAGCGCGCATCGACGTGGTTCTCCTCACCACCGACGTAGACATTCTCAAGATGATAGAGAAGGGACGGGCCCTGATACCAGGGCATGTTCTCGGACTTATCGACGACGTTGTCGCCATTCAGTGCGGAGATCGGGATCGGGGTGATGTCGACGATGTTGTCGAGGCGCGAGGCGAAGGACTCGTAGTCCTTGACGATCTTCTTGTAGACTTCTTCGTCGTAGTCGACGAGGTCCATCTTGTTGATGCAGACGGCGACGTGCTGGATGCGAAGCAGGTTGGCGATGAAGCTGTGGCGCTTGGTCTGCTCAATCACGCCCTTACGGGCATCGATGAGGATGATCGCGAGGTTGGCGGTTGAGGCGCCGGTCACCATGTTCCGGGTGTACTGGATGTGACCCGGCGTATCGGAGATGATGAACTTGCGTTTCGGCGTGGCGAAGTAGCGGTAGGCCACATCGATGGTGATGCCCTGTTCACGTTCGGCCTTGAGGCCGTCGGTTAGAAGCGCGAGGTTGACGTGTTCATCGCCGCGGCGGCGTGAGCTTTCCTCAACCGCTTCAAGCTGATCTTCGAAGATCGACTTGGAGTCATAGAGAAGGCGGCCGATAAGGGTGGATTTTCCGTCGTCGACGGAACCGGCGGTGGTGAATCTGAGAAGGTCCATGTCTAGTTGGGGAGGAGGTGAGTGTTTCTGTGTTTCCGGGCCTCGGTGTTTCCGGGCTTCGGTGTTTCTGTGTTTCGGGAAGCGGTGCTTCCGTCAGAAGCAAAATGACTTATGTCGGTTCATCATGACTCCGAGTTGCTTTCCAATGTGTTCGGCGGACTCAATGAGCGCCTCAGCACGATCAGACGGCAAATAGCCGCAGTCAGTGGCCGATAGTAGCCAATGGATGGTTTCCTGGAGTTCGCCGTCGGAGTCGCTGAGTTTGGAGAGAAAATGTGCGGGATAGCGGCGCTTGGCCCAGGCTTCCGCAATATTTGCGCCAACAGATCGAGACGACCGGCGGATCTGATCAATGAGCGAGTATGTCTCTTCCTTCGGCCAAGTTCTCGACTCCTGGATTACGGCCTGCTGCAACGCACACACGTTCTGATAAACTTCCAGTTCTCTCCAAGAATTGACCATGGCCTTTAGTGCTGAGTGCGTCTGCCTTTACTGAAATACCGAAAACCCGAAGCACGGAAACACCGGCTATTTCAGCGCCGTAGGCGCTTAGAAATAGCCCTCTTTCTTGCGGTCTTCCATTGAGGTTTCGGAGCGCTTGTCGTCGGCGCGGTTGCCGCGCTCGGTCTGGCGGGCGGCGGCGACTTCTTCGATGATCTTGTCCATGGTGTCGGCGCTGGATTCCACGGCTCCGGTGATGGTGGCATCGCCCATGGTGCGGAAACGGATCAACTTGCGCTCAACCGTTTCGCCTTCGCGCGGCTGGACGAATTCGCTGACGGCGAGGATCGTGCCGTTGCGGGTGACGGTGTCGCGTTCGTGGGCGTAGTAGAGGCTCGGCAGGACGATGTTCTCGCGCTTCATATACATCCAGATATCCATTTCGGTGAAGTTGGACAGCGGGAAGATGCGGAAGTGCTCGCCTTGCTGCTTGCGGCCGTTGAAGAGGTTCCACAATTCGGGGCGCTGGTTCTTCGGGTCCCATTGGCCGAAGTCATCGCGGTGGGAGAAGAAGCGCTCTTTGGCTCGCGCCTTTTCCTCGTCGCGGCGGCCACCACCGAGCACGGCGTCGAACTGATGCTCCTCGATGGTATCGAGCAGGGTCGTGGTCTGAAGTCGGTTACGGGAAGCATCGGCTCCGGTTTCCTCGGCGACGCGGCCTTTGTCGATGGACTCCTGGACGGATCCGATCACCAGGCGGGCACCCATGTTTTCGGCGAACTCATCGCGGTAAGTGATGGTCTCCGGGAAATTGTGTCCGGTGTCGACGTGGACCAGCGGGAAGGGCATGCGGGCCGGGTGGAATGCTTTGCGAGCGATCCATGCCATGACGATCGAGTCCTTACCGGCTGAAAAGAGCAGGCCTGGTCTTTCGAACTGGGCGGCAGTTTCGCGAAGGATGAAAATCGCCTCGGCTTCGAGTTGGTCGAGGTGGGAAAGTTGGTAGTTCGGCATAATCAGGGGACCGGTTGAATGGCCGCGATTCATCGCAGCGGTGACGGGGCGCAGGAAAGCGCCCCGACGAAATCATTGCAAGAAATAAGGAGTTACTTGGGTAAGTTAGTAAGGATTACAAGGCGATGCCTTTGTTTCGAAGGTATTCGAGGACTTCGAAAGTGGAGTCCTCGATGCTCAGGGCTTCCGTATCGAGGACCAGGTCAGGCTCTTGAGGCTCTTCGAAGGCGCTGTCGCGGCCGGTGAAGTTGGCGACTTCTCCCTTCCCTGCCTTGGCGTAGAGCCCTTTGGGATCGCGGGCTTCGCAGGTGGCGTAGTTGGCCTTGACGTAGATTTCGGAAAAATCGCGTCCAAGGATGCCACGCGCCAGATCGCGGAAGGCACCCCGAGGGGTGATCAAGGAGCACAGCACGATGACGCCGTTGCTCGCGAGGAGCTTGGCCAGTTCCGCCGTGCGACGGATGTTTTCGAGACGGTCGTCGTCGCTGAATCCCAGGTTGCCATTCAGCCCCGTTCGAAGGTTGTCGCCATCGAGGCGAATGCAGAAGCGGCCTTTGTCGTGGAGCACGTGTTCAAGCGCGCCGGCAATCGTGGATTTTCCTGATCCCGAAAGTCCGCAGAACCAAAGGACGCAACCTTTCTGGCCAAGGAGGACTTCCTTGGCGTGGCGAGGCAGGGTGGCGTGCGGGTGAATGTCGGTGCTCATAATCGATGCTAAACTTGGATTCGTAATCTTGAAAAGAGGAGATGCGGTTCTTATTTGATCCATCATTCCATCAAGCGCCCCTCGAATGATCGAGAACGGAATAGGCGACGAAAAGACTGTTGTGAACCAAGTATCGCTTGAAGAGTCGGCGCGGTTCGGCAGCGATTCGATAAATCCACTCGAGACCGCACTTCTGCATGATCGCAGGAGCCTGTGAGACCTCGCCCGCATGAAAGGCAAAAGCAGCTCCTATTCCAAAGTAAACTCCAGGCGGCAAGCGGTGCTTGTTTCGCGAGATCCAGTGCTCCTGCTTGGGACAGCCGAGACCGACCCAGATCAGATTGGCACCAGACTCCCTGATCTTTTCACAGATGCGATCAATCTCATCGTCCGGCCATTCACCAAAGGGTGGTGAATAACTCCCTGCAATCACGGAGCCGGGGAAATCGTGACCAAACTTGCCTGTTAGTTTGTCGAGGGTGCTTTCCTTGCCTCCGAATAAAAAGTGTCGGTAGCGGGGTAGATTCTGCGTCGCTTTGATCGTCTCAAGCATCAGCGAGGGACCATAAACCCGATCACGCAATTGATGCCGCTCATCGAGCTGCAAATTGAGAGACCACACAAGCGGCATCCCGTCCGGAACAATCAGATCGAAGCGATCCATCGTTGCGCGAAAGTCATCGTCATGACGATACATGGCCGCCACATGCGTATTGGCAGCTTCTACGGCAGTTACCGTAGCGGCGTCGGCCGCCTTCTGAAGGATCCAATCAACCGCTCCCGCATAATCCGTACAGGCGAGCGGCAATCCAATGACTTTTACGACTTTCATCAGCTCGGATCAAAAATCAACCGC
Organism: Haloferula chungangensis; assembly: GCF_042664875.1. Classification (NCBI taxonomy): domain Bacteria; kingdom Pseudomonadati; phylum Verrucomicrobiota; class Verrucomicrobiia; order Verrucomicrobiales; family Verrucomicrobiaceae; genus Haloferula; species Haloferula chungangensis. Next base: position 150,576 of record NZ_JBHTBS010000006.1, on the reverse strand, counting down.
CGGCAGGCTGATGCGCAGGTCGATGGCATTTTCCACGGGCTCTTCGCTGACCATCATCAGGTAGCCACCGCCGCAGCCCGAATAGCAGGAACCCAGAGCCACTTCGCTCAACTGGGCGCGGGTTTCCATCAACTCATCGCTGACGGTGTGGGGCAGCAGTTGCTTCCATGACTCCAGCGTCTCGTTGAGAGCCTTTCCGAGCCCGGCGGCATCCTTCGCGAGGATCGATTCCCAGGCGAGGTCGCCCGCTTTCCCAAGTCGGGCTGCGAACTCGGCGTCGAGATGTTTTTCCACCAGCGGATCGTAGCCATCCGGCCGCTCGGCCACTGGCACCAGGTGGAGCACCCTTTGCAGCCACTGGGCGACTTCGGGATCGGTGCAGCTTTCGATGCGCTCCGGCCAGTAGTCGCCGGCATAGACCAGGCGATTGATGCCCGGAAGCACCATGCCGAGCGCATCCTGCGATCCTGAAATGTATTCGGTGCCCGGCGGGTTCTCGCAGGCAAACAGCACTCGTCCCTCTTCCTCGAAGTTTGAGGTCGGCATGACCTTGCCCCAGAGCTTGGCAGCCGTTTGGCGGGTGCTTGTCGCCATCCCGGCGCGGTCCATGTACTTGATATTCGGCTGGAGTCTCGCCACCACGACGGATCCGCCGGCCATCTCGGAAACCCACGGCTGGTCCATCCATCCGCCGGCGATGCACAGCCGGTAGGGCAATTCACTGCGGGCCTTCGAATCGCTGCTGCTGCGCGGTTTGAAATCGGCGGCGGGCTTTCGCTCGAGCACCTTGAACTCAATGCCCAGGCGCTTGCAGAGCTCTTCCTTGGCGGGTGTGTAGCCGTCTTCGTTGACGACGAAGACATCCGGTTTCAAGGCGATGAGATCGGGCTCGAAGTCGAGCATCCCGACACCGCTTCCCACCCGTGCTTCGTGAACGCAGTCGACATGCCCAACGAGGTAGACCCGCTCGTCTTCGCTGAAGAGCGGAGGCCGGCCCTTGAGCATGGCAATATTCGCATCCGATCCGACGCTGACAATGAGCTTCCCGAAGCTGGATGCCTCTTCGAAAAACGCGATATGCCCGGCGTGCAACAAATCGAAGCAGCCGGAGACCATGACGGTCTTTTGTGATGAATCGGACATCTAATCTAACCGCAATCGGACTTCTTATTGAATCACATGCTCGCCGCGCTTGCGCTTGTCGAACTCCTGCTTGATCCACTCGTAGGTCTTCTTCATGCCCGTGACGAGATCGACCTCAGGTTCCCAGCCGAGCTTTTCCTTGATCAGGGTGTTGTCGCTATTGCGGCCACGCACCCCCAGAGGGGCATCGAGTTTGTATTTGCGGTTCAGTTTCACGCCGGCGATCTCCTCGACGATGTCGAGCAGGCGGTTGATCGAGACCAGTTCGCTGCGACCGAGATTGATCGGTTCGCGGAAATCCGAGGCCATCAGTTTGTCGAGGCCGGTCACGCAGTCATCGATGTACATGAACGAACGGGTTTGCTCGCCGTCGCCCCAGATCTCGATGTCATGGTTGCCGGAATCGATCGCTTCGATGACCTTGCGGCACATCGCTGCGGGTGCCTTTTCGCGACCGCCGTCCCAGGTGCCGAAGGGGCCGTAGACATTGTGGAAGCGGACAATCCGCACATCGACTCCGTAGTCCTCGTAAAAGTGGCGGCACATCCGCTCGGAGAACAGCTTTTCCCAACCGTAGCCATCCTCCGGCATCGCCGGATACGCGTCGGACTCCTTGAGGGCGGTCACCGAGGCGTCGGTCTGCTTCTCGCCATTGTAGACGCAGGCACTTGAGGAATAGAGATACTTCTTCACCCCCAGATCGCGGGCCGCCATCAGCATGTGGGTATTGATCAAAACGCTGATCATGCAGAGCGCCTTGTTGTTCTCGATGAAGCCCATGCCGCCCATGTTGCAGGCAAGGTTGAAGACCGTGTCGCAGCCTTTGGTCGCCTCGTAGCATGCCTCTTTTTCTTCGAGGTTGAGGACAAGGTTCTCGGCTGCCTCGTGGAGTTGATACCACTGCTCCGTGGGTTTGACATCCGCGACCACGACCTCGTGGCCCCGCTCAAGGAGGACACGTGCCAGCTGGCCTCCGATAAATCCGCCACCGCCGGCGACAAGTATGCGTTGTTTCATCTGTTCTGTTTTCTGGGGTTAGACCGGCGGCCCAAAATCTTTGCCAAAACGAAAGAGTGAGGACTTTTGGGAATGAAGATTCCCGCGATCAATTGAGTGTTAGAGACGATAGAAAGGCTCGACGGCTCGCAACAGTGGCATTTCCCCGAGTGCCTGGCTCCGTGAGGACTCATCTGAAAATAGGTAGAGCGCGTATCCTCCGTGGCCTCCTCCGCAGTACTTTCGAGCAATCGCCCCTTCGATGGATGGCAGGGCATCCATGCCCTCGGTCAGTTGGGCCTGATGGTAGAGATTGATTCCTTCGGCCAGTCTTCCCAAGTCCGATTGAAGCACCCCTTCCCGGGCGACCCTCCCCGACTCGGCAATCATGTCATAGTCCCTCCGCAAGTCAGCGGCTCCGGGCGTATCATGATCGCTGCCGGTCCAGAGAATCGCCAGCTTGCCACGCAGGCTGTCACCATTGTGTTTGAAATCGAGGACCGGTCGCTGACCCGAGCGCCAAACGCACAGACCCGTCTCGCGAATCACCGCCGGATCCTGCCAGCCGACTCCCAGGTCGAGTTCCGCATCGATCCCATCGTGACCATTCAAGAGAGCCCAGGCTCCACTCCCTCCCAAGCCAGCCTGCTTTTCATAGGGCCAATGCTTGAGGGTCACGAGGGGGGAAATGGCGCAATTGACGATGTAGCCGTCTGGCCGGGAAAACCTCGGCACATCCAGCCAGCCCCCTGCCAGGTCCACTCTCAGAGGCGCTTCGGTGGGCGCCTGGATCCAGCGCACGATCGATGAGGAGGAGACGGATTTGAAGCGAGGAGGACTCTTGGGCAGAACCACATAGCGCGCCCCGATCTGGTCACACAGTTCCTGCTTCACTCCGCCATACTTGTCATCCTCGGTCACCACTAACAGGTCCGGTCGGATTCGAAGAAAATGCTCTCTGAACTCCAGTCCCTCCTCAGGGCTCGTTCCGATGACAACCTCATCAACCATCCTCAGTCCTTCCAAAAGGACCTTCTTGTGGTCATCTGGAATCGATGGTCGGCGTTCCTTCTGCTCCCAAAGGATCTCTTCCGCCGCAAAGGAGACGGTCAGGTGGTCACCCAAGGCTCGGGCCTCCTCAAAAAACTGAAGATGACCGGCGTGGATGATGTCGTAGTAGCCGCTGACAAATACGCGAGTCATCAAATCAATGGGGGATAGGGTCGCTCAATCCAGGTGATCACTCCTTTGTGACCGAAACGTGATGCCCGTTGACTTCGAGCAAGGCATGGCGCTTCGCCTGATCCAGATCGTGCGCGACCATTTCCGCGCACATCTCCTCGACTGAAATTTCCGGCTCCCAGCCGAGTTTGGCTTTCGCCTTGGCGGGATTTCCCAGAAGCGTCTCCACCTCCGCAGGACGGAAGTAGCGGGGATCCACCCTTACGATCACATCTCCCGGTTTCACCGCAGGCGCATCGTCACCGGACACCCCGACCACTGTGGCAATCTCATCGACGCCTTCGCCCGAGAACTCGAGTTCGATCCCGACTTCAGCGGCTGACATCCGCACAAAATCGCGGACGGAGATCTGTTTTCCGGTGGCAATCACGAAGTCGTCCGCCTCCTCCTGCTGAAGCATCATCCACTGCATCCGGACATAGTCCTTGGCGTGACCCCAGTCGCGCAAGGAGTCCATGTTGCCGAGGAACAGGCAGGGTTCGAGGCCTTGGGCAATGTTGGCGATCGAGCGCGTGATCTTGCGGGTCACGAATGTTTCGCCGCGGCGCGGGGACTCGTGATTGAAAAGAATGCCGTTGCACGCATACATGCCGTAGGCCTCCCGATAGTTTACCGTGATCCAGTAAGCATACATCTTGGCCACCGCGTAGGGCGAGCGCGGATGGAAGGGCGTGGTCTCCGTCTGGGGAATCTCCTGCACCAGACCGTAGAGCTCGGAAGTCGAGGCCTGATAGAAACGGGTCTTCTTCTCAAGACCCAGGAAGCGGATCGCTTCTAACAGGCGGAGAGTTCCTGTGGCGTCGACATCGGCCGTGTACTCCGGCGATTCGAACGAGACCGCGACATGTGACTGGGCGCCGAGATTGTAAACTTCATCCGGCTGGATTTCGCTGATCAGGCGGGTGAGATTCGAGGTATCGGTCAGGTCTCCATAGTGAAGCTTGAAACGCGAATTCTCCACGTGCGGATCTTCATAGATATGATCCACGCGTTGGGTATTGAACGACGAGGCACGACGCTTGATGCCGTGAACTTCGTAGCCTTTTTCGAGCAACAACTCGGCGAGATAAGAGCCGTCTTGTCCGGTGATTCCAGTGATGAGAGCTTTCTTCATGTGAACGGGGAGATTGAGATTCTAGATTTTAGAGGGGGAAGATGCTGATAATGAAAAACTGAAGAACTGCAAAACCGAAACACCGAAACACCCCTCAAATCGCAGCGAAGCCTCGTCTGCCTTTCCGACCCCTAATCCCTGAATCCTGTTCCCCAATGCCCGAACCAAAGTCGAAAGCCAAAAGTCGAAAGTCGAAAGTCGAAAGTCGAAAGTCGAAGGAATTTTCCCGACTCAAAGCCTCGCCTCCCCTGATTCCAAGGTGGCGAGAAAGTCCTGATAGGCGGCGGCCAGGCCTTCGCGGAAGTCGACTTTCGCCTGCCATCCGGTGGCGTGAATTTTCGAGACCTCGACCAACTTGCGCGGGGTGCCGTCGGGCTTGCTTGGGTCCGTTTTGATCTCGCCTTGATAGCCGACCGTTTCCGCCACCAATTTCGCAAGATCCATGATCGCGATGTCACCGCCAACGCCGACGTTCACCCAATCCGGAGGATCGGCGAGATCAAGCAAATGGAAGCAGGCATCGGCCAGATCATCAACGTGCAGGAACTCGCGCTTTGGTGTCCCTGTTCCCCAGATTGAAACTTCAGGCGCAGCACTTTCCTTCGCTTCATGGAAGCGACGGATCATCGCAGGAATGACGTGAGAGTTCTCCGGATGATAGTTGTCGCCCGGCCCGTAGAGGTTCGTGGGCATGGCCGAGTGATAAACCAGACCATGCTGAGCGCGGTAGTGCTGGCAAAGCTTGAGCCCGGCGATCTTTGCCACGGCGTATGCCTCATTGGTGGGTTCCAGAGGGCTCGTCAGCAAGCAATCCTCGGGCATCGGCTGCGGGGCCAGCTTCGGGTAGATGCAGGTCGACCCAAGAAAAAGCACGCGATCGACTCCAGCGCGACGGCTTCCCTCAATCAGGTTCGCGGCAATCGCGAGATTTTCGTAAATAAAGTCTGCGGGATAGCTGGCATTCGCATGAATCCCTCCGACCTTCGCGGCGGCGATGACTACGATATCAGGCTTCTCTTCTTCCAGGAAAGCGAAGCATGCCGCCTGGTCGCAGAGGTCGAGACGATCGCGGCCGGCGGTGAGAACATCAAATCCTCCACGAGCTTCCGCCCCACGAACAAGCGCGGAGCCCACCATGCCACGGTGGCCTGCAATGAAGATTCTTTTCATCATCGTTTGAAATGAGGTTTCCCTCGGGTTGACTTACGCTTTGACGACCTGTCCGTCGCGTGTCTCCGTGTCCGCCATCGCGTTCCGCGTATCGACGATCAGATCCGACCACGCGGCGAGTTCGTCCAGATTGAAGGCGTCATGCTTGGTCGCGATCACCACGCAGTCCTGAGCCCGAAGATTCTCCTCACTCCATTCCAGCGACTCCTGACCTGCCCACTCCATATGCTCACGGGTCGGACCGATTTTCGGGACGTGGGGATCGTAGTAGGAAAGCTCGGCGCCCAAGCGCTTGAAGCCATCCATGAGGGCGAAGGTCGGGGATTCCCGGGTGTCGTCGATATTGGACTTGTACGCCAGGCCTAGTAGCACGATCTTGCTGCCGTTGACCGCCTTCCCCCGACGGTTGAGAGCCTCCATGGTTCGATGCACCACGTAATCCGGCATGGATCGGTTCACCTCACCAGCCAGTTCGATGAAGCGGGTGTGCACTCCATATTCGCGGGCTTTCCAGGTGAGATAGAAGGGATCGATCGGGATGCAGTGCCCCCCGAGCCCCGGCCCCGGATAGAAGGCATTGAATCCAAATGGCTTTGTCGAAGCCGCACGGATGACCTCCCAAATATCGATGCCCATCTTGTCAGCGGCAATCTTGAGCTCATTGACGAGTCCGATGTTGACCGCGCGGTAAATGTTCTCCAGCAGCTTCGTCAACTCCGCGACCTTGCACGAACTGACCGGCACCACCTGATCGAAGGCCGCTTCATAAAGCGCCACTCCTGCGGCGAGGCATTCGGAAGTCGCCCCGCCAACCACCTTGGGAATGTTGGTCGCCGCAAAATGCGCATTCCCCGGGTCCTCACGCTCGGGCGAATAGACGACGTGAATCGAGTCACCGACGCTGAACCCTGCTTCCTCCACCCGAGTAACGAGTTCTTCATCAGTGGTGCCAGGATACGTGGTGCTTTCCAAGCTCACGATCTGCCCGGTGCGCAGGAAAGGAACGATCGCCTCAATCGTCTTGATCACGTAGCTCAGATCTGGCTCGAAGTGCTCGTCAAGCGGCGTGGGCACACAGAGGATCAGAGCATCACATTCAGAGACACGCGAAAAATCCGTCGTCGCATCGAGCTTTCCGGACTTCTTCGCCGCGGCAACCTGCTTGCCGGGGATGTGCTTGATATAGCTCTTACCCGCGAGAAGAGCTGCGGCCTTTTCCTTATCGATATCGAAACCAAGGGCTCGGAATCCTGCGTTCGCATATGCAAGAACCAACGGCAATCCAACATAGCCGAGGCCAACGACACCGACAACGGCGTCCTTCGATTGGAACTTATCGATAAGTGTTGTCATTTCTGAGTCATGTTTGGGTTCCCATATCGGGTCATCAGCCTGGAAGCCTCGGCCAGCGCCATGCCCGTGACCTGATCCATGTTATAATAACGGTAGGTCGCGAGCCGGCCGATGAAGCTCGTGTGTTTCTCCCCCTTGGCGAGCTCGGCGTAGCGCTGATACAAGGCGGCGGCATCATCCGCCGGCACCGGATAGTAAGGCTCGTCGTCCGGCGTCCAATCCTTCGGAAACTCTCGCACGATGCTTGAGGCATCAATCTTCTGCGCCGTGGCGTGCTTGATCTCGACGATGCGCGTGAATGGCAGTTCCGCATCCGGGTAGTTCACCTGCATGGCGGGTTGCCAGAAGCCGGGTTTCCCTGAGATCGACTCGCGGGGTTTCAGCTGCTCGGCGGTGAAGCTTTCGTGCTCGAAACGAAGCGAGCGATACGGTAGCGGACCGAATCGACGTTCGTAAAATTCATCGATTGCGCCGGTGAAAATGAGGTGTCGGTGTTTCCAGCGGGCGCGGGCTTCGTCGGCATCAATTCCCAGCTGCAACTCGAGCCCCGACGATGCCTCGAGCATCCGCTCGAACATCGCGGTGTATCCCTCCTTCGGCAAGGCCTGGAACTCTTCCCTCAGGTAGCGGTCATCGCGGTTCGTCCTGATCGGGATGCGCGCACAAAGGCTCGGATCCAGTTCGCGGGGGTGACGCTTCCACTGCTTGATCGTGTAGCCTTCAAAAAACCGTTCGTAGAGCTCGCGGCCGACCTGCGAAAGAATGACTTCCTCGGAGTTCTTCGGCTGGTCGATCGGCACACGCTTCTTTTTCAGCCAGCCTTCGAATTCCTCGCTGGTCGATGGACGACCGAGCATCTCCTCAAAGGTATTGAGATTGATCGGAAAGCTCCAGTAGCGACCCTCAGTGTAACTCTTGATCTGATAGGCCACCGGCTGCCACTCGGTGAACTGCGACAGGTAGTCGACGATCCGCTGCGAATTACTACGAAAGTAGTGGGGACCGTAGGGGTGAATCAGGACGCCTGCCTCGTCCTTTTTATCATAGGCATTTCCTCCAAGGTGCGGACGCCGATCCGCCACCACGCACTTCCAACCCGCTTTCGCGAGTTGCTCGCCGATGACCAGCCCGGAAAAGCCGGCACCAATGATCAGAAAGTCGGTGGATTCATCCTCGACCATCTCTCAAACCACGCCTCGGAAATAGTCGATCGTTTCCCTGATCCCCTGATCGAAGGGAACTTCAGGCTCCCATCCGAGAACGTCCTTGGCGCGGCTGATGTCCGGCTTGCGAACCTTCGGGTCGTCCGGCGGCATCGGCCGATCATCAACCTTGAGCTCGATCTCGAAGATCTTTGCAATCTCTTCGGCAAACTCGCGAATGCTCATCTCGTGCGGATTTCCGCAGTTCACCGGTTCGTGGAAATCGCTGCGCATCAAGCGCCAGATGCCATCGACCAAATCGCTGACATAGCAGAACGAGCGCGTCTGGGCACCGCCACCAAAAATCGTCATCGGCTCACCACGAAGCGCCTGACCAATGAAGGCCGGCACCACCCGGCCGTCATCAAGCCGCATGCGTGGACCGTAGGTATTGAAAATGCGCACGATCCGCGTCTCCAAGCCGTGGGCGCGATGGTAGGCCATCGCCGCAGCTTCGGCATAGCGCTTGGCTTCATCATAACACGAGCGCACTCCGATCGAATTGACATTCCCCCAGTACTCCTCGCGCTGAGGATGCACTTCGGGGTCACCGTAAACTTCGGACGTCGAGGCGACCAGATACGTCGCCCCTTTCCGCAAAGCCAGATCGAGTGAGTTATGCGAAGCATAGGATCCGGCCTTCAGGGTCTCGACCGGGATTTCCACGTAATCGATCGGGCTGGCGGGAGAGGCCATGTGGAAAACCAGAGCGACATCACCCTCCACATCGAAGGGCTCGGAAACATCGTGTTCGATGAATCGGAAATCCGCGTTGCCCTCGAGGTGCTCAAGGTTCTTCCGGGTTCCGGTCACGAAATTGTCGAGCGCCACGACCTTCAGACCATCGGCGAGGAGGCGGTCAATGAGGTGGGAAGCGACGAATCCTGCGCCACCGGTTACGACTGCGGTTTGACCCGCATACTGAGAAACATCTGTGATCATCTGACGGGGAGAAGAGAGGTTGATAAGGGGGACATGGTGAGACTGGGGAGCCCCTGAAGGGGAACCAAGCGGAGTCCTGACACGCTACCGCCCTTGGTCAATCATCCCGAAGAGGACAAAACCGAAAGTGGAGCGCGCAGGGATGATGGAGACCAGGAGCAGGAAAAGCCCTTGGCGACGCGACTATCGATGATCCAAAACCAGGATTGTTCAATCCAAAATGAACAAAACTCTTCGGCTGCCAGGCACCGGATTTCTCAAGGCAGCGGCTTGCGCGGCAGTAAGAGGGCGAACAGGTCCATTTCCACGACCTGAGCCTGACCGAGGAAATCCAGCAGCACCTTGACGCGCTCCCTTCCCGGCAGGATCGAGACGACCTTCCCCTGAAAACCGCCGAGCGGTCCACTCGCGATCTCAACTTCTTCACCCAGTTCGACTTGCGGACCGACGGTGAGGGTGTCCTGCAGCCCTTCCTCTCCCAGATTCCTGGCGATTTCCTGTCGCAGCGTCTCCACGAATTCTTCGCTCACCGGTGGGACCTCCGACCCGAACTTCACCAGCCCACGAACCCCCGTCGAATAGGTCACAGCGCGTTCACTCTCAGCGAGTTCAAACTTCGCTAGAATGTAGCCGGGAAAGAGCGCCTCGATCCACCAGATCTTTCCGCGGCGTGTCGCCTTGCGGTAGCGGAGACGCGGACAAAACACCTCGACGCCTTCAAATTCACGCAAATGCCCGGCCGCAATATGCTCGCGCTTCGGCTGGGTTTTCACACAGTACCATTCGGGGCCGTCATCGTTGTTACTCATTGGCCCAAAAACTTTTGTAGCAGCGGAAGCATCATTCGACCGCGCCGCATCCAGGTTTCCAGTTTGGCCACCCTTTCGTCATAAAATTCCCGGAGTTCCGGATCCTCCTCCTCACCCACCGCTTCCAGCAGTCGTCCGACTTTTAACTGACCGCTCTCAAGATGCGGTCGCACCTGCTCACGCACGAATCCGCCGACCAGACGCTTCAGCTCGACGTCCGCTTCGTAAAACACCCGTCGAGCGCCTTCCACCGAAGTTTCGCGAACCGCTCCCAGGTCGCGCAAGGTCCGCAGCCCCTGGCTTGCCGAGCCCTTGCTCATGCCCAGCCGCGCGACGAAGTCGTCCAAGGAAAGTGGCTGAGGAGCAACGAATAACAACCCATAGATCTCGCCGATCGAGCGCGGTAGACCCAGCACCTTCACCCCGTCCACAAACACATCAACCACCTGTTTTTCCAGGGCATTGACGCTCATCGCGGGAGTCGATCCTTCTTCTTGAGTGCTCGGCACGGCTCAGGCTTTAACGCGATTCCACGATTTGTTCAATCTGAAATGAACTTTCGCCCCTTCACCCCCCCTAATGAGAGAACGTGAAGGAGACCGGGGGAAAAATAATTTGAGATATTTCTTGAGGGGGAGGGACTCCTAACTAGTTTCCCGCCCCCTCCCGCAGGGGCGACCGCTTGAAGGCCGCCCCAATTATTGGAAATCAAGGGCTTAAGTCTATCATGCACGCGTCTCGCTTCCCCCTCCCCCGTTTTTTGCCCGCCTTCTGTCTTTCTCTTCTCGTGGCGCCGCTCCATGCCACGGTCCTCAACCTGACGGTCAACGAATCATTCACCGTCATCGACAAAGTAACCATGGCGACCAGCACCTTGACCGTGCCTCGCTCTACTTACGTCGGCTCCGACTATGCCACTCACCCGGGCGCCGTGGTGAATGGCGCGCTCCTCACGACCACCAAGGAGAAGTCCGGCTCAGGTAATTACCGCCGGATGTATACCCTTGAGAACAAGTCATCGATCGCCGACGGCTACAACCGCGATCTTGCAGGCGACTTTGAATCAAAAGTGTCCGGCGGATTCGAAGCCGAGGCCAAGATCACCATCGAAGATCTCGTCGACCTGGGCGGCTACTACAAATTCTCGCTCGATATCAACGAACCTGAGAACAAACAGGATGTGACGGATTATGTCTCACTCGACGAGATCCAGATTTATGTTGGTTCTGCGACTGATCCCGACCCTCTCCCAAACACGATCGCGACGTTGTCGGATCTTGGCACTCTCGTCTATGATCTGCAGGCCGGCCTGAGCGGTAGCGATCGTTACTCGATTCTTCTACAAGGCGACAACGGCTCCGGCAGGGATGAAATGGCAATCTATGTCCCAACCTCGATCTTCGAGGATTTCGGCAAAGACTCCTTCGTTTATCTTTACAGCAAGATGGGCGAATTGGGGACCGAGGAAACCGACCAGAGTCACATGTTCGAGGGCGCTGCGCTGGACAAGGGAGGCTTCGAAGAGTGGGCAGCGCAGGAGACGGGCAGCGCCGAATTCATCGTTCCGGTTCCCGCTACCACGGGATCCTCCGTTCCTGAACCCGCTCAAACGCTGCCGATTGGCGCCCTCATCATGAGCGGCTTGCTCTTTGGACGCCGCCGGAGCGCGAGTGACCGCTAGACCGTTTGCCAGAAATCCCTGCCGAACTGAAGGGATGAGGCCGATGGCTCAGGACTAGCTCACTTTGAAAATGCGGATTCCAAACGATCTGCCGATTGGAGCGCCGGCTTCAGTCGGCTCGGAATCGCGCGGTGTTAAGCCTACTGAAGCCCAGTGCCTTTAAGGATTGGAAGAATCCTAGATCAACATCTCGATAGGGATGACAGCATCTAGCCCGGGGTCGAGGAGCGGCAGCGACGAGCACCCCGGGTTTGAATGGGTTCCTGAATTGGCACCCTGAAAGGTGTGCCAGCGAAGACGGATCCACCACTGACATCCGCGCCCGCTGCGACCCGCTACCGGGGTCGAATTCATTCCTCTACGCGGGTCCCCGGGTGGTCGTCGCCAAGGCTCCTCGACCCGGGGCTACAAGCGATGATCCCTGCCGGGATCGAGATGCACGATCCGAAGATCCCTACAAATCCATCCAGCGCCCGAGCGCGGCCTCCATTTTCTCGCCGCGGCGGACTTTGAACTCCTCGCCCAGCTCCATCGTCGCGCGTTTGCCGGCGGAGTTCTGGAAGTGAAGAACGACCGGGGTCTTTCCGGGATTCTCGCTGATGGCCGTGCGGATCTCTTCGAGATCCGTTTCCGAATGACGGGCGGTCCAAAGGGTGAGTTCGATGGATTTGCTGTTCGCTCCCGCCTTGCGAACCTTGAGTTCGTTGAACTCCGAACCCGTCAGCTTCCGCGAATCCGTGCGGTCATCGATCTGGATTGCGGCTTTGAATCGAATCACTTTTCCCGGCACCATCATCCCGGCATCTCGGGCGGGCACGAAGCTTTCACCCCAGACCATCACTTCCCGGGAGCCGGTGAAATCCTCGATCACCAGAATGCCGAAGGGCTTGCCGGTCTTGGTCACCCGTGCGTCGACACTGCGGATCATCCCGGCAAAGGCGTAGCGATCACGCGGCCCCTTCATCTCGATCTCATCGATCAAACCCAGCTTCTGATAGCGATCCGAATCCAGGACCGTCCGGAACTTGTCGAGTGGATGACCAGTGACGTAGAAGCCCAACAGCTCCTTTTCCATCACCAGCCGCTCGTCCTTGCTCCACTCCTGGATTTCTACGGCACTCGCCGTACTTGAAGGCGTGGGCGCACCACCGAAATCCATCGTGTCGAACAAGGCGACCTGCCCCGAGGCACGATCCTTCTGCGCCGATGAAGCGCTCGCACAAACCTGCTCAAGGCGCGCACAAATCCCGGCACGGGTTTCACCGGTCCAGTCGAAGGCGCCCGCTTTCGCGAGGTTCTCGAGGATGCGCTTGTTGACCGTCTTGGAATCGAGCCGGTTGGCAAACTCATCGAGCGATTCGAAGGGCCCGTTCTTTTCGCGATTCTCGATCGCCTGAGCCATTGCGCCGCCGCCGACGTTCTTGATCGCCGCCAGTCCATAGCGGATCGCCATCACGCCATTCGGCGTTTCCTCCGGCGCGAAACGCAGCTTCGACTTGTTCATGTCCGGCGGCAGGATCTCGATCTTCATGCGGTGGCACTCGGAAACGAACACTCCGATCTTGTCGGTGTTGTTGATCTCGTTCGACAGCAGACCGGCCATGAACTCAACCGGGAAATTCGCCTTCAGGTAGGCCGTCCAATACGAGATGTGGCCGTAGCACGCGGAGTGCGACTTGTTGAATCCGTAGCCCGCGAACATTTCGATCTTCTCGAAAATCGCGTTCGCCATCTTCTCGTCGATGCCGTTGGTTTCCTTGCAGCCCGCCACGAATTTCGTGCGCTCCTGCGCCATCTTCGCCGGGTCCTTCTTACCCATTGCCCGACGCAAAAGGTCGGCACCACCGAGCGAGTAACCTGCCAGCAGTTTGGCCGCATTCTGCACCTGCTCCTGATAAATCATCACCCCGTAGGTGTTACCACTGACCTGCTCTAACAGAGGGTGTTCGTAAAAAGGCTTCTTGCGGCCTTTCTTCACCTCGATCATCTGATCGATGAACTGCATCGCACCCGGACGGTAGAGCGCGAGAAGGTCGATGATGTCGTCGATCTTTTCGATCTGGTACTTTCGACAGGTCTCGACCATGCCGCCGGATTCCAGCTGGAACACGCCCATCGTTTCCCCGCGGTTGAGGATCTCGAAGGTCTTCTGATCATCGAGCGGCACCTCCTCAATCTTGAAATCCGGATGATGCACGCGGATGTGCTCCACCGCATCCTGAATCACCGTCAGGTTCTTCAGTCCAAGGAAGTCCATTTTCAGCAACCCGACCTCGGTGATCGCACCCATGTCGTACTGGGTCACGACTTCACCTTCGTTACCGCGTGTCAGCGGCACGTGCTCGTCGAGCGAACGATCCCCGATCACCACACCCGCCGCGTGGATGCCAACGTTTCGGGTCAGGCCCTCAAGCTTGGTGGCGTAGTCCCAGAGCTCCTGGTAGGTCGAGGACGACTCGATGAGCTCCACCAGCTCCGGCTTGCTGTCCCACTCCTTTTTCAGGGTCACGCCCGGCTTCGCCTCGATCATCTTGGCGATGCGGTCGGCCTCGCCGTAGCTCACCCCCATCACCCGCGAGACATCCCGCAGCACGCTCTTCGCACCGAGGGTGCCGTAGGTGATGATGTGGGAAACACTACGTTCGCCGTACTTCTGACGGACGTAGTCGATCACTTCCGGACGACGGCTTTGGCAGAAATCGATGTCGACATCGGGAGGACTGACGCGTTCCGGATTGAGGAATCGTTCGAAGAGCAGCCCGAACTGCAGCGGGCAGATGTCGGTGATGCCCATCGCGTAGGCCACCAGCGATCCCGCCGCCGAGCCACGGCCGGGGCCCACCGGGATGTCTTGATCTCGAGCCCACTGGATGAAGTCAGCGGTGATCAGGAAGTAAGAGGCAAAGCCCAGCTGATTGATGATGCCGACCTCATACTCAAGGCGTTCCACGATGTCCTCGCGCACCGCCTTTTCCTCACCGTAGCGTCGGACCAGGCCTTCCTTGCAGACGCGCATCAGGTATTCCTCACGCGGCGTGCCGTCAGGCGACTCGAACTGCGGATACTTTTCCGAGCTGGTGGCATCGAGCTTGATTTCGACGTTGCAGCGCTCGGCGATTTCCAGAGTCGCATCGCAGGCGCCCGGAATATCCGCGAACAACTCGCGCATCTGCTCCGCCGTCTTGAAATACACCTCCGGCGTGTAGCGCATCCGGTTTTCGTCGATCAGCAACTTGCCGGTGCCGATGCAGATCATCACGTCGTGCGCCTCGTGGTCCTCGCGATTGAGGAAGTGGACGTCGTTCGCCGCCACCGGCTTCAAATCAAACTCTTCGGCCAATTTCAGCAAACCCGGCGTGACCTTGCGCTGCGGCTCGAGGTCGTGGTTGTGGATTTCCACGTAAAGATTCTCCTTACCGTAGATGTCGATCAACTCGGCCATCGTCTCGCGCGCCTTTTCGAAATCATCGGCACGCAGCCATTCGTTCACGGGTCCTGAGATGCAGCCACTGAGACAGATGATTCCTTTCGAAAACCGCCGTAAGGCATCGCGGTCGACGCGTGGTTTGCCGTAGTAAAGTCCTTCGAGGTGACCGAGCGAAACGAGCTTCTGGAGGTTTCCCCAACCTTCGGTCGTTTCCGCCAGCAAGGTCATGTGGCAGGAGCGCTTCCGACCCGGGACTTCCTTTTTGTCTTCCAGGCTTCCGGGCGCCAAATAGATTTCGCAGCCGAGGATGGGCTTCACCCCCTCTTTCTTGCAGGCCTGATAGAACTCAATGGCTCCGAACAGGTTACCGTGATCGGTCATCGCCACTGCCGGCATTCCCAGCTCCTTCGCCTTGGCGGCTACCTGCTTGCAACGGGCCATGCCGTCGAGCAGCGAGTATTCAGTGTGGAGGTGGAGGTGGACGAAGGAGTCGGACATCGGGCGGGCCGAATGTGGCGAGCCATCCCCCCAAGAGCAAGCTGGGAGCGGCCCAGAATATGGAGAGGGACTTTTCCAGCCCTTTCACTCGACCCCAGCGTATCGAGCCACCTCAGTATTTCCTGACAAAGGCTCCCGGCCAGAGCAACGGACTGACCAAGTCCGTCTCCATATTGCTCATCAGCACCACGTCCTGTTTGACCGGATCAGGCAAAAGGAGGCGGAGCTTTGGGCAGTCGCCAGTCTCGGTCCGCCACCGGTTTCTCGCTCGGCGGAAGCTCCCTATCTGGGAAACTCTTGGCCCAATTTTCGCGGGCGGTCTGATCCGCATGGTAGCGAAGCCATAGCTCGATGTGCTCGTCGCTGCCGCTACCGACCATGTCGTGAAACCACGCGCCGGTCTTCATTTTTCCCGGCAGGATCGCGTCTTCCCGGATGCCGTGTCGCCACAGTCCGGCGTAGAGTTCCTCATCGGTGAGGTGATTCGTGGACAGCACATAAAAGCCACGGATCGCCAGCTCGTGCAGCAATTCCCAGAGCAACGCGCATTGAGTCTCGGGCGTGACTTCCGCGGGCGGTATCGGCGAAAAGCCTGCGCGCTTCAAGGTCTCCGCAGGGCGTTCCCAGGTTTCACGAAAAGCTGGCGGCTTGGCTTCGTCCGACTTCGCTTCGGCGATCTCTTGATCGACTTTCCGCAATCCAAGCGGATCAGGACCTTCGTCCTCCATTCCAGAATTGAAGTCGGTCTCCGACGAAATCGCAGGATAAGGATCGGGCAAAAATCGATCGCGATCATGGGGCGGATGAACGTGCGGCGGCAGGGGCTCGTCCGGGTCGGCGCGCTTGAGCATCTCGCGATCTTCGGGCAGGGCATAGTAGCGCAGCCAAACCAGGTCACCATATGGATCATCTTCGTCGGAAGCCCCGACATCTGGTGCCGAGTGGCAGTTCGATTCATACTCGTAGGGAATGTCGTCGATGGGAGTCTCCAACCAATCCTCGACCAACCACTCGTAGAACTCGCAGTCGCTGAGGTGATCCGTCTGGTAGAAAAAATAGCGTCGCGCTGCCAGCGCGTAAACCAGCTCCCACATCCTGCCCCGAAGTTGCGAACCCTCGAGTCCTGCCACCGGAGTCGCCTCGAAACCAAGCTTCCCGAGAATCTCACGCGGCGGTCGCATCACGGCATTCTCAAAGGCTTCGAAAAAGGAATCGGCATCGTCTTCCATGATCCGCAGCCTGTCACCTGCGCCCGCCCGCCGACAGAGCAAAACGTGTCCGCCCTGCAAGCTCATCACCATTTCCAAAGCAGCTCCAGCGGCACGGCGATCATTCGCCGGTCGCCACCCAGAGGCAGGATCGACTTCCCATCATAGAAAACAATTCCACCCCGGAAATCATCGCCTGATTGCGCTGCGAGCCGACGCAAGCCCTTGCCATCCGAATCATGTAAGGTCGCCGAAGCCTTCACTTCCACGCCCCACACTTCGCGACCACGAGTGATCACCACGTCCACTTCCACCTGATCCTTGTCACGGTAGTGCCAGAACCGCAGATCCGGATCCGTCCAGCCCGCCTGCGCGATCAACTGCTGCACCACAAAGGACTCTAACAGGTGACCAAAGCGATCCCGCTTTGCATTCCAGTCCTCCGCCGACAGCCCGGCCAGCGATGCTGCCAGTCCGCTATCGATCACATGAATCTTTGGTGTCTTGATCAGCCGTTTCGCCGAGTTGCGATGCCATGGTGCCAGCGGACGAATCAGGAAGAGCCGCTCCAGCACCGTCAGATATCGGTCCACCGTCTGACGATCCAGACGCAGATCCGTCGCCAGTGATGATGCATTCAAGAGCCCCGCCGTCTGGTGGGCCAGCCTTTCTAACAGACGCGCCACTTCACTGCTGTCGCGAACCTTCGCCACATCGTGTACGTCACGATCGATCACCGCGCGCAGGTATTGCCGATGCCACTGCCGCGCCCGCTCAGGCGTCCGCCCCTGCGGCTCGGGATAGCCACCCGCCACCACCCGCTTGATCAAGCTGGACGACCCTGGACTGTCTTCCATCAACTTGCTGTCCCACAGTTCCCCTGCGAGCCAGCGTTTCAGGAAAGCCCCTGCGCTGCGCTTTTTCTCCGCCTCACTCAGCGGCTGTAAATAGAGGC
This sequence comes from Haloferula chungangensis, assembly GCF_042664875.1. Taxonomy (NCBI): domain Bacteria; kingdom Pseudomonadati; phylum Verrucomicrobiota; class Verrucomicrobiia; order Verrucomicrobiales; family Verrucomicrobiaceae; genus Haloferula; species Haloferula chungangensis. Next base: position 132,836 of record NZ_JBHTBS010000006.1, on the reverse strand, counting down.
ACTCCATCCGCCCAGCCAGCGAGTCCGCGAGCTTCGGCAGTTGTAACAAGTTTGCCGAACCTGTTAGAAGAAAGCGCCCGGGCCGACGCCTCTCATCGACACTCCGCTTGATCGCAAGAAGCAGTTCCGGCACCCGCTGCACCTCATCGAGCGTCACTTCATCCGGCAGCCGCCCGACGAATCCTTCCGGATCTTTCTGCGCGGCATTGAGAAGGTTCACATCATCCAGCGTGAGGAATTTTCGAGAGGCCTTCTGCGCTCGAGCGAGCGTCGATTTCCCACACTGACGTGGGCCTAGCAGGCACACCACCGGCGTGTCTGCCAAAGCAGCGTCCATCGCCCACTGAAGCTGCCGTGGCAGCATGAATTCTAGATCGTCCATTTGCGGCATACCCTATCGTCCAATTGCGGCATAAGCAAGCGTCCATTTGCGGCTTAGATACGCGTCCAATTGCGGCACACTCACCCACAACTAGCTACTCTTCAGACTTTTATGAAATACGAAAAGAACCCATTACCACTCTTGATTTTGATCGAAATCCATCCGCGGACTTTTTACATCTCCATTACAAAAATCCGCTCTCTCCACATCATTTCCAAACAATCCCGCCCCAACATTCTCAGCGTATCAACGAACAAACGTTATGAAAACCACCTGCCTCATTCCCGCCCTCCTCATCGGAGCCTCCCTTCACTCCATCGCCCAAGGCCCGCCTCAGGGACCGCCGCCTGATCCGATCGGCATGACGATCGACAGGGATCACGATCATGAAATTTCGAAGCGCGAGATCAAGAACGCGGCCAAGCAGCTTCTCAAGCTCGACGAGGACGACGACGGCGTCCTGAGCGCCGAGGAACTCCAGCCCGAGCCCCCAGACCACGACCGCCCCCGCAACGATGACGATCAAAATCCACCTCCTGCCCCACCGCCATCGGAGATCTTGAAGGCCCTCGACACCGACAGCAGCGGCGACCTTTCCAAGGAGGAAATCGAAGCTGCTTCGGAGTCCCTCGCCGCTCTCGACACCGATGACGACGGTGAACTCAGCTCCGATGAAGCCGGATTGAGCCGTCCTGACGATGGGGGTGGCCCGGGCGGTGATGGTCCTCCAGGCGGCGGGCCTCCTCCAGGTGGACCACCACGTGGCGGCCCGCGCCGCTGAGCTCACTGGAAAGCCAGCAACTCCAAGTCGGAGTCGTCAATTTCATGTGGGCTGGAAACAACCCGCTGGTTGGCGGCTCCGTCTCACCATGTTCAGGAAACGGAGATCACCGGTTGGAAAAACTATTCGTCTCCGGCCTGGGCGAGGAGGGCCTCAGCGCGTGCCTCCAACAACGTTACAGGAATGATCAAACCGACGATGCGCGTGAACCGAGCGATGTGCATGCCAACCAGATTTCCAGAGGAATCGAAAACAGGCATCCCTGCATCCCTGCCCACCAGAGGCAGCGCGTGACGGATCACCTCGGGATAGGGTGCGCGGTGTTTGCTGATAATCGATTCATCCAGCAAGGGGCCTACTGAACGAGCCTTGGTCACGGGGCGCGCGCGGTCGGTGGCGATGTTCCAGATCAAGCGGTCGGCGTGATCACGCGCCACCAGAAGATCCCCAGCCTCCACGGCGGCGGGCGATGCCGGCCACTTCACCGGCGCCACCGAGAGGTCCTCTTCAACCTGCAGCAGAGCAAGATCCCAGGCCTCGTCCCTTGCGACCGACTTGGCGGCCAGCACCCGATCTCCCACGCGGACACCGGTCTTGTGATCCGCGGAAAGCAAACTCGCTTTGGTAAGCAGATGCCGTTCATCGAGGGCGAGGGCGAAGCCCACCCGTGCGCCATCGACGTGAACCGGCAGGCCCTTGACCGCATCGTTTGGGAGGGGTTCCAAGGCCATGCTCAACGAGGGATCATCCATCCCCAAGCTCAGCGCCTGCTGCCTGGCAATGGCAAATACGGCATGTCCCATATGACCGAGCACGGCCTGCCGATTCATCGAAATTTCACCCTTCTCATTGGCCAGGGTCTGCACGAAATCCATGGTTGGAGGGTACTTCATCTGCAGGCGCCGCATGAACTCAGCCTGAACATTGTCGATGGTCTCTTTGGTGAGCTGCATCTTGCTGAACTCCGGCCCATTCGGGGACTTTTTCTGATCACCCCAGCGATCGCCCGCAAGCAGTCGCTCCCGATCGAGGTGAAACTGGTCAATGGCGGGGAAAACGTTGAAGCCAAGGAAACCAGCCGCACTGCTATCCAGACCAATCAGCTCTCCCTTCATCGAAAATAGGGGGCCTCCCGAGTCGCCTGGCTGAATGTTGCAATCAGCGATCAAGTACTGGGGCCGACCCCGAGCCACGTTGTGAGTCATGATTCTCCCCATCCGCACCTGAGCCGGCCGACCACGCTGGAGTCCCGAGGGATGAGCCAGCGTAAAGCAAAAGTCGCCGGTGATTGCCGAAGTCTCAGCCAGCGTGCAGTGCGGCCATGAATCGATGGATGGACTCGTTATCCGCAGGAGCCCGAAATCGCTCTCCCGATTGTAGCCCAGCGGCTCGGCAACCGCCTGGCGTCCATCCTCGAGAGTGATTCTAAATGGGCGACCGTCCTTGGCACTGCGAATCACATGCGCCGCCGTGATGACCCATCCTTCCGGCGAGATGATCACTCCGCTCGCCGTCACCCCGGCATTCACCGCGACACAACTTGCCCTGACTTTCTTGAGGCTGACTTTCAGCTCATCACTGAGCGTCTGCGGGCTGCTAAACCCACCAGCCGGCAAGGTTTCACTAGCCACAGTGGACGACCACAGGACGGCACAGGTGGCAACGAAGAACGAAAGGAGGAGTCTCATGACCAAGACAGAAGCGAGCCCAGCAGCATTTTTGTCCAGCACTTCCCATAAATGACGTCCCAGCCTCCACAAAAACAGCGAGGTCACGAAGCGGGGCGGTCGAAAGCGGCCGGGCCTTCCGCTCCTCACTCGACCGCCCTATCGAATCAATTCAACTGCTTCTGTGACCTTGATTTAACCAAATACTAGCGGCCTCTCGCGGCTCCATTCTGACCTCACGACTGCGGTCCGGACGTCGAGGTGGTCTGCGGGGTTCCTCGCTCAGTCTTGGAGCCGGAAAAATCCCGAATCGCCGGTCAGAGGCACTTCCATCGTCCGAACTGATTGCGAACCATCGACGTCCTCCCAGCTTCCGCGATCGAGCGTTGGATTGAACTGGAGCCTGACTCCATCGTCCCCCTGCCACTCAAGCCGCAGACTCTCTCCGCCTGGCAAAAGGGAGGCTCGCAACCACATCGGAATGACCGCGACCGCGCTGCTTTCACGGTACTGAGCCACCAGGACCGTGTCGTCAGGAAGGGCCGCGTGGAAGGTTGGATCGGTGTAGGGCCCGCCGGGCAACTCGTTGCCGAATGCATCGGTCCATCCGGCAAATTCCCACAAGCCATAGCGGGCCGGTGCCGTGATCGTCACCACGCCCGAGGCCGAGTCGTAGGTTCTCAGGAATGACCCGCGGGCATCGGAACGTCCACTGGAGTCGATCGCATCAAGCTCGAAATACGGCTGGAATGAGGACTCTTCGCTGGTTGTCTCTCCGCCTACGTTCTCAACCAGAGTCCGAACGAGCACTTCGAGGTCACGCTGTCTTGATGAAGCTGCGCGAGGAGTGAAGTCATAGATCATTTCCAGTCTCGCGGACTGAATTTCCAGCGGGGGGCCACCGCTATTGACGTAGGACCGCGTGATCCGGAGGTCAGCCCAGGCCGAGGGACGCGAATAGAGCAACATGTCGTTTACCGCATCGCCCGCGAGCAACGATCGGAGCAAGGAATCGGAGGCTTCACTCGGATGAATTGGATCGATCTGATCATCGATCACGTCATAGCGCCCACCCCATACGAAGGGGTTGTCGGTGCTTCGATTGTAGTGGCGGAAGAGATAGGTGCTGCCGCGCTGCTTGAGCAAGGACTCGCCAGAGTGCTCGATCCGCAGATCGACAAAGGCGGTACGACCAAGGGACCCGCCACCCTGCGGCGCCGCTTCCAGCGAGAACAGGCTGAGGTCAACGATCCGAACGTTCTCTTCGTCCGGTTGGAAAAAGCCTTCCTCGCGCAAGTTCAGCGTCACCGTTCCTCCCGCATTCAGGGTCTCGATTTCCTCATCGAGCAGGTTGAAGCGGATTGGCACCGAGAGGTCCGGCCGATTGGCGTTGTAGTGATCGAAGATCGTCTCAGCCACATCGGAAAGCATCTCCTGGTAGACCGACTTGAATGATTCGAACTGCTCGGGTGTGACCGTGTGGTCCCCCACTTGGGCAATCTCTCCAAACCTGGTGAACAGCGCGGAAAGATCGAGGGGCTCGGTGTAGGGAAGGAGCAAGCGGTATTCATACGCTTTGGCGAGATAGTAGTGATATTTCACCAAGCGATCGAGAGCCTTGCGCTCAAGGTCATCGAGGTAGGAACTGGCACGTTCGTCCAGAACCACCCCCTCGGAGATGTCACGACCCAGCGCATCAAGCGCCAGGAGGCTGTTCGTCATCAGTCCTGACATCGCGCCGATCTTTTGCATGGTGTCAATGATCTCATCGGCAAGCTCGCGGTTCTCGATCATCAAGGCCTCGACCCGCTCCATCAGCTCCTTGTATTCCGGCGAACGGCTTTTGAGCCGCTCAAGCTCGGCGAGCATCTCCGCACTCGGGGCCTCGCGCTCTTTAATGAACTCCTGATAGTCCTTGATCCCACTCGCCAAACCTTGACCGGCCTGAAGCAAGCCTTTGGCGTAGTCCTGACTCTTGGAGCGGTCACCTTTGGCTTCTTCGCTGTCAATGGCGTCCGACTCATTCTTTTTCTCGTCGACCGCTTCGTAGAATGGCGAACTGGTGTAGGCGGTGCCGACATTTTTCGCGTCGGTGATCGAGTCCCATGGCCGATCGGGATTGAAATTGCTCGCGGTCCTGAGGCCCTCCCCGACTGCGCCCAGGGCGGGTTGATAGACGGGGATCATCTGGCACATGGTCGCGGAAATTTTGAGCCCGATGCGGAGTCCGGTGACCCAGTCTTCCTCGCGGGTATCGTTCAGCAGCTCGATTTCCTCGGCTTCCAATTCATTCTGCAAAGACCCGACCTCAGCGCCGATCTGATTGGCGCGCTCAGTGAGCAAGGGAAGCCGTGCGACAGCGATGTCGTAGTCGGTCTTGGTCTGCTCGAACTGCTCCACGACGGCGTCGCGCAAGGCGTTCAGGGCATCGAAGCGTTCCGCTTCGCTGGCGGCCTTGTTACCGATCCAGTAGGAGAGATAGAGGGTATTCATCGCCCGGTCCAATTCATTGCGAAACAAGGTCTGATTGACCTCAAAGCTCAGCATCGGGACCCAGGCAGCCGCGTTTCCAAAGTAGTCGAGTCCAGCCTCCATCTGCTGTTCCAGGACGATCATCTCCTCGCGCATCGCGGCGAGATCCAGCTGGGATTCCGGGTCGAGGTCGACCCAGGTCGGGTGCTCTTGGAAGTCCGACAGCTCGGTGACGTAGAAGGCAATCCGCTCCTGCGCCGAAGCGATCCGCTCGCCCAGGTAATCGTCGCGAATGTGGTGGAGCGCTTTGCGCACGGCGAGCGGATGCATCCAAGCGTAAGGAGCATCGAGCAAGTCCACCGATCCCGGAGAACCGCCACCCGGAGTATCGCCTCGAACAATGGCCGCATTGTCGCCCGCTGAGGTCGTCCCACTGGATGTCGTCTCGGACTCGATCCCATTAAACACCGTCAGATAGAAACCCACTTTCCTCCATTTTGTCGGTGTCCCGGCGCTGCCCCCCTGATAGATATGATAAGGCGCGGTCTTCGGCGTGGTTCCTGAAGGGGTCATTCCTCCGGATTGATCCGCCATTCCGGCGACGGAAACGGTCGTCCGGATCGAGCCACCGGGCCCTCCGTCTCCCGGCTTACCCGAGGGTTTGGCATCGCCGCCACTGGTCGGCTTTCCACTTGCGGTGCCCCCCTCTTTCACTTTGATCCCGGCTGCGGTGTACTTCCAGTAAATGATCCGGTAGCCCGTGCCCGCATTGTGAGTTTTGCTAAGCGGCCAGTCCTCGACCGTTACGCTGGTCCAGCCGTCAATCGTGTCCTGACCGTCCCCTCCGTGATCACCATAGCTACCAGGTTCTCCCTGCCCTCCTGTGAGATCGAAGCGGGGCGAATTCCCCTCAGCCACGATGTTTGCCACTCGCAGATCGATGTCACCGGCCGGGAGGCCATCATCTCCCAAGACGCTGGTTCCCGCAGGGATGCTCGTTTTTTCCTGAGGCGTGGTGGTGATCGATCCTTCGCCTTCGAATACCAACTCCCGCGCGAATACGGTCACGTCCGTCTGCTTCAATCGAAGGGGACTGCGAATAATCACCCGATCGGCGATGATTTCCATCGCTCGTAGATCACGGCGCGAACCATCAAAGTAGTCCTCAAAGAGATTGTTCTGCGGATGATCTTCCTCAATCTCCACCACTTCACCAATCACCTGCACCGAGTAAAGATTACGGCTTTCAAAATTCAGAGAGCTTGGGACGGGATCGACCGAATCGATCGTCTCGACGTCGTAATGACTGACCGGCGCCTGAGTATGGGGACCGCTGCGAAAATAGTCGGCCTCGGGCCCCAGGACAGGCTGCGGCGCCATCTCCCAGCTCTGCAGCGCCGACTCCCCGCCATCGCTCGCGCTGACCGTCACCACAAAAGGCTGCTTGTCCTCGGCTGCAGGCGTGTAGGCCATCCGCCAGTCTCCTCCACCGACCTCGGCAAGCGTCAGTGACCCACTCGGTTCGGGTGAGACCGTGAACGTCATGGTGCTCGTCGGGCGGTCGTTCCAATGCAGGAGGAACTCTCGAGTCGATCCCCCCCAAATCGTCTGGTCCGGTACTGCCCCGAGATCGTAGCGAGCGAGATCCTGGGCAAGCAGGGATCCGGAGATCAGCAGGGCGACGAGGGATGAAGTCAGTGAAAGAGGGAACGTTTTCATGGGGCAGGGGCAGGTAGGGCGACGCGCGCCGACAATGAGCCCTCCAAAAAAATCCGACTCGTCAGGAAGCCACCAAGAGAGGGAGAGACTCTCGCGCTACGTTTTTATACGCATACCCCACCCCGACGAGAAAAATCGGAATCCGCGTCAGCAAAGGATCGGAAAAGTGCGCAATGCCACCAAAAACACCGAGTTTTCGACCCCGGCGGAGGCCGGATTTGGCAGAAGACCGAAAGAAATCGAGATGCCGAAGCGAGAGATGCCTGGCCCCCCCGCCTGCCGAGCTCAGCGGGGCGCTTGGGCCTCTCCTTCGCTCGACGATGATTCCCTCACGACGAGTTGCCCCTGGAGCGCGATGCGCTGGACCGGTGCGTCGGGGTGCTTGATGCGGTGAATCATCGCGCCCGCCGCCGTGCGTCCGATGTCAAAGCACGGCTGCTGATAGCTGGTGAGCGGCACGCTGACGAGGGAGGCGTACTTCACGTCGTCAAAGCCGCAGACCTTGATCTCTTTCGGAACCTTGGCCCCCCGATCAAGCAGGTTGCGAAGGAGCAGGGAGGCGGTGGCATCGTTGGCACAGATGACGCCGTCCACGCCCTGCTCCAGCAGCTCCTTCGCCACCTTTCCCAAATCTCCTTGGCCGTCTTCCACGCTCATCAGCTCGCCCGGCTGACGCCCGTGCTGAATGAGTGCTTCCCGGCAACCCATGCGGCGAAGCTGCACGGTCATCGCCGGATTTCCACGGGTGACGAACGCCAGCCGCCGGCACCCGCCGTCGAGCAAGTGCGTCGCCACCACATAGCCGGCCTCGATGTTGTCGATGCCGATCAGGTCGAAGGGAGTCTGTCGCGGCCAGCGGTGGATGTCCCGGTCGAGAAGCACCACCTGAATCCCCGCTCCGGAAAGACGCTCGATGATCTCCAGATTGAACTCCGTCGGGTCGTCGACGTGCTCGGCAGGCGCAAAGAACACCCCGCGGACTCGCGCACTGATGAGCTGCGAGGTGAGCGACTCCGTGTGCTTGCGAAGGTCGTCGCCAAAATTGAGCTCGCTGGGGCGGATCACCCTCATGCCTTCGATCCCGGCAGCTTCCGCGATGCTGCTGCAGATCGGTTCAAAAATTTCAGTCTCGGAAAGCTGCGGAATCAGCAGTCCGGCCAGCAATCCGGTCTTCCTCGGGGCCAGGACCTGGGTGCCGAATCCCGCCTTCCGATGAACCAGCTTTTCATCGGTCAGCAGCTTCAAGGCCCGCGCGATCGTCGGCCGCGACGCCTCATAACGGGCGCAGAGCTCGGCCTCGGTCGGCAACAAATCTCCCGGCAGATACTGCTGATTGTGGATCTGCCTGCGGATTTCCTTATGCACCCGCAAATACTTGGGCTGTGGCTCTTTCACGAGGCATTTGTCAGGTATTTGTAATATACTGGCAAGCCATTTGTAACATGCAGACTTTACATTCGACTCTCATTCCAATTAGTCTACCGAAACTCAAGGCTCATTAACCTACTAAGGATCAGTGAACAAAAACCCCAACAAACCCAGAATCGTCGGCCTCGGAGAAGTCCTCTGGGACATGCTCTCGGACAGTGGACGCCTCGGCGGCGCCCCGGCCAACTTCGCCTGTCACTGCCACCAACTCGGTGGCGAATCCTACCCGGTCAGCTGCGTCGGCGATGACGAGCTCGGCCATCAGGCCCGCGCCGAACTTGCTAAGCTCGGCATCAGTTCCGAGTTCGTCCAAGAAAGCAGCACGCACCCGACGGGTCAGGTTCAGGTCACCCTCGATCCCGCCGGAAAGCCGAGCTACCAGATCCTCGAGGACATGGCCTGGGACCATCTGGAGTTCACTCCTGAGTTCGAGGAGCTCGCCGCCTCCCTCGATGCCGCCTGTTTCGGAGTGCTCGCCCAGCGCTCGCCCAAGTCGCGGGCAAGCATCCAGGCATTCCTGAAACACATGCCCGAAGGGGCGCTGCGGATTCTCGACGTCAATCTGCGTGCCCCCTTTTTCTCCAAGCCGCGTGTCGAGGAATCCCTCGAACTCGCCACCATTCTGAAACTCAGCGATGAAGAGCTCCCCGTCCTTGCCGACTACTTTGAGCTCGAAGGCAGCGAGACCGAGAAGCTGTCCGCCCTTCTCAAGCGCTTCGAACTCGACCTGGTCGTCTACACCTGCGGGGCCGAAGGCAGCATCCTCTTGAGCAAAGATGAAACCCATCGCGCTCCAGGCGTCGAAACCACCGCCATCGATTCCGTCGGTGCCGGCGACTCCTTCACCGCCACCCTTTGCATCGGCCTGCTGAAAGGCCGGCCACTGCCCGAGATCAACACCCGCGCCAACCAGGTCGCCGCCTACGTCTGCTCGCAAAAAGGCGCCTGCCCCGAACTTCCCGCCCATTTGAAAACCATCTAACAAACCCAAGCCCCAAAAAACCCCATGGACCCAAACAGTAAATTCGCCCAGCTCGACGGCGTCAGTGAAGAGCAGCTGCCCATCGCCAAACACAAACTTCACGGCTGGACCCACTTCATGGGCCTCTATGCCGGTGAGCACGTCGCCGCCACCGAGTTCGTCATCGGTGCCACCTTCGTCGCGATGGGTGCCAAGACGATGGACATCATCATCGGGCTGCTGATCGGCAACATCCTCGCCATCCTGAGCTGGACGCTGATCACCGCGCCGATCGCCACCCAGACCCGGCTGAGCCTCTACACCTACCTCGACAAGATCGCCGGCAACTCGATGACCAAGCTCTACAACTGGGCCAACGTCATCATCTTCACGGTCATCTCCGCCGCGATGATCACGGTCTCGAGCACCGCGGTCCGCTTCCTTTTCAAAATCCCCGCACAGCTCGACTGGTATCCCACCAACGCGATGTTCGTGCTCGTGGTCCTCGCCGTCGGAGCCATCGTGGTCTTCGTCGCGATGTATGGATTCAATGCGGTTTCCGAATTCTCGGGCATCTGCGGTCCGTGGCTCTTCGTAATGTTCACGGCAGGCGCGCTGGTCATGATGCCGGCGCTCGCCGACTCGGTGCTCGGCACCACGGTAGTGCAGGGCTTTTCCGACTTCGTCGCCATCGGAGATCAATCGATCTGGACCGGAGTCAATGCTCTGGGACAACCGGGCATCGGGTTGTTAGAAGTCATCGGCTTTGCCTGGGCAGCCAACACCATCACCCACTTCGGACTCATCGACATGGCGCTGCTGCGCTATGCCAAGAAGCCGATCTACGGACTCTGCACCAGCTCCGGCATGCTCTTCGGCCACTACCTCGCCTGGATCGCCGCAGGCATCATGGGCGCCGGCACCGCCGTGCTGGTGAAGAAATCCATCATCGAGCTCGACCCGGGCGACGTCGCCTACCAGGCCCTCGGGCTGTCCGGCTTTGTCATCGTAATCGTCGCCGGCTGGACCACTGCCAACGCCAACCTCTACCGCGCCGGTCTTGCCGCGCAGGCGATTTTCCACAAGCGCTCGAGAAAGCAGACGACCCTGGCCGTCGGCATCGTGACGATGATCATTGCCTGCTTCCCCTTCGTCTTTGGCAAGATGCTGCCGCTGCTGACCTACGCCGGACTGCTCGTCGTGCCGGTCGGTGCCATCGTTTTCGCCGAGCACTTCATCTTTCCCCGCATCGGAATGACCCGCTACTGGGTCAGCTACCGGAAGCTCGCCCACAGCACCCCCGCAGTCGCTTCATGGGCGGTCGGTCTCGTGTTCGGTTTCGGACTGAATGCGCTCAACGTGATGTCATTCTACTACCTCTTCCTTCCCACCTGGGTCGTCACCATCATCGTCTACACCCTGCTCGCCAAACGCTACGGCGCAGCACAAAAATACCCGGCCGAGCAGGCGGCGATGGAGCAGCAGGAGCAGCTCGTGGAAGACTATCAGGAACATCAGGCAAGCATCACGCCTCCCGCAGTCGTCGATCGCTCGATCCTTTCCAGATCCCTGCACTGGATCGCCCGCACAAGCCTCGCCATCACCCTGATCCTCGCGGCAGTCACCATGTTCGGCAGTCCGGATATCGAGGCCTACGACAAGAACCGGGCGACCTTCTACCTCTACGGCTTCATCTGCACGCTCATCTACTTCGTCGCTGCCTACTGGGCGCTGCGTCGGAAAAAAGCCCTCCAAACCACCCTCCAACCCCAATAAACCCATGAAGGAACCCATTCGATTGAACCAGACCAACCTCGCCCATCTGCCCTCATCCATCGCCCGGCCGGGCTACGACCGGAGCAAACTCGAGGCAGGCATCATCCACATCGGGGTCGGCGGCTTCCACCGCTCCCACGAAGCCTACTACACCGATGAGTTGTTAGAAAAAACCGGAATCACCGATTGGGGTATCTGCGGTGTCGGGCTGCGCCCGGCCGACCGCAAGATCGCCGAAGTGCTCAAGCGCCAGGACTACCTCTACACCCTGATCGTCAAGCACCCCGACGGACGCATCGAGAACCGCGTCATCGGCTCGCTCATCGATTTCATGCTCGGCTGCGATGACCCCGTCGCCGTCACCGACCGCATGGCATCGCCGATCACCCGGATCGTTTCCCTCACCATCACCGAAGGCGGCTACAACTTCAATCCCGCCACCGGCAAGTTCGACTTCAAGAACCCCGAGGTGAAGCACGACATCGCCCATCCTGATAAGCCGAGTATGGTCTTCGGCTACCTTACCGAGGCCCTGCGAAAACGTCGAGCCGCTGGTCTGGCGCCCTTCACCATCCAGTCCTGCGACAACATCCAGCACAATGGCGACATGACCCGCAAGATGCTGCTCGCTTTTGCCGAAGCGCAGGACCCATCCCTGGCCGAATGGATCGCCGAAGAAGTCGCCTTTCCCAACGCCATGGTCGATCGCATCACTCCGGTCACCACCGCGGCAGACATCCAACTGCTCGAGGAAGACTTCGGCGTGAAAGACGAATGGCCCGTCACCTGCGAGCCCTTCTGCCAATGGGTGATCGAAGACAAGTTCTGCGATGGCCGACCCTCGTGGGAGGAAGTCGGTGCCCAGTTCGTGCCGGACGTGACACCTTACGAAACGATGAAAATCCGCCTGCTCAATGCCGGGCACTCGGTGCTTGGCCTGCTCGGATCGATCCACGGCCACAAGACGATCGACGGCTGCGTGGCGGACCCGCTTTTCGCCACCTACCTGCGGCGTTTCATGGATGCCGAAGCCACCCCGGTGCTCGCGCCGGTGGAAGGCGTCGACATCGAGGACTACAAGGACTCGCTGTTAGAGCGTTTCGCCAATCCCAACATCAAGGACGACCTCGCCCGCATCTGCCTTGAGAGCTCGTCCAAACTGCCGAAGTTCCTCATCCCCACCATCACCGAGAATCTCGACCGGGGAGGCAGCACCGACTTTGCCACGCTCGTCATCGCCGCATGGTGCTACTACTCCGACAAGGGGACGGACAAGGACGGCAAGAAGCTCGAGATCGTGGATGACATGAAGGCCGAACTTCACAAAGCCGCCGCCGGAACCCCGCGAAACAAGCTCTCGTTTCTCAAACTGAAAGCCGTCTTCGGCGACCTCGCCAATCGCAAGGACTTCACCGACGAATATGTCCGCATGATCGATGCGCTCTACGAAAACCCGGACATCGCCCGCCTGATGCAAGCTCAGCTCTTCGGTCGGGAATAAGCTTCTCCCCGTCCCCAAAAGACCCACTTCCCAACGCCTGCCAAGCCAGGCGTCACGCACCCACTGCGCCTCAAACCAGGAATCCATCCAACATCCAAACCCATGAAAAAGATCACGCTCACCACCGCCATCACCTCCTTCGGAATCATCTCCGCATCCGGCGTCGAACCGGACCCATCGGAACAAGCCCCAGAATCCTCGGCCCAGCTCACCGCTGTCGCCATGGAAGACGGAGAGTTCAATTCGGGAGACTACCTAACAGGTGACTGGGGCGGCCGACGCTCCCAGCTTATCAACGCAGGAGTCACGCCCTTCCTCTACTACGACACCATCACCAGCGCCAATGTCGCCGGCGGCATCAAGGATGACCTCGGCTTCGTGGGCCAGGTCTACGGCGGCTTCGACCTCGACCTCGAGAAACTCTTCGGATGGCACGGCACCACCATGAAGATCTCCGGCGTCAACCGCCACGGCAATACCATCAGCAACTCGGTCGGCGGCATCTACGATCCCCAGACAATCTACGGCGGTCAGACGACCTATCTCTATCAGCTCTTCCTTGAGAAGCAGTTCAATGATGAGTGGTCGGTGAAACTCGGCCGCGTTTCCGCCGACTCGGATTTCGCCAAATCCCCGCTCTACGGCTACTCGCTGAGCACCGCCATCAACGGACCGATCCGCGCCACACTTCTGGAAAATTCGATCACCTCCTTTCCCTACGCCGTCTGGGGTGGGCGTGTGAAATACCAGCCCACCGACGAGCACCAGTTCCAGCTCGGCGCCTACCAGACCGGCCCCGACCAGTGGGATTTCAGCGAACATGGTCTCGACTGGAGCTTCCGCAGCGAAGACGGCATCTCCGTGATCGCCCAGTACGATTGGACTCCGGAAATCAACGGCCGTGAATCCCGCTTCTTTGTCGGTGCGATCAATTCGTTCCGCGACTTCGACAACTTCGATGGCGTCAACACCACCGATTTCCTGTTCCGTGTCTACGCGCACGGGGAAGTCGAAACCTGCGACGACTTCAAGGTCTTCGGCATGGTCACTTACTCCGGCCAGGATGAAGTTGCCAAGACTCCGGTTCAGATCAGTGCGGGCGCCAACTATCAGGGCATGATCCCCGGCCGCGACGATGACCACACCTTCTTCTTCGTCACCTACGGTCAGCTTAGTAATCAATACGGCGACTCCATCGGCGAGGACGTCACTCAGGAGATCGTCTACGAACTCGGCCACCGTTTTCAGGTCGCCCCGGCCTTTTTCGTCCAGCCCTCGATCCAGTACATCCAGAATCCTGGCGGCACCGGAGCGATCGACGACGCCCTTGTGCTCGGCGCCTGGGTGGGGATGACTTTCTAATCGACGCGCCGATTCGGGCCTGGCGGCGAAACCGGGGGGAAGTCATTACCGAGACTGATCAATCCCACGCCAGTTCCACAAATTTCCTTAACAGGGACTGGATCGCTGCGATCCCGACTCAAGCGACCTTCGCATCCCGGAGGTCGCTTGATTTTTTACGTCACCCATCCATGCTGCATCAAAGCCGTCGCATCTGCCAAGATGGCAAAAGTCCACTCGCACTGCGGACCCGGTGGCATGCGCCTACCATGTCCACCAGTCGCAGGCCTCAGCAATCCGTCCGAAAGTCATGTTCCTCCGACGCTCATCACGATTCGCAACGCGTTGGTGGATTCTTTTTCTAATCACTTCTCACGTCTCACCCGGCACTTCATTGCATCTCGACTTCTCCCACGAAGTCGACGGCCGCCCGCTGCTCGCCGACTCCCTTCGCTACGAGAACTCTCGTAGCGAAACCTTCTCCGTCACCCGCCTCGACTGGCTGGCCACCGACTTCTCTCTAACAACCGCCGACGGCAGAAAAATCAACCTCCCCAACACCACCGCCTTCATTCCCACCCGCGGCGGCACCTTCACCCTGCCCGATCTCCCGGCGGAAAAGATCAGCGCCATCAGCTTCCATCTTGGTCCCAACGAGGAGATCAACCACTCCGAACCCGCCGCCTACACCGCCAACCACCCTCTCAACCCGAATTTTAACAAGCTCCACTGGGACTGGCAGGGAGGCTACATCTTCCTCGCCCTCGAAGGTCACTGGCGTGCCCCCGAACAGAAACTTCCCGGCGGCTTCGCCTACCACTTCGCCCGCGATCCCAACCGCAGCACCATCACCCTGCCGCTCGACATCAACCTCCGTGACGAGCATTACGTCACGATCGCCCTCGATCCCAAGAAACTCCTGACAGGTCTCTCCTTCGAGAAAGACGGCGCCACCACCCACTCCGCCGAGGGTGACCCCGTCGCCGCCCGTCTAAAAGAGAATCTCCGGTCCGCGTTTCGCATCGTCACCATTCAAAAAGGCGGCATCCCCACGCCACCGAATCCGGCCAAACCCATCGACCTCCCGGCGAACCCCAAAGGCTACCCGATCACCCTTCCCAAACACATCCCCCTCCCCGCCCTTCCCAGCGACAACCCCATTCTAACAACTCGCGTCGCCCTCGGCGAGAAGCTCTTCCACGAGCCGAAACTCTCGCGCAACAACACCATTTCCTGCGCCTCCTGTCACCAGGGTGAGACCTTTTCCGACCCCCGCACCCTCAGCCCCGGCACCGATGGTCAGCTCGGCACTCGCCACTCCATGCCGCTCTTCAACCTGGCGTGGAAAAGCGCCTTTTTCTGGGACGGCCGCGCGCCCTCTCTACGGGAACAGGCCCTCGTCCCGATTGAAGACCATCTCGAAATGGACGAGTCGTTGGAGAAGGTCGTCGCCAAAATCAAAGCCGACTCCGCCTATCCCCCACTCTTCACCGCCGCCTTCGGATCCGGAAACATCACTCCGGAAAACATTGGCCTTGCGATCGAGAACTTCCTCCTCACGCGCCTCAGCCTCGACTCCAAACTCGATCAATCCCTCAAGGGCAAGGCCACCCTAACAGATCAGGAGAAGCGCGGCTTCGAGCTCTTTTTCACCGAGTCTGAACCACGCCTCGGCAAGCTCGGGGGCGACTGCTTTCATTGCCACGGCGGCGCCCTCTTCACCGACCACTCCTTCCACAACAACGGCCTCTCCGGCGATGACCCCGGTCTCTTCGCCGTCACGGGAAAAGAGAGCGACATGAAGAAGTTCAGCACCCCCTCGCTGCGCAACATCGCCCTCACCGCCCCGTACATGCACGACGGCCGCTTCGCCACCCTCGAGGAAGTGATCGATCACTACAACAGCGATTTCGAGCTCAGCGAAACCCTCGACCCCAACCTCGCCAAGCACCCTCAAGGCCTGGGCCTCAGCGAAGCCGACAAAGCCGCCCTCATCGCCTTTCTAAAGACCCTCAGCGATCCAGACTTCACGAAGTGAACAAGGAGCAGCGACTTCAGTCGCTTCTTTCATTTCTCCTGAAAGCGACTAAAGTCGCTTCTCCATGAAGTTCTACGATCCCCTCGCGAGAACAACCGTTTACCAAAACAACCTCACTCACTGGGAGCAGGATCACGCCACCTACTTCATCACCTTCCGCCTCGCCGACTCCATCCCCGCCGAAGCGATTCAAAAGCTTTCCATCAAACGCGAAACCTGGCTCCTCGCCAACCCACGACCATGGACCGACGAACTCGAAATGGAGTTCCACAAACGCTTCTCTCATAAACTCGACGAGTGGATGGACCTCGGCCACGGCGAATGCCTCCTCCGGCGCAGTGAACTTCGCGAGCCCCTCGCTGAGATCTTTCTCTCAGACCATGGCAAAGCCTATCAGATGATGTCCTTCGTCATCATGCCAAACCACGTCCACCTCCTCGCCTCTCTAATCGACATGACTCTCCCAGAGGTCATGAGAAAATGGAAAGGCTCCTCCGCCCGAGCCATCAATCAATTGGCCGATCGCACCGGAACCCTCTGGCAGAAAGACTACTTCGACCGCCTCATCCGCGACCCCAAGCATCTCTTCCGCGTCACCCGCTACATCCAAAACAATCCAACAAAAGCAAAACTCCCCGAGGGTCACTTCACCCTCTGGCCCCAAGGAGAAGCGACTTCAGTCGCTTAATCGCGCCAAAAGTCGCGACACCTTGTTCCTGCCATGGCCGAGAATAGGAAGATCACTGGACAAGCAAGCTTGCCGGTCGAAGCATAGCATTATGATTTGCAGTCGATCGAGATTCGCAGCGACCGCGATGTCCACCATCGCCGCATCGTGCCTGATGTTTGCAGGCTGCATCTACACGCCGAGCATAGAGCCTCGTCCGAAGATCTGGGCGCAACCCGTGGAGAACGCGAGGCTCTCCAACCTCCATCAGGTCTCACCCGCCCTCTATCGCTGCGCCCTTCCTGACGAGCACGGATACACCGCCGCGAACGAACTGGGCATCAAGACGGTCGTTAACCTACGCCCTGGAAAGTCCGCCACCAAACCCGTCGGCTCCATCCCCAACTACTTCAATATCCCGGTGCGATCCAGCGCCCCGACTTACGAGGAAGCGCGGGAGTTTTTCCGAATCGTCGATGACCCGAAGAACCAACCGGTGCTGCTGCATTGTTATCATGGCGCCGACCGCACTGGCGCCTTCACCGCGCTCTACCGGATCAACCGCCAGGGCTGGTCAAAGGACGACGCCATCGAGGAAATGACCGGCGGCGGTTACCATTTCCACACGATGTGGAAATCCCTCGTCGAATGGGTCAGAGAGGCTCCGGAGTTTTGAACTCGTCGCTCAGGGAGCGGGCAGCACCTTGTAGCTCAGGACCAGCGGCAGGTGATCGGAGCTCACGGTGTCGCGGTGCGTGTAGCAATCGAAGACCTCGATACCGCGCGTGTAAATCCGGTCGAGCCGGATGTCGGGGTCGAAGCCATTGATGCGGTGCATCCAGCGCAGCCATCGAGGTGCCGGCGAATGCTCGGGACCTCGCGGCACCACTTCGCTGAGTCCCGCCTCACTCGCCCGTTGATTGAGCAATTCCAGCCGCCGCTCGCTCCACACATTGAAGTCGCCACAGACGATCGCCGGTGAATCCGAATCCTTGAGGGATTCCAGGATGCGATCGAGCTGGTTCGGCAACACCGAGAAGGGAACAAAGTTCAGACCGTGACAGTTCACCACCCGCAAGGTGCGGCCGTCGGGAAGTGGCACGTCGCTGCTCAATGAAACTTTCGGTGAAGCGACAAAGAGTTCCCGCTTCGGTGCCCGGATCAATCGGGCCTCGGAGGCCGCCCCCGACTGACAGCCGAAGGTCATGACTCCCGTGGATTTTTTCGCAAAGGGCAGCCGCCAGCTCGGGGCGTAGTGGCCGCTGACCGCTTCCCGATGAAGACCTTTGATCAGGTCAAAGGTCGTCGATCGCACCTCCTGCATGCAGACGATCAGCCCGTTTTTCTCCGGCACGGCTTTCAAAAGTTCGCCCACATCCTCGTTGAAACTCTGATGGCTTGCCTTGTGGACGTTCCAACAGATGAAGTGGGATGCGGTGGACGGGGTTGGTTCCGGAGGCGCTGTTCTGGCACTCACCGGAACTTTCCTTACAAGCGCTTCGCTCGATGCTCCGAGGGTCGTTAGATCACGCATCGAAAGACAGCTGGCGGAATGCAGGACCAGAAGGCCGATGAGGCTGGCTTTGAAGAAACGCTGAAACATGGGCAACGGAGAGCAAAGGAGACGAAAGGCCTCACTCGGAGATCACCCGCCAGAACGACGGATCGCCGCAACCTGCGCTGTTTTCTCAATTTCACCAGCCCTATTTTCCTCGGATATCTACGCAGGCCGGAAAGGTTCATCACCTTCAGATGCCCTCATGACCTACCGTCTCCCCCGCGCTGCAATAACTTGCTCGGCATAGCGTTCGGCGCCGCGTTCGTCCGGATGGGCGGCGGCCGCGAGATAGCAGTGGACGCCGGTTTTTCCGCGGGTGATGGCCAGGGTGCACTTGCGCGCCCGTAGCGACATCATCGGGTCGCCCGCCCACGGCGGAAAGAGCAGCGAGTTCCGACCGAAAAGGCTTTCCGCATCGCCAAAACCCGAAGCAACGAACTGGCAGTTTCGCCCGAACTCCGCGCTGATTTCCCGCGCTGCCTGTTTCAAATGACGGTCCGACTCCGCGACAAACAACCGGCAGTTCGCGACGGCGTTTTCGACAAAGTCGTCGCTGTTCTTCACGTCATCCCGGTCCACGCCCTCCGCCTCCAGAAAGTCTTTGATTTGCTCCCCTTCCGCACGCCGCGAAAGGATGGGATAGTAGCCGAGCAGGAAAATTTCGGCTTTGGGGAAACGGCGGGCCACTTCAGCAAGGACTCGCCGCATGTCGTGATAGCAGGACTTCTCAACCGCCTGACGAATGAAGTCGGACGTCGTTCTCGGATTCACGATGGTCACGGCCCCGACCTCGTTGATCCCGCCCTCGATCAGAACCGTCACGCGCGATGAGCGCGAACCCTTCACGGACTTTACCTGAGCATCGATCGATGGCGCATCCCGAGGGATTTCTCCATGGAGATGGTCATCGCCACCGTCCCCGCACACCGTCGCACCGGAATGAGCAAGCATGTGGCTGCGCACCTTCACCCAGGAGTGTTTCTCAATCGACCGCGCGAGCAGCGAATGGATCTTCTGCGATGGCTTCAATCCCTGACCCCACAGGATCGAAGAACCGAAAATGTAAACCTGGTGCCTTGGTCGAAAAATTTTGAGGAAGCGACTCGGCAGCAGGCCCATGCCCGAGCGTAACCGATGCTCCGGAAATTCCTATGGCGATGTGGAGAGCTGTCGGATTTCAGCCTCAAACACGGGTCAAATTCTGCAACGTCGACCTTGCAGATCTCGACTATCGGCACAGCAAATTCTGCGTAACTCATTGAAAAACCTCATGGCACGATCGCCGCTCCAGTTGAAGACGCCATGAAACAACATGATCTCACCAATAAGACCATTGCCATTCTCGCGACCGACGGATTTGAGCAGGTCGAACTCACGAAACCCCGTGCCGCGATCGAAGAGGCCGGAGCCACCACGCACATCGTGTCCCTCAAGCCCGGAAAGATTCAGGGCTTCAATCACGCCGACAAAGGGGATCAATTCGAAGTTGATCGGACGCTCGATAGCGTGACCGCTTCCGACTACGACGGCCTCCTCATTCCCGGAGGCGTGCATAATCCCGACGCTCTGCGGGTCGACGAAGGAGCCGTTCACTTTGTGCGCGAGTTCTTCAGACAGCACAAACCGGTCGCAGCGATCTGCCACGGCCCATGGGTGCTCGTCGAAGCAGGCGTGCTCAAAGGCCGCACGGTGACCTCTTGGCCGAGCCTCAAAACCGATATCACCAATGCGGGAGGCAACTGGGTCGATCAGAAAGTCCATTGCGACGAAGGACTCGTCACCAGCCGCAACCCGGACGACATCCCGGCATTCTGCGCCAAGGCGATCGAGGAATTCGCCGAAGGAAAACACGCCGAGCAGACTCCATGAGTCGTCGGACGCACGGTGCGTTGCCGACGATGTTAATCTCTATCCGCAAGCCGAAACAGCTTGTCGCCGATCGCCCCTGAAATCGTCAGGCCTTCCACTTGGGAGCTGCGAATTTGGGGGCTTTTTTTCCGTGGCCCCCCGAGGATCTCGATCTTCGGGCGGATTGCGACACCCTTCATCAAGAAGATTGAGTTGGTCTACAATCATGATACAGCTTATCCATGAAACTCAACCGTCGCCGTTTTCTCGCCTCCTCCGCCGCCCTTGCATCCGGAGCCTTTATTCCTTCCTGTTCCAAAACGGAGAAACCGGGTCCTCGGCTGGCTGAAACATCGCCATTCAAGCTTTCCCTAGCGCAATGGTCGCTCCATCGAGCACTTCAGAGCGGTGATCTCGACAACCTCGACTGGCCTCATTACACGGGCGATTTTTTCCAAATTAATGCGCTGGAATGGGTCAATCAGTTTTTTGCGGAGAGGACCGATAAGCTGGGACTCCAGCCACGTGGCGGCGACTACATCGACCAAATGAAAAAGCGCTGCGATGACAACGGCATGATTAGCTTGCTCATCATGTGCGACGGTGTCGGCCAAATCGGCGACCCGGACGAAGCAAAGCGCCGTGCCGCCGTCGAAGGCCACTACGCCTGGCTTGATGCCGCCAAGAAACTGGGATGCCACAGCATTCGGGTGAACTCAGCATCAAACGCGAGTCTCGCCCCTGAGGAACAAGCCAAGCTCTGCGCCGATGGCCTGCGCCGCCTTTGCGAACATGCCAAGCCCATGGAACTGAACGTCATCGTCGAGAACCATGGCGGACTTTCTTCCCACGGCGCCTGGCTCGCGGGCGTGCTCAAATCCGTCGGCATGGATAATTGCGGTAGCCTTCCCGACTTCGGAAACTTCTACGTTGCGAAGAAGCGCGACAACGCCGCGCAGTTCGAGCAAGCGAAGAACCTTTTTTCCGGAGTGGAGGGCCTCAAGGAAGACGAGTTCGGCCTCGCTTACGATCGCTACCAGGGACTCAAGGATCTCATGCCTTACGCCAAGGGAGTTTCCGCCAAATCGCACAGCTTCACGGCCGAAGGAGAAGAGCAGCACACCGATTACGCCAAGATGTTGCAAATCGCCAAAGACTCCGGGTTCACCGGCTATGTCGGCATCGAGTATGAAGGCTCCGATCTCAGCGAGGAAGAGGGCATTCTCGCTACCAAGAACCTCCTGCTCGAGAAGCTCGAACAGCTCTGAGACGCTCTCAATCGGCGGAGCCGGATTTGATCGCCAGCCCGACCGGCTCCGCCTGAATTTTTCCTAACAAATAGCGAGCTGCATTCGTCGCCGCCGTCAACGGTCGGGAAATAACAGTCGCAAACCCTCGTCATGACCCCTTGGGAATATCAAGTCCTCCGCTTACCGGTCGAAAACGAAGTCCACTTTGACCACCTCGGCATCGCCGAGACCCTGAACCGCTGGGGCGAACACGGCTGGGAACTCGTCTCCACCGAAACCATCGCGAAGTCCCCCTATGGGACTCTCTATTTCATCGCCACCTTGAAGCGGCCAGCGAGCTGATGCTCCATTCCCCCCAGCACGAACGTCTTCCGCCGTCCTTCAATCCTTAAGGAAACCCTCTTCGGGTAACTTAGGCCGATCGCGTATCGGCGAAGACTTGGGAAGTCGGCTCGGCCACTCGACGGCGCTCCGGAAGACCGCTGCCCCGTTTTGTGTCTTTTTTGTATACATCCGACATTTATCTTGGTTTAGAATTTCCTGCCGATGAGATCCAAGCCCCTAATCCTAAACCTCTTTTGCGCCAGCTTGATGCCCCTTTTCGCCGCCCCTTTAGATTGGGAAAACGAGAAAGTCTACGAGCAGGGGAAAATGGAGGCGCGCGTTACCTCCTACTCCTTCACCAGCAAGCAAGATGCTCTCAGCGGTGATCGCGACCGTTCCCGCATGCAGTCGCTCAACGGCAGCTGGAAATTCCACTTCGTCGAAAAGACCCAGGACCGCCCGCTCGACTTCTTTTCGAAAGACTTCGTCGGCAGCGACTGGAAAGACATCGAAGTCCCCTCCAACTGGGAACTCCAAGGCTACGGTCAGCCGATCTACACCAACATCACCTATCCTTTCACCCCCGAAATCCTGACTCGCGAACCGGACTGGGATTGGAAAGGTCCGCAGCCACCCCGCCCACCGAAAATCTATCGCGACAACCCTGTCGGCAGCTACTTCCGCGACTTCAAGGTGCCGGCCGATTGGCATGACCAATCGATCATCCTCCACTTCGGCGGCGTTTCCTCCGCCTTCTACGTCTGGGTGAATGGCGAAAAAGTCGGCTATAGTCAGGACAGCTGCCTCGCCGCCGAGTTCGACATCACCGAGTTCGTGCAGGACGGAAGAAATCGCGTCGCCGTCCAGGTCTTCCGCTGGAGCGATGGCTCCTACCTCGAAGACCAGGACATGTGGCGCCTTAGCGGCATCCAGCGCGAGGTCCTGTTGCTCGCCCAACCGAAGGTCGCCATCGACGACTTCAACATCCGCACCCGGTTCGACAAAAACCTCAAAAACGCCCGCCTTGAAATCCGTCCCGAGCTGTGGGTGCAGACCGCTCCCGATCAGTTCAAGGACTGGAAAATCACCGGTCAGCTCTTCGATGCCGAGGGCAATCTGGTCCCTAACAGCAATACGTCGGTGCCCGTCGAAAAGGTCTACAACGAGCGCTACGCCGCCCGCGACATGCCCGTCTTCGCCCTGATGCGCGCCGAGATCGAAAGCCCGCGAAAGTGGTCCGCCGAAGATCCCTACCTCTACAAGCTTGTCCTCTCCCTCGAGGACGCCGACGGCAAGCTCATCGAAGCCCGCAGCCAAAACGTCGGTTTCCGCAAAATCGAGTTCAACGAAAGGCGCGAGCTGTTAGTCAACGGCATCCCCGTGAAAATCATGGGCGTCAATCGACACGACCACCACCCGACCCGTGGCAAAGCACTGCTCCGCGAAGACATGGAAGCCGACGTCCGTCTGATGAAGCAGTTCAACTTCAACGCCGTGCGCACCGCGCACTACCCGAACGACCCGCACTTTCTCGACCTCTGCGATCAGTACGGCCTCTATGTCCTCGATGAAGCCAACATCGAAACCCACCACCTCGGTGGATACATCCCCAATCAACCTTCCTGGACCGCCCCGATCCTCAGCCGCGTCTACCGCATGGTCGAGCGCGACAAGAACCACCCGAGCGTGATCGGCTGGTCGCTCGGCAACGAGTCGGGCACCGGTCCTGCCTTCGCCGCCGCCGCTCACTGGATCCGCGATTTCGATCCGACCCGCTGGGTCCACTACGAAGGCGCCCAAGGTGACCCGGCCGACCCCGCTTACGTCGAAGAAGATGACGTCGGCTACAAGGTCACCAGCTGGCCGGTCTATGCCAACCCCGACGATCCCGACTACGTCCACGTGCTCAGCCGCATGTATCCGAATCTCAGCCAGCTGGTGGGCATGTCGGAAAGCAAGCACATCAACCGCCCGATCATCATGTGCGAGTATCTCCACGCCATGGGCAACTCGATCGGCGGCCTCGGCGATTACTGGGATGAAATCCGTTCCCGCCCGAACCTGATGGGCGGCTACCTCTGGGACATGATCGATCAGGGCCTCGAAAAGAAGGGCCCCAACGGCAAAACCTTCTTCGCCTACGGGGGCGACTTTGGCGACAAACCGAACGACGGCAACTTCTGCTTCAACGGCGTCTTCGCCTCTAACAGAACCCCCAACCCCCACGCTTGGGAATGCAAATACGTCTTCCAACCGCTCGTCTTCGAAGCCGAAGAGGAAGGCCGCGTGAAGATCACCAATCGCTTCGAGACCACCAATCTCAGCAACTACGAAATCCGCTGGACCCTCAGCGAGGACGGCAAGGAGCTCCAATCCGGCGTCCTCCCCACCACCGACATCCCCGCCCGCCAATCCACCGTCGCGGAAATCCCCTTCGAGCGCCCCCAATACAAGCCGACCTCCGAATACTGGATCAACCTCAGCGTGCACGAAAAGGTCGACCGCCTGTGGTGCAAAAAGGGCCATCAACTCGCCCACGAACAGATCCAGCTCAAGGCAAAGGAATCCACCACAGAGGCTCCGGCCTCTAACAAAGAACTCACCATCAACGACGCCGACGATGCCATCACCGTCAGCGGCAAGGGATTCTCCACCCGTATTTCAAAGGCCAGCGGTGAGCTCATCTCCTACAAACTCGGCAACATCGAGCAACTCGTCACCCCGCTGACCCTGAACTTCGATCGTCCCGGCACCGACAACGACCTCCAAGCCGCCAATTCCGGCCCCTTCAAGAAATCCCGCACCGCCTGGAGGAAGATCCTCTCCGAGCTGAAAAGCCCGTCGATCAAAGTCGGCGAAGTCGAAGACGGCGCGGTCACGATCAACTGCTCCCGCCAATCCGGACCGAAGGTGAAAATCAACACCAGCTACACCATCACCGGCGATGGCCGCATCAGCGTGAAGCTCGTCCTCGATGCCAACGCCTCCCTGCCCGACCTCATCCGCTTCGGCATGAGCACCGGTGTTCCCGCAGGCTACACACACACCAGCTACTACGGTCGTGGTCCTTGGGAAAATTACCCGGACCGCAAACGCAGCGCGATGATCGGCGAGTATGCATCCAAAACCGCCGAGCTATTCACCAACTACGCCTACCCGCAGGAGAACGGCAATCGCAGCGACACCCGCTGGCTGAAGCTGAGTAGCGATGACGGAGCGTCCGGCCTCCAAATCACCGGCAGCCCGGCCTTTGGTTTTTCCCTCTGGCCCTACGCCCCCGAGAACATCGAAGCCGCCGGCCACCCTTTCAATCTGAAGCCCCAAGGCCACTTCACCCTGAACATCGATAAGATCCAAAAGGGCATCGCCGGGACCCTCTCGACGATCCTGCCACAGTACCTCGTTCCTTCAGGAAATCACGAGCTCGAGTTCACCCTCGGGCCCGCGAACTGAAGCCCCCTTCTCTCGGTCACGGTTTCACCGTGACCGAGACCGCTTCGGACACGATCTCACCACTCTTCGCGGTAACCGTGATTTCCCCCGCTTGATCTGTCGACTGAAGCAGCAACAAGGCGCGACCCTGCCAGGTTGTGAGCTTATCAGATTGATAAGGCTGCACGCTTTTCTCCCAGCCATTGTCGACACCTAACAGCCGGGCGGGGCCTTTCACCTCGAAGCGTACTTCGCGGTCATCATTGACCACCGGCACACCCTTTTCGTCGAGCAACTGAAGCTCCACTCGAAGCACATCGTAGTGATTTGCACTCATGCTTTCGCGATCCACCTTGAGTTGGATTGCCTGCGGCTCACCACTCGTGCGCAACACATCCTCAGTCACGACCTTGCCCCCATTCGAACCGATCAGTTTCAGCTCACCCGAAGCAAAGGGGACCCGCCACCTGGCGATGCGGTCGTCCATTTCAGCCATCTTCCGCTGACCGAGTGACTCGCCATTCAGGAAGAGCTCGACTACCTCACAGTTCGAGTAAGCCTGAGCAATGATCGGCTCATCCTGCTTGTAGTTCCACGAAGGATAAATCCGATCCCATTCCCATCGGCGCAGCCACTTCATCGCCGGAATCTCGTAGTCCCGCTGAACGAAGCTCCAATTTCCCTCCTCATCGACCCGATGCTCGGACTCGTCCGCCGGCGTCGTCCCCAGCCATGACTTCGGCTTATCGACCCACATCGATTCAAACAAGTGCCCGCGCGGCGTCTTGAAACCCGCATAGTCGAAGAGCGAGATCTCCAAGCCCTTGCGTGGCCACGGACCGGCTTCTCCGAGGTAGGCAAATCCTGTCCAAATGAAAATCCCGGCGACAAAGTCGCGCTTGTTCGCGTTGTCCCACTCCGCCCAGGTTCCCCAATTTTCCGAGCCAATGATCGGCCACTCCGGATACCTCTCGTGGGCTCCATCGTATTCCCAGGCACGGTAATTGAATCCCACCACATCGAGCGCCTTCGCATAGCCCGTCGCATAGCCCACCGATGGATGCACCAAGCCGGAAGTCGCCGGCCGTGTCGGATCCTCTTCATGCGTCCAGTCCACCAATTTCTTCGCCGTCTCTAACAACTCGTCCGGACCTTGGTGAAGCTTCGCCATGCGCTCGCGGATCTTCACCGGATCAAAGTCCGGCGGCGTCTTGTGATAGTCCTCATTCGGGTCGCCCGGATTATAACTCGCCGATTGCGGGTAATAGGGATAGGTCCACTCGATCTCGTTGCCGATGCTCCACATGATCACCGAGGGATGATTGCGGTCGCGGCGGATCGTCGCTTTCAAATCCCGCTCGGCCCATTCTTCGAAGAGTTCGGAATAACCATGCGTCACTTCTTCCGGTGCCTTGTTGGCGCTGAGCCAGACCAGCGACTTGTCCTTCGGCACCTTCCACTCGTCGAAGAACTCATCCATCACGAGGAAGCCCATTTCATCGCAAAGCTCTAACAGCTCGATCGAATGTGGATTGTGCGACATGCGGATCGCATTGCACCCGACGCTCTTCAATCGCTCCAGCCGATCTCGCCAAACATCCTTCGGCACCGCCGCGCCCACCAGACCCGCATCATGGTGAAGGTTCACTCCCTTGATCTTCACCCGACGTCCATTGAGCAAGTAGCCCAGCTTCGCGTCAAAGCGCGAGTTTCTCAGTCCAAAACGAAGCGAGTAATCATCGAGCGTTTCCCCATCCTGCACCAAGCGGACCTTCGCCGTGTAGAGATTGGGCGACTCCAAGTCCCAGAGCTTCGGCTGCGTCAGACTCACCGGAACCGACACATCCCTCGATCCCTCGAGTTCCACATGATTCGTTCCACTTGCCACGACCGCATCATGCTTGTCGAGAATCTCGACCTGCACTTCCATCTTCCGAGCTTCCTTGTTCGGCGTCTCGATTTCCGTCCGCACGATCAGCTCCGCCTTCTCAGCACTGACCTCCGGCGTCTGCACCCAGACACCCCACTCCGGAATCCGAGTCGGAGCCGTCCTCACCATCCGGACATTTCGATAGATCCCCGAGCCTGTGTACCAGCGTGAGTCGAGATAGTTCGAGTGATCGACTTTCACCAGCAGCGTGTTCGCCTCTTTTCCGAAACGCAGCTCCGGCGTCAAATCAACGACGAACGAGACGTAGCCACTCGGACGACCACCCACGAGCTTGCCATTGAGATAGACTTTCGAGCGGCAGTAGACTCCTTCAAAAACAAGGCTGAGGTGATCCCCCTTCCAATCCTCCGGCGCCGTGAAGCTCTTCCGGTACCAGGCGACCCCCGCAGGCAGAAAGCCCGTACTTGCTCCGGTGCTCTCTTTCGTGAAGCCCTGAGCAATCGACCAATCATGCGGCAAGCGAACCTTTTCCCAATCCCCCGACTCGGCATCCTCCAAGGGCAGAAGATCCGCTCCAAGATGGAATTCCCAATCGAAATTGAAGTCATGGTCTTCCCTGGCCAAGCCCAGCGCTGGCAGGAGGCCGATGAGGATGAAGGCGACCCATTTCGAAAACTTCCCGTAAGTTGTCATACAAATCAACTGGACTGTGGGCACCCAGATGACAACCTCAAAACGGAGTGCATTCGAAGAATCGGCGACAGTGGGAGCGAGGCCGACTTGACAGAGGCTCAGCAGCTGCCTTCTTAGAGCATGATCTCCAAACTCCTTCTATTGGCCCTTCTCCCCCTCACCAGTCTTGCAGGGATCGTTGAGAAAGGCGTCGAGTACCAGCAAGGTGACACCACCCTCGAAGGTTACCACGCTTATGACGACTCCATCACCGGCGCTCGTCCCGGCGTATTGATCGTCCACCAATGGACCGGGCTCACCGACTACGAGAAGTCCCGTAGCAAGCAGCTCGCCGAACTTGGCTACAACGTCTTTGCTCTGGATATCTACGGCAAGGGCATCCGTCCGCAACCGCCCGCATCGGGTGCCGAGGCGGGGAAATACAAAGGCGACCGCGAACTCTTCCGCGCACGTCTGGCCGCCGGGCTCGAAGTGTTGAAAAACGATTCGAAGACCGATCCCTCCAAGATCGCCGCAATCGGCTACTGCTTCGGAGGCACCGGTGTGCTCGAACTCGCCCGCTCCGGAGCCGACATCGCCGGCATCGTCTCCTTCCACGGTGGACTCGGTGCCGCTGAGGGCATGGCCGCCGACAAGGACACCCTCAAAGCCCGCATTCTCGTCTGCCACGGCGCCGATGACCCCCACGTTCCCGACAAGGAAGTCGCCGCCTTTGCTGAGGAAATGCGCGAGGCCAAGGCCGACTGGCAGTTCATCGCTTACGGCAATGCCGTCCATGCCTTCACCCAGAAGATGGCTGGCGACGACAACTCGAAAGGAGCCGCATACAATGAGAAAGCAGATCAACGTTCGTGGGCGGACATGAAGCAGTTTTTCGCTGAGATCTTCGAGTGATTCCGCTTCTCCCGGCGGCAGCAGAAAGCTCCGACTCTCGCGATGCAAGGTCCTGAATCCACCCCGGGGACCATCCACCGTGTCCTCCTCCGACTGGAGAAGATTGCGGCACGACTGAGCCCGAAACGGCTGCCCGGTGAGCGCGCCTACGTGCGCTGCTTCGAAGGCTACGCCCATGGCTCGAAGCTCGTGATCCGTGGACGAGTCGAACGAAAGCGCGAACTCCGCGCCTCGGACGTCAATGATTCCAGACGTCGGAATTTCCTGAATATGGCGTCGAACTTCTTCACCAAGGAAATCCCCCACGCCACTGTCCACGGCGAGATTCTTGGTGAACGATTCCAGGTCGTTTGTGACGAAGAAGGGTACTTCGTCCACCACCTCGAACATCATTCCCTCCCCCAAGCTAGCAGCATCGAATTCACGGCAAGGGTCGAACGTGCCGACGATCCTTCTCACGAGTCCGCCAAGTCATCGGGGATCGTGACGCTTTGCCCCGCCACCGCGAAACGCATCATCATCAGCGACGTGGACGACACCGTCATCGAAACGGGTGCCGCCAAACTTTGGCAGCTGCTCAAGAACACCCTGCTCGAGAACGTCCACACCCGGAGAATCTTCCCCGGAGTTTCCAAATTCTACACCCGGCTTCAGGCAGGGCCGACCGGTCATGAACGGAATCCGATCTTCTACGTCACCAGTTCGCCATGGAACCTCCGTGACTTTATTCTCAAGATATTCGAGATCCGGAACACCCCGCGAGGTCCCTTGTTCATGACGGACTGGGGCATCGATCGCCACAAGCTTCTCAAGGCCGGACATCATGATCACAAGCTGGGCGCCATCCGGCACTTGCTCTCATTCCACGAACCCCTTCCTGCCATCCTGATCGGCGACAGCGGAGAAAAGGACCCGGAAATCTACACCCAGATCGTCGAAGAACACCCTGAGCGCATTGCCGCCATCTTCATCCGCAACGTCTCCCAATCGCTACGCGATGAAGAGATCCGGTTGCTTGCGCAAGCTTGCCACGGCCACGGGGTCAAACTCCATCTGGTCGCGGACACGAAGGCCGCCGTCGCCGAAGCAAAAGCCTCGGGATTCATCGCTTAGGGAAGGAGCCCCTTGTCCTCCGCATACCGCTGGGGCACTAGCAGGTGAACCCCTTTCGGGATCACCTCGACCTCAAACGGAGTGCTGCCCACGTACTCTCCATCAACCTCCAGCTTGAGTGGAGGATCCGCCTCGATTTTGAAATGCGTCGCGGAAAAATAACTGAGATCGTCGTCGTTTCCAAAGCGCTTGGTCAGCAGGCGCACGACGAGCTTCACGATGCCCCAGGCGCTCCGTGGTGCCATGATCGCCAGATCCAGCCTGCCATCGTGTGGATTCACATCAGGCCCGATGGCAATGCCGACATCGTGAATCTCCCCGACATTGATCACCATCACGGTATGCGCCCGGAATTGATGGACCTCATCGTCCACCGTCAGTCTGATGTTTGAATTCCGGAGGCCAAAGAGGTTCCTGATTCCGGTCAGCACGTAGGCAAAGAATCCGAGACGATCCTTCAATTCACGGCTCGCATCCTTGATCAACTCCGCATCCCATCCCGCACCGGCGACCAGCGCAAAGTAACGGTCGAACCCGGGCAGATACCCGACATCGGTCGCCACCACCACGCCATCGCCGAAGGCAAACTCCAGCGCTTCGTCAAACTCGGTCGGAATCGACAAAGCACGGGCTAACAGGTTCGCCGTCCCGGTCGGGATTTGAGCAAGCCCCGCACCGCTTTTGGATTTCACCAGGCCCGTAATCACTTCCATCACGGTGCCGTCGCCCCCCGAAACAATCACCCGATCACCCCTGCATGCCTCCTGCGCCCACCGCATTGCATCGCCTTCTCCCCGGGTGACTTTCAGATCATAGTCCAGCCCCGCCGCATTGGCCGCCGATCTGAGTCGGGCTTCCACATCCCGGCCGTCGTCCTGCCCCGCCACCGGGTTAACGATGATCAGGAGCTTGCGACGTTCTGCCCCGCCCGCTGAGCCCACTTCCAGATCCGCCTGCCCTGCATCGCTTTCCATTGCCAGACTGCTACGCCATCATTCTTGGGATAGATAGTCACAAAGTTGCCCATTTCAGTCGTCACCCCTTCCCGACTTGCCCATCCACCAGGCCCCGTTTTGGCAGTGGCGGTCCCGATGGACTTGAATCTTCTGGACGGTGGGCAATGCGGGACCCGACAGTCCTTGGGATGCTCCATCTGAGATTCGCCTTTGCCTCCCTTTCGACCCTGCTGATCAGCAGCTGCGCCAATGGCCTGCTCTCGGGTGATGACCCTGGACTGCAGCGTGATCTGAATCGCGAGCACACCTATCAATCGGAGTCCGGATTTTCCTACTGGGACAACTTGCCGGGGGACGGACCGATGCGTGTGACCATCGATCTCAGCGACCAAACGGCCTATTTTTTCAAGGGAAGCGTCCACGTTGGAAAGTCACGAGTCGCCACAGGCATGCGCGGACATGAAACCCCCACGGGCTCGTTCTCGATCACCGAGATGACCGTCGACAAGCGCTCCAATCTCTATGGCAGGATTTACTCAGCCAGCGGTGAACTATTGGTCCCTGATGCCGACAGCCGCAGGGACTCGGTTCCGGCTGGCGGCAAATTCGTCGGTGCTGAGATGCCCAACTGGATGCGGCTCACTTCGTCCGGCATCGGCTTGCACGCCGGCCCGATCCCTCAGCCTGGCCACCCATCTTCCCATGGTTGCATCCGAATGCCCAAAAACATGGCCAAAATCATGTTCGCCAATGCTCGGATTGGCACGCCGGTGAAAATCGTGCCTTGAGCCGACCACTGACCTCCGGTGCCGAGCGGGCTTCGCGGTTTCCTCTTGCGGCACCTCCGTTCCTCGCTCCTTTGATGGAGTGAAAAAGAAATTCTTCCCACTCTTTGCGCTCGTAGCCGCTTGCAACCTGCAAGCAGACGAGAAGGCCCTGACCGCTCCGAAGTACGTCGACGAAGCTCCGCTTCCCGAGAAATGGCCCGCCCCCGGTCCCTTCAACAAGGTCGAGAAGAAATCCTATCCCGCCTACCGCGCCGCGTTCACCAATGGCAAAGGCGAGATCAGTTCCTTCTGGACCCTCTTCACCCACATCAAAAAGAACGACATCCCGATGACGGCGCCAGTCGAGATGGCGATGACGGAAGACGATGGTGAACTCGACCAAGCCGGCATGGCTTTCCTCTATCAGAACGGAAAAGTGGGCAGCAAAGGCCCCGATGGCACCAAAGTCGAAGTGCGTGACATTCCTGCCGCCCGAGCCCTCAGCTATGCCTGGCAAGGTCCCGACTCGAAGGAAAACATCGCCAAAGCTCGCACCGCCCTGGAAGAAAGCATCGAAACCCAAAACGTCGAATCCACCGGCTTCCGCCTGTTAGGCTACAACGGCCCCGGCACCCCGCGCAGCAAGCGCACCTGGGAACTGCAGGCCTTGCTGAAGTAAGCCATGCTCTATTCGCCACCGCTTCCTTGATCGGCAGAGGCTTTTCACCGAAGGCATAGGGCTCCATCACATCGCTGAAAGCCTCCATCCATCCTGCTCTTCACTGCTGACATCCGAGATCACGCGACGATTCCCTTTCCACATCCGCAGAAGGACCGTCGTTGATCAGGGCGCGATCGTTTCTTCGCGACTTTCACTCGACCCTGGCGGCGTCCCGTGCTCTCCCATCCCATTCATCTGAATGGCGAAGTGGTGGCGAAGTTGTTCCGCTGGAATCGATCCCTTCATGGAATCCACCATCACCCCGTCCCGGAACAACCTGAGATCCGGAATACCACTCACACCCAGGTTCCTGGCCAGCTCGGGGAAGTCCTCCACATCGATCATCCCGAGCACTGCCATCCCTTCCGAAGCTGCCACCACCTCTTCCACTACCGGACCGAACTCTCGGCATGGAGCACACCAATCGGCGTGAAACATCACCGCCGTGAGCTTATCGGGAGTCGAGATGAAGTCTTCATACTCTGCCGCCGTGAGATGCTTCGTCTCAATCGAGCCATTTCCAGATGCCCGTCCCGTCCGACTCGGCGAATCACAGCCCAGCAGGAAAATGGATGCTCCGACGGTCAGTAGCAATTTCATGGGCTTGGATTCTCTGCGGGCTCGCACCCATCAAATAAGTCGATGGCCAGAAAGTCTCCGCCCATCGGGGAAAAGTTACCACACCTTCTCGGGAGTGAAACCCATCTCTCCCGGCCACTGCAGCGTGCCATGCCGCCTAACCCACCTGCCGGTCTGCGCCGACACCTCCTACATCCAAGCGGACTCCGCTTTCCTTAATGGCCGTCGGCCGTCGCTTTGATATCGCTCAGCGCAGCGATGAAATCCCCGAGGATGTCCGCAGGAACCATGATCGTGTCACGATTGCCGCCAACATCTTCCGTGATTTTCACCACCATCCCGCGTGAGTTCTCCTTCAAATCGAGGAAAAACGTCTTCCTGTCCGCCAGAATCTTCTCCGTGTGTAATAGGTCGTTATCCACAGTCACTCCTTTACTTAAAAACTAAGCACAGCTTCCCGAAGAGATCTTGAATGTCAAGGTAAAGCCGTCTGAGCATCGGACCATTCACTCGCTTGCCCGATTCGTCTCCCTGCGGCAGCCTCATCCCACTTGACCGAGCTGTTTCCAAACGACCGCCCCGCGCTCTATCTTGCGCCGATGCAGGATGTGACGGATCTCACCTTCCTGCGGGTGCTGTCGCGCTATGGTGGTGCCGACGTCTACGTCACCGAGTACTTCCGCGTCCATCCCGACTCGCGGCTCAATCCCTGGATCCTGCGGTCGATCGACGAGAACCCGACCGGCCGACCCATCTTCGCCCAGATGATCGGCCAGGACGTCCATCACCTGGTCCGCGCTGCCAAGGAGCTCCTCGAACATCCCGTCTCCGGCATCGACCTCAACCTCGGCTGCCCGGCACCCGTTGTCTGCAAAAAGGAAGCGGGCGGCGGCCTGCTTCGAAACCTCCCGAAGGTCGACCGCATCCTCGGCGAACTCCGCGAGACCATCCCCACCCGTTTCACCGTCAAGACGCGCATCGGCTACCACTCGTCCGAGGAATTCGGCGCGCTGTTAGACCTATTCTCCAAGCACGCCATCGACATGCTCGCCATCCACGGCCGCACCGTCACCGAGCGCTACAGCACCCCGGTCCATCCCGACTGCATCCGCCGAGCCGTCGAAAGAATGCCCTGCCCGGTCATCGCCAATGGCAACGTCGTCGACGTCCCCACCGGCCTCGCCCTGCACCAGCAATCCCAGGCAGCCGGCCTGATGATCGGCCGCGGCGCCATTCGCAACCCCTGGCTCTTCCCGCAACTCCGCGCCGCCTTCCTCGGCGAAAAATCCGTCGAACCAAGCTGCCGCGACCTGTTAGACTACGTCTTCACCCTCTACGAGGAAATCGCCAACGACTGCGCCACTTTCAATCCGCTTCTCCACGTCCAGCGGATGAAGAAGACGATGCTCTTCGTCACCCAGGGCTTCGACCCTGACTTCGAACAGCAACTCCGCCGCGCCAAGACTCCCGAATCTTTCTACGAGATTTGTCGTACTTTCCTTGATCACGACACCCCCTTCCCCGCCCGCCCCAACGAAAGCTCCCGCCTCTTCTGTGGATTCTCGGCGCTGGATGCCAATGGGTAGCTAACGCTTGGAAAACGCCCCGTCCCACGCCACACTCGGCGCCATGCCGGACGAACCCTTCATCCGAGTCAGGAACCTCAAGCACCGCTTCGGGTCCCATGAAGTCCTGCGCGGCATCAATCTGGACATTCATCGGGGTGAAACGCTCGTCCTTCTCGGCGGCTCCGGCGCCGGCAAGTCCGTCCTCCTCAAGCTCCTTCCCGGACTTCTCAAGCCCACCAGCGGCACCATCCACATCGAGGACACCGAGATCTCCTGTCTCAACGAACGACAACTCGGCTCCATTCGAAAGAAAGTCGGCATGATGTTCCAAGGCGGCGCCCTTTTCGACTCCATGAGCGTCGGGCAAAACGTCGCCTTCCCTCTTCGTGAAGGCGGCATCCGCGACGAAAACGAGATCACCACCCGCGTCGACCGGGCCCTCAGCATCGTCCGTCTCAACGAGCAACAGAACAAGATGCCCGCCGATCTCTCCGGCGGCATGCGCAAACGCGTGGCGCTCGCCCGCGCCGTCGTCGATCGTCCGGCCTGCGTTCTCTACGACGAACCGCACGCCGGCCTCGACCCGATTACCGCCGACACCATCGATCACATGATCCGTGATTTGCAGCACAATCACGGCATGACCAATGTCGTGGTGACCCACGAGATGCGCTCCGTCTTCCACATTGCCGACCGCGTGCTCTTTCTGAAAGACGGCCAGATCGCCTGGGAAGGCAGTCCCGCCGAGCTCCAATCGACCTCCGATCCGGAGCTCCGCGCCTTCATTTCAGGCGACTCCGGAGAAGCCTGGCCGGAAAACCCTGTGACCCCCGCCCATCGATAGGCTATCATCCCGCCGCACTCCCCTTCCCCTCAAGCCATGCCCGAATCGAAAAGGAACACCGAAGCTCTCGTCGGCGTCTTTATTTTCGTCGGTCTCGCCCTGCTCGCGGTGCTGATTGTCCAGTTCGGCCGCTTCGGCGATCGCTTCGTCAACAAATACGGACTCACCGTCGTCTTCGCCGATGCCGCCGGTGTGATCAAAGGCTCCGAAGTCCGCATGGGCGGGGCGCGAATCGGCAAGGTCTCCAGCACCCCGACTCTCAACGAACAGGTCCAGGTCGAAGTCGAACTTGAGATCGTCGACACCATCAAGATTCCCGAAGGGTCCCTGTTCCAAATCGCCTCCGCCACCATCCTCGGAGACAAGCTTGTGGTCATCACCCCGCCGAGCGAGCCAGCCAGTGGATTCATTGCTGCCGGCAGCGTTCTAACAGGTGGAGGTCCCTCCGGACTCGATGCCATTCAGGACAATGCCGTCGCCGTCTCGCGTGACGCCCGACGCCTGCTCATGCAGGCCGAAGCCACCATTGGGAAAATCGACAATGCCATCGGCGACTTCCGCAGCGCCACCCAGGAGCTCACCCTCACCCTGCAGAAGGTGAATCGCTCGGTTCTCTCTGAAGACAACCTCGGCAAGATCGACGCCTCCCTTGCCAACCTCGAACGGGCCAGCGGCAAGCTTCCCGATACGGTCGACGGTGCCAACGAAGCCATCGCCTCCTTCAAACGAGCCACCGAAAGCGCCGAGCAGACCTTCGCTCAGGCCACCGAGCGCATCGAGGAACTTGAACCAGCCCTCAGGGACGTCCCGGAAGCGGTCGCCTCCATTTCGCGGGCCGCCGATCAAGCCACCTCCACCCTTTCCCGAGTTGAAAATGGCGAGGGCCTCATCGGCACTCTCGCCTACGACGAGGAAGTCTCCAACGATGCCAAGACCTTCATCAAAAATCTGAAGCAGCAAGGCATCCTCCGCTACCGCGACAAAGAGCAGCCCGAGGATGATCCGCGCACCCGCTTCAGTCGCAGCCGTCGTTAGAAGCGGTGGATCGAAGCGGCCGGGTTTCGTCCGGCATCATTCTCTCCCGGCGCTTCGAAGCGTCGCCCTCATCATTCTTCGGTCGGCTGCCACACATGCTTGTGGGTTCCATCGCAGATCGGCGGTGTCCCGGTCCGCTTGCACTGGCACCACCAGACCGTCGTTTTCTCCGCCACCTCGAACTTCACCGGCTGCAGGCCCGTTCCCTTGTGGCTCCCATCGCAAAATGGGGGATGCGACGAACGGCCGCAGGAACACCAGAAATGCACGCCCGCTTCCACCTCCAGGCCCAGAGGCTTGGTATCACAAACGATAGGTTCTTCCGCCATGAAGACATCCTACGCCTATCAGGCCTCCTTTGACCAGCCCTCAGTCACTCGCCCACAAGCCTTCGGGCACGAATCTTCTCCCCGGCTTTCGCGTTCTACACGCGCTATGATGAACGGCCGCCAAGCCTGGCGACAGTCATGCGGAACCCGTCCTGAGTTCCGCTCACTCCGCCGCCGCGACGACTTCCTTCGGCTCTTCAGGTTCGATCAGAAGCTCCTTTTTTTCCGTCTTCGCGGAAACCGGCAGCGAACCCTTTCCGAGTTGAGGATAAGCATCACGTGGCACTTCACGGAAAAAGGTCACACCTAGCCAAGCCACCAGAAAAGCAGCGGAACACGTCACAAACAATGGGACTTTCATATCGAGTTTGTCGGCATGCTTGAGCTGCCAGAGGAAACGGGACGCGCGGTTTATTTCCCGATCCCTACCGAGAAGTAAAGCGTATTCAACTGCTTGCAACGAGCGCACGCCGACTCCGCGGCTGAGGAGCCTGCCTCATTTCGCTTCTTTTCGCCCCCCACCTGCAACGCTAGGCTCGCCCCATGAACGCAGGGGAACCCCTACCAAAAAACATCATCCTGATCGGCTTCATGGGCTGCGGGAAGTCCACCATCGGGAGGAAGCTCGAGCACTTGCTCGGCTACCCGCTGGTCGATACCGACGAGCTCATCGAACAAAAAACCGGTCTCAGCGTGGCGGAAATCTTCGCCAAACGAGGTGAAGAGTACTTTCGCAACCTGGAGGCCGCGATGCTTCACGAACTCGCCGCCCCCAACGCTCCCCGGCGGATCATTTCCACCGGCGGCGGCATCATCACCCGCAAGCGCAACCGATCCCTGCTCAAGCATCTGGGCTACGTCGTCTGGCTCCAGGCTCCCGTCGACGTGATCCTCGAGCGCACCGGCCGCAATCGCGACCGCCCGCTCCTTCATACCGAGAACCCCCGCGAAAAAATCGAAGCGCTCCTCACCGAGCGCAAACCGATGTATGCGGCCACTTCCGACATCGAAGTCGAAACCATCGGTCTCGACGCCGGCGAAATTGCCTGCGGTATTCTTGAAAGCGCCCGTTACCACTTCGCCAGCGGCGCCTGAGCGAATCCTCCGCACTCAGCGACTTAGCAGGTTCTCTCGGCACCAGGCGCTGACCTTCCCATCGACAAATCGCACCGACCACCAGCGGGCCGCACGGGCTACCCGCTTTTCCTCGGCCACCCGTTGGAACTCCGCCAGTTCGATCTCGGCCTCGCTCAGTTTCTCTGTGTCTTTCAGCAAATTGCTACGCAGGGAAATCCACAGCTCCCGAGCCGCTTGGTGCTGATCTCTGAGCACGGAAATCGCCGTCCCGAAC
Organism: Haloferula chungangensis; assembly: GCF_042664875.1. NCBI lineage: Bacteria > Pseudomonadati > Verrucomicrobiota > Verrucomicrobiia > Verrucomicrobiales > Verrucomicrobiaceae > Haloferula > Haloferula chungangensis. The sequence continues at coordinate 94,950 of NZ_JBHTBS010000006.1, read as the reverse complement.
CAAACCAGCGCGCACACCACCAGCACCGTCAGCATTTCAATCAAGACCGGACCGGGATGCGAGCGAATGCTCACGCAGGCGACGACCACCGCCGTCACCGCCGCCAATTTGGTCAGCTGGCTGACCACCAATCCCACCGAATCAGGAGTGTTGTCCGAGCTCGAACGGCTCATCTGGACCTCAGCCAGACCCCAGGCATAGGCCTGCTTGAAACTCTCCGCGCCAGGATAGCGGCGCAGCAATCGCACCACCTCCTTGTCCGGCAATAGCCTCAACAGCAGGCGTGGCACCGAGACTTCGAGAAATGGCGGCAAGGCCCCCACCAGCGACAATCCAACGTGTTTGATCAAGTAGAGCACCACCACCAGCAGCACCCCGGCAAATACGGTCACCATCTTTGCCAGCCCATACTCATTGAGCATCGCCTTGACCTCCTTGAGCCACCCCATCTTCTCGTGGATGGTCCCGAGACCCGTCAAAATCGCATTCTTGATCGAGAAAGCCGAGACGTAGTCGGACACCCAGAACACCACGGCAAGGGCCACAATCGGAGGCCAGGCAAAGCCCCACGCATTCTTCACCGCCTTCAAAATCTCAGAAAACTTCATCCTGAACCATCCACCCCCTCTCCGTACCCCGGGTCAAGAACCGACTGATCGTCGCCTCAGCAGGCCGGCGCCCTCCTGCCCGCCTCGATCCGGATCAAGCCTTCACAGAACCTCATTCCTCGCCAAAAACTTTGCCACTCCCACGATCTCCCCATTCAATCCCCTCTCAGCGACCACTCCCTCTCCCATCATCTCCGTGCCCGTCACCGACATCAAAAACCTCGCCCGCGAACTTGGCTTCGACGACTGCCGCATCGCCAAAGCCAAGGAAGCCACCCACGCCGACTCGTTCCGGCAGTGGGTCGACGACGGTGCCCACGGCGAAATGGCCTGGCTCGAGCGCACCCCGGAACGGCGCTGCGACCCCCGCGAAGTCCTCCCCGGCTGCCGCTCAGTCGTGACCCTCGCCCTGAACTACTACCCGGGCAGTAATCCACCCACCGGTTGGCGTATCGCCCGCTACGCCTGGAGCGAAGACTACCACGACATTGTCGAAAAAAAGCTCAAGCAACTCAATGAAGCGATGGTCGCCCTCGGCGGAACCCAGCGCTACTATGTCGACACCGGCCCGGTCCTCGAACGCGACTTTGCCACCGACGCCGGTCTCGGGTGGAACGGCAAATCCACCGTCCAGATCCACCGCCACCTCGGCACCTGGTTCTTCCTCGCCGAGCTGCTCACCACTCTCGACTTACCCGCCGATGAGCCCTTCGGCGACCATTGCGGGAAATGCACACGCTGCATCGATGCCTGCCCGACCCATGCCATCACCCAGCCTCATCGGGTCGACGCCCGCCGCTGCATTTCCTACCTGACCATCGAAAACAAAGGCTCAATTCCCGAAGAGTTCCGGCGCGCGATCGGCGATCGTCTCTACGGCTGCGACGAATGCCTCGAAGTCTGTCCCTGGAACCGCTTTGCCAAGCTTTCGAACGAAGCGCGCTTCCACGCCCGCGAATCGATCTTCGAGCTCAAAACCCGCGACATTCTCAGCCTCACCCGCGAAGACTTCAGCCGCCTATTCTCCAAGAGTCCGATCAAACGCATCAAACTCCCCCGCCTCATACGCAACGCCTGCGTCGTCCTCGGCAACACCGGCACGAGGGAAGATCTCCCCGCCCTCAAAGAAGCCGCCACCAGCGAAGACCCCCTCATTGCCGAGCACGCACAGTGGGCGATTTCCGAAATCGAGGGCCGTTCTTGAGCTGCGGATTCCACTCATCAGGCCCGAAATAAAGTCGCCACCTCACTTTCACAGATCTCACAAACCACTGATGCTGGGACACTTGCATCAATCATAGGGAAAAAACCACAATCCTCGCTGGATAGCAGCCGAGCGCAGGGTTAGGAATCGCTCACTAGCTCGTGTTGGACCAACAACTAAGAATCAGATCGCAAAACGTTCGCCGCCGACCGGTGAGGACGATGACTTGGAAAATCGTAAGCCGCGCGAGTTGGGTCGCCCTGCTCGCCGCCACGATCTTCCTCGCAAAGAAGTGGGACGACTCTCGGAAAGAAACCGAGATTCTCAACGACCGCTTGAAGAGGGTGGAAGCACAAGCCGCTGCTTATGAGGCGTCGACCGCCGAGCAATCGATGGCTCAGGCAGAGATCGATTCTCTGAAAAATGCCCTGATCGCAAAGAACGGCGAGATCGAGCAATTGCAGGAACAGGCATCACAAGTGCGCGAGCAGGTTCTCGAAAAATCTGCCGAGGACCGGGCATTACTCACCACCGGGGTCGCGAAGGCCATGAGCCGCTTCGGTCTATCGGGAAAAGAACTCGAAACGCTCCTTGCCGATCTGCCCGCTGAGGACCGCGTCCGCGTCCTCGAACAAGTCGCGGCAGCACCGCAAGCAGCATCATCCGAAACGGAACAACCTCCAAGCACAGAACCCGGACCCACCACTCCCCCAGCGGTCGAGATGCCTGCGGAACAAGCCCCCTTGGTCCCCAACACCGACCCTGCTGATCGGCCGGCTCCCGTGGCGGCGGAAAGCAAAACCGAGGAGGCGCCTGCCACCCGGCAAGCGAAGGAAAGCGCCCCCACAACATCCGTTTCCTACACGGTCAAACGCGGCGACAACCTGACCCAGATCGGACGGAAATTCGACGTGGAAGTGGCGCAACTCATGAAGTTCAACGGCATTGCTGATGCCAACAAGCTGAGGGTGGGTCAGGTTTTGAAGATCCCACAGAATTGAGCAGAGGGGCTCTCATCCCCCTCGCGACCATGCCCTTCCTCAGAACCATCACCCACGAAACCCCGGAGGATCCAGGCGCTCATCCTTTCGATCTCCCCGCCGTCCGTGCCCTCGGCGATGGTCTGGAACTTCACCCGAAAGTCACCTTCCTCGTCGGCGAAAACGGCTCTGGGAAATCCACCGTGCTCGAGGGCATCGCCGACAAATGGGGCTTCTCCATGCAAAGCGGCAACCGCGTCGGCCACCCAGGCCTGCGCCAATACGAAACCGCCCTCGCCCCCACTCTGCGCATCAGCCGCAGCCCCGGCATCCGCCCCATGGACGGCTTCTTTCTCCGCGCCGAGAGCTTCTACAACTTCGCCACGGAGATGGATGAACTCGAAGAAGACCCCTGGACCGCCAATGGCTACTTCAGCTACGGAGGCCGCTCGCTCCATGAGCAGAGTCACGGCGAAGCCTTCCTCTCCACCTTCCTCAACCGCTTCGATGGCCATGGGCTCTTTCTGTTAGACGAACCTGAGGCGGCCCTCTCCCCGGCCCGCCAACTCACCTTCCTTGTGAGGATGCACGACCTCGCCAAGGACTTCTCGCAGTTCATCATCGCCACTCACTCGCCGATCATCATGGCCTACCCGGAGGCCTACATCTACCGCCTCGGCCCCGGCGGCATCGATCGCCTGGAACTTCGCGAAACCGATCACTATCAGATCACCAAACGCGTCCTCGACGCCCCCGAGCGCACCCTCGAGCAACTCCTCGCCGACGACGAAGAAGACGACTAATTCAGGCTTCGTCGATCAAGGGATTCCAAACTTTCTCGAAACCCATCCCCTTGAAATCCTTCACGTTGGCAGTCGCGAAATGCGTCACGCCATGATGGCGCAGGGTCATCCCGAGCCGGGCATCAAAAATCCGGCGACGGGCAAAGCTGGGACCTTCGGCCATCTTCCACACGAAATCCATCACCGGGGCATTCTCGATACGGATGACGCTCGGATACTTGAAATAATTCAGCACCAATTCACTCGCCCTTTTAGAATCTAGCGGCTTCTTCATCACCGCAGGGTTTCTGAGCAGAGTGTAAAGCTCGACAAGCACGTAGTCGGCGATTGCCACCCGCTCGTTTGTTAGAGACTCCTCCAGAAACTGCGTCGCTTTCGCGTGCCAGCTTGAGCTCGGATTGAGCGAGCACAGAAGGATGTTGGTATCAAAACTGATCATGATTGATCCCTCTCGTCGATTCTTCATCCGCGCTCAGATCACGGAAATCGAGACCATCAAATCCTTCGACGAAGTCCTCCGCCTTTAGCCGAGGAAGCCGGATTGCAGCATTCGCTCCTGGAGGACAAGCCTGAGTCATGTACTCGAGACCCCGCCTCATCACTTCTGCCAACGACCACTCCCGCTCTTTCGCGATCTGCTTGGCCTTGCGGTAGAGCTCATCAGGAATCTGGACCTGCGTCTTGATCATGATGGCAAATTGCCACCCGTGGCATTTTTGTCAAGTAATGTTCAGGATCGCCTTCCCCTTATCCTCACCACATTTCATGTAACCTTTCCCCCGCTTCGTGGCTACTCCCGACGAAACCACGAACCAGCACATGAAACAGCTCCTCACCATCCTCCTCGCCGCCGCTGCCGCGAGCTCCCTCCACGCCGCACCCCTCGATCCAGCCCGCGTTCCGGCCGACGCCAAATGGTGGCTTCACCTCGACCTTGAAGGCGCCCGCCAGAGCGAAGTCGGTGGCCGCATCGCCCGCGAAATCACCGAACGCGAAGGCGCCAAACTCCGCGCCGCCGAACGCATGTTCTCGATCAATCCGCTGACCGACCTCGCAGGATTCACCCTCTATGGCGATGGCGACGAAAAGAACGGGGTGCTGATTGTCGAAGGAAGATTCGACCAAGCCCACCTCACCGACATCGTCGCCGCCGCGGACGACTACGCCACCTCCGAGCACGCCGGGACGACCGTCCACTCCTGGAAAGACAAATCAAAATCCCAGAACGCCGCCTTCGTCGGAGATCGACTGCTCGTCTTCAGCCAAACAAAATCCACGCTCCACGACGCCATCGACTTGCTTGCAAGCGGCGAAGGCATGCAAGCCGAGACCTTCGCCACCGTCGGTGCTCCACCCGTTTTCATCGGCTCCGCAAAAGTCGCCGAGCTTCCGATGAAAAAGGACGACGCCAAGCTCCTGAGAAAAGCCGAGAACCTCAAGATCGCCCTCGGTGAAACCGGTGGCCAGATCGAAGGCCGCATCGAACTCGAGTCCGACTCCGCCGTCACCGGAAAACTCGTCCGTAAGGTGCTCGAGGGCATCGTTGCCATCGGCAGACTGACCAACGAAGAACTGGCCGACATCAACCCCGCTTTCGAAACCCGCGAAAGCGAGGGCGGACGAGTGGTCAGCGCCACATTGAGCATGCCAGCCTCTGAAATGATTTCCCTGATGGAAAAGAACGGCGACTTTGATAAGATCGGAAAGTAACCCGTTCTTCATTCCGCCCAAGTACGATGCCCGCCGTAGATCCAGAGGAATCCCGACTCGCCCGCGAAAGCCGGGCGGGTTCGACGGAAGCCTTTGAGCGGCTCATCGACCTCCATCACGACCGGCTATTCGCCTTCATGATGAGCCTCACACGCCACCGCCACGACGCCGAAGATCTCACCCAGCAGACCTTCATCCGAGCCTGGCAAAAGATCCACCGCTTCCATCCTGAACGCCCGTTTCTCCCCTGGCTCTTCACGATTGGCCGACGCCTCTCGCTGCGAATGCTCCGCAAGAACCGGCCGCTCCCAATGGCCGAGACATTAGTCGTCGATCCCAGCACGCCCTCGCTCGATCTCTGGCAACTCGCCGAGAAAAAGCTCAGCCGGGATGCCTTTAGTGCCATCTGGATGCACTATCACGACGGCTTCTCGCTCGCCGAGATCGGCCGCGTGCTCGGCAAGCGCGAAGGCACCGTCAAAGTACTACTGCACCGCGCCCGAACCACCCTTGCCGAGGGCATGAGCGAACTCCGCCCCGCCGTGCCACCGCCACTCCCATCCTCCCCACCCCCCTTGCCCTCTCTCTGGAAACCGGAAACCACGCCATGAAAGAATCCGACATCGATCGCCTGCTGCGCGAGCAAACCCCGGAGCTAACACCGCCGCCCGGCCTCAAGACCCGTGTCTGCGCCACCCTCCGCACCAGCTCGCGACGCAATGGCATCAAGCCCTCCTGGCTCTTCCTTCCCGCTTTGCTCGTGGTGCTCGTGATCCTCATCGCGAACCGCGTCCCTCAAACCGCCCCCCCGAGCCCGGCTCCCCCGGTGATCGTCAAAATCACCGAACCCACTCGCGACCTCCCCGGCTCGATCGCCTCCGCCGAAGAGATCGTCATCGGCAATCTCAACGAAGAAACCGAAGCCCTCGCTCGCACCACCCGCCGCACCACGCGCTTCCTCCTCGACAGTCTCCCCCGTCTGAGTCTCGCGGATTAAATAAGCCTACTTCTTCTGCCACTCGTCTCCCGGCTCCAGCAACTTCTCGGGCGCAGAAGACTCCAGCCACGTTTTCGCCGAGGCATCCTCCTTCAGATAGGCATCCCAGAACGCCGTGCTGAGTGCCGTGATCACCACATGATGATTCGGGTTCCTCGTCGCGCCGCGCTGATACCGTGCATCGGAAAAAGCCGAATGTTCGGCATCCTTCAGCACCAACTCATACTTCGATCCCGCAGGCAGTGCCGGATAAACGAGCCGCCGTGATTCCGGAGTCGTGCGTCCGATCGGACTGCCATCCTTCGTCCCCGTCATCAGCATCATCGGCAGTTTGATTTTTCCGAAAGCCTGATCCGCACCGCCTTGCTTCGGCTCGCTCGGACTCAGCGCCAGCCCCGCATCAATCCGCGGGTCCGCGTAAGCCGGCCCGAGCGGTCCGAAATTCTGACCACAGAGCGCCTGGGTTGTCACCGCCCCATACGAGTGCCCGGCCATCCCAATCTTGCTCAGATCTGTTTTGCCAAAAAGACAATGATTCTTGTCGGCGTTCCAATTCTCAAGCTGATCAATTGTCGCCGGCACATCCTTCATGCGATCAAGGAAAGTCTTCCCATTCGCCGCTGCCTTCAGCTTGTTCATCCGCTCGCTCGGCGCACTCGCATTCCAGACCGATGCATCACTGCCGACATGCTGCATCGCCACCACCACATAGCCGCGCTCCGCCCAGTATGTTCCCAGATACGTTCCCACCTCACGCGAGCCACCGAGCCCATGGCTGAGCAAAATGACCGGCGCCTTCTTCGCCTCGGGCAGATAGATTTTCAGCGGCACCTCACGATCCCTGTAATGAAACGAAGCCAGCTCCGTCGCCACATTCCCCAAAGGATTCTTTGGATCATAATCCGCCAAGGCCGGTAGGAACTGCAGCACGAACGCGATCAAAATAAGGAAGCTCTTCATCCCTCCGTAAACCATCCTTCGTGATGAAAGTTGCCGATGCCATGCTCCAGCAAGAACGAGTCCCCTATGCAGGCAATCGATTCTTTAAATCAATCTTCACCAAATATCGATGTGCGCTCTGCCATTTCCTCGGCCATGCTTTCCCCGCCGATGAAAGAAGACGAATCCGTGAAACTGCCTGATGGCCGCACGCTGGGCTACGCCGATTACGGTGACTCAAATGGCCAGCCTGTTTTCTTTTTCCACGGCTGGCCGAGCAGTCGGTATCAAGCCGCCTATCTCAACAACAGCGCAGCCGAGCGTGGGATTCGCATTCTCGCACCCGACCGACCCGGCATCGGCCGCTCCAGCCCGCTGCCCCAGCGTCGCTTTGGCGATTGGCCAAAGGACGTTGCCGCATTTGCCGATGCCCTCGGCATCGATCATTTTCGGATTTTCGGGGTTTCCGGAGGCTGCCCTTACGCCCTCGCCACCACCGCCAAGCTCAGTGAACGAATCGAGCGCACAGCGGTGGTCTGCGGCGCCCCGCCCCTCGCCGACAAGGCGGATCGCACTCACATGCACTGGGCCTACCGCACCCTGTCCGGCATCAATTCCCTGCGCCGCGCCGCTCTCCCCGCGCTCGTGCCTTTCAGCCGATGGATGATCTCGCGCGGCAGCCACAAGCCCCCGATGTCCTGGATGCTTAAAAGTATCCCTCCCCGCGACCGTGAAGCCATCCATCACGGCAACGGCTGGGACATGGTGACACGCAGCTACCTCGAAGCCGTCGCCAACGGCAGCGAGAGCATCCTTACCGAAGGCGAACTCTACCTCAAACCCTGGGACTTCAAGCCGGAGGAAATCTCCACGCCGGTGAGATTCTGGCATGGCCTCGCCGATGCCAACCTGCCCTGCTCCGTCGCTCAAAACCTCGCCTCCCGCGTCCCCAACTGCGAAGGCAGCTGGGTCGAAGGCGAAGGGCACTACTCACTCCCCGTCTTTCATTCCGCCGAAGTGCTGGATTGGCTGGGGCGGGATTAGATGGCAGATGGCAGATGGCAGATGGCAGATGGCAGATGGCAGATGTTAGATCGTGGATTTCGGATTTTGGTAAACTAGGGTTGGCAGAAATCGCGCAAGGCGCAGCCTTTTACGCCACCCAGATCCGCCCGGCACGGCGTCTCAAGGCCCGTCCTCCGGGAAGATTGATCACCGGGGGAGACTCAGGGTCTGTTAGGGAAAGAGCACGATCGACGAGTGAACGGGTGACACCCGACACCCCCGCTTGCCGCAGGTAGGAGAACAGGCAAGCCCGCTGGATCACCTCAGGATGCGTCCGCAGTTTCGGCAAATGAATCCGCGACTGCGGGTCGATCACATCCGCCTGCTCGACCGCCCAGGCCTCAATCTGACGCAGCTCCGCATCTGAGTTTGCCGCCTTGATCAAGGCCTCCGTCGGATCGCGCTTCGCAATATCCTCCAACAAGGGCAAGGCCTCGTTTCGTATCCGATTGCGCACCGCGATCGCTTGCGCATTGCTGGGATCTTCCCGCCAGCTGAGATTTTCCTGCTCCAGCCACTGCCGCAGCTCCGCCCGGCGGAACTCCAACAGCGGACGGATGATTTCCATCTCCAACCCGCCCATCACCATCGTCTGGGACTCGCCCATGCCACAAGCCCCACGGCTCCCCCGCACGAGCTTCCACAGCACGGTCTCCGCCTGATCGTCGCCGTGGTGGGCGAGCACCAGTCGACGGCAACGCCGCGCGCGCGCGCAAGCAGCGAAGAACGCGTGCCTCGCCCTCCGCCCCGCCGTTTCCACTGAAATCTTCTCCCCACGCGCCAAACCCGCGACTTCTACACGCCCTCCTTCGAAAGCGTACCCAAGGCTTTTCGCCAATTTTTCCACAAAGCGAGCATCTTCACGCGACTCCTCGCCCCGCAGACCATGGTCCAGGTGACAGACCACCAGTGAGCCAAAGCCCGATCGATGCAAGAGGTGCAGCAGGGAAACCGAGTCCGCCCCGCCTGAAACACCGACCAGATACCGCCGGCGCTTCGAGGCCTCCTCAATCCATCGTGGCATCCGCTTCAACACCCCCTGATGCTGACCACGATTCGCCCCGATGGCAGCCTGAAAAACGCCATCCTCACCTCAGCGATCGAACGAGAGATGAAATCGGCTCCGGTTGACGGGGGAACCAAAACGGATGGGATACCCTCCATGCAGGATCCCCTCGCGATCGAAGCTCTGCTCGTCTCATGGAAGCGACGGAACGCGTTTGCTTTCGGTCCTTTCCGAGCGCTTCCCTGCCTGCCCCTCGGGGTTTCTAAGTCGCGATTCTCCCATAGGATCGTGAAGATCTTGTGAATTCGTAGACTTACCCCGTCAGCATTCACCTTTCTCCTTGAGCATCAGTTATTCCGGAGTAGCGTGATCCTTACCCGAGGGCGCTCCTCGCGCTCTTGGGTCATAAACAAACCGGATTCGTTCTGAATCCAAACCATAGACAAACGAAAAACATGAAATCCAATAAAAGAAAACTGCGTGGTTTCACCTTGGTGGAACTCCTCGTGGTCATCGTGATCATCGCGGCCCTCGCGGGTCTCTCGGCTCCCATGATTCTCCGCCAACGCAAGGCGGCTGATCGCACGGAGGCCATCAACAACGCCAAGCAGATCGGCCTCGCCCTGCTTGAGTTCGACCAAGAGTACGGTTCATTCCCGGATGACGACACCGCTGTAGACGTGGAAGACTCCACCGGGACCGACCTCAACCTCTCCGGTGGAAAGTCCAACGACTACTTCCGTCAGCTCATCGCTTTCGGTATCCAGTCGGAAGACATCTTCTACTGTAAGACCGCCTACACCAAGAAGCCTGACAAAGTCATGAGCGCAAGCAAGGCACTCGAAGACGGTGAAGTCGGATTCGGCTACATCATGCTCTCCGGTGCCGTTGCCCAGAACACCTCGGGTAACCCTGGTCGTCCGGTTCTTGCAGCTCCATTGCTCAATGCAGCGGAAGACTGGACCTTTGATGGCGACCCCTACGGTGACAAGGCCGTGCTCCTCCGCTTGGACAACAGCGTGGAAGCACCCCTTATCCGTAAGAAGGACAACAAGGTATCCGTCGGCAACGGCAAGGTCATCGAGGACACCGGTACCGACTCCGTGTGGGGCACCGAAACTCCCGAGATCAAGGCTCCAAGCAAGCGCGGTAGCTGATCTGGCTTAGCCAAAAACCATTACAAAACCGGGAAGCCCAGCGGCTTCCCGGTTTTTTTGTTTGCACCTCACTCATTCCATTCGAAGGGGTTGCCCATCATGTCGGAATCACCCGTCTCGCGCGCCTTCCTGCCCTATCCCTCCTCGACCCTCAGCCCGAGGATTGTGCCCACCGATCTGAGCTCCTTCAAATCGCGCGGCATCTCCCAAGTCGAGCGCGACCTCCAACAGAAGCTCGTCGAAATCCGCGAGACCTATCTCGCCGCCATCGACCATTTCAACTGGAACAAGCTCGTCTACGAAGCCGAGATCAACTTTGAACCCGTTGTCGGCGGAACCTATCACCTCTACGAGAGCCGCGGACGCCACCTGCTCTCGATGATCGGTCCGGAAGAATGGACCATGCGCCACCTCGCCACCTTCCGCCTCAATCTCGATCGCCAATGGCAGCTCGTGGAGGTCGGCCCCGACATCGACCCCAAAACGCTCTTTCAAGTCTCCGCAGCCACCTGATCCATTTTTCTTGGCCAAGTCGCCTGCCGGACCTACAAGCCCCTCGTCATGACCCGCCCACAAGTCGAATTCAGCATCAAGATCTTCATCGTTCTCCTGATCATCGCATTTGTTGCTGCCCTCTCCCACGTCCTCCTCACCATCGGCGTGATCTAAGGGGAGCAAAGGCATTCCTGCCCTGTCGCCTCACCTCAAGGAATCTCCCCACCGGAGAGTCGTATCTTTTCAACAGGAGCCTACCACTTCACCACCGTCTCCTGCGGCTGGCCGCCCCGGTCTTTGTAGCGAATCAAGCCGTTTGCCACGCCATACTCGTGGACGCATTTCGTGACCTTCACATCGAAGGCACAGTATTCCGCGATCTTCATCATCGGCTTCTGGCTACCGGTCTTTTTGTATTCCTGCCACCAGCGCAGCGCATCCAGGCCATCCGCCGTCTTGTGCTGACCCAGCGAACCCTCCGCCGCCGCGTCGAGTTTCAGGCGAAAGCCTAACACCTCCTGCAGATCGAGCATCATGTCCAGATTCACCGTCTGGTTCGGCAGATCGTAGATCGTGTAGCCTTGGAGCACCGGATAATCGAACTCCACATGGTTCCAGCCGACCACCAGGTCCGCCTTCACCAGCTCCTCCACCAGATCATTGACCTGCTCCTCGCCGTAAATCCTGTACTCCCCGCTGGCCGTCGAATAGGTTACCCCCACCGACATCCCCATCTTGTCCTTGTGGGCCGATCCACCCACATCATTGAAGCTCCGCTGCGTCTCCAGATCAAAGTAAACGATGTTCTTCTCCGCCACGCGCGGAGGCTAGCAACGGAGTGGCGCTTTTCACAAGCGCCATAGCCAAGGAGTGGCGGCTTTCAGCCGCGTCACCCTTCTTCCGCTTCCGTTTCGGCATTGCCTGCCTTTCCTAGCTCATCAGGCGAAGTAGGGGAACTTGGATCATCGCAATTTGGCAGCCTGATCATCTCCACCCGACTCCCAAGCCAAAACAATGGGAAGCGAAAGCCACGTCCCCTCGAGCTGCTTCTCCAGCCAGATGACGCCCCCAGTGGCGGCCCCGAAGATGATGAAAAGGAGAATGCGTGGTTCCACCCGGACGAATTCCACGGATCCCTTGAGGTGCAAAGGTATCGCTTCAGCTCAAAAGCAGAGTTCCCCCGGAGAAAAAGGTCGCCCGGCTCGGAACTACCACTCGGACGATCTCCAAGATTCTGGCCAGCTCCCCGAACGTCGCGATCAGCTCGTACTTCGAAGCCGCACGAACTCGCGGCGTCCCGCAATCCGATCCTGCCCCGGATCGCCCCGCGTTGAACGCCACAAGAACCGCGGAACTGAATTCATCCAACTCTCAAGCGAGAACCCTCGAATTTCGGGACCCCCGCCCTTCGTAAATCTGTCAAAATTTGCACACTGACCCCATTTCCCTCTGACCCCATTTCCCTCTGACCCCATTTCCCTCTGACCCCATTTCCCTGACCCTATTTCCCCCATTTTACTCGACCTGCTGATCGAGAGCGAACATTGGGAATTGGTCTCATTTCGCGGCGCCGACGCCATTAAGAAACACTTCAAATCAGCCAAACCCAACCCCGAATCCTTAGCACGATGGGCGCTGCGTCTTCCCGCCCGTGATGAAACCCAGCCGGTGTTCCGTGCGGCCATCGAGCTGCGCCTCCGTGCTGATCCCGACGCCACCCGCGAATGGGCCGAATCGCTCCCCGCCGGCTGGCACCGCGAGCAGGCACTAGAGGCAGTTTCAGCTCAATAAACTGACCGCACAGGCGACGTGACTCCTCTCCATTCAAGGCCAACTCTTCGCATGCCACACCGTCCCTCTCGGACATAAAGTAAACTATATTTGCTTTTAGATGAATTAAAAGCAATTCTACTTCATGCCCACGACCCCTGTCCGCACGGGAACCTTAGCAAAAGCGGCTCTTTCGCATTTTGCCGCGCTGCTTCGTATCCAGAGAAAGGAGCGGAATCTCACGCTCGACGAACTGGCCGATCGGCTCGGCATTTCCACTCCGACGGTCCGCAAGATTCTGGACGGTTCCCCGAACGTCGCGATCGGCTCGTACTTCGAAGCCGCACGAATTCTCGGCGTCCCGCTATTCGATTCGGACCAAGATCGCTTTGCCATAAACGCAGCAAGAACAGAGAAACTAGACTCTTTACTCCCGAAGCGTGTCCGAACCCGCCACCCCGAGATCGATGACGACTTCTAAGTGCTACGTTTGGCGGTGGCTTCCCGGCGCGACCGATCCCGTCGTCGCCGGTGAGCTGAGGATTGATGACAAAGGGCGACAGATGTTCGTCTATGGACGTTCTTATCAGGAGAGGAGCAATGCCGAGCCCATCTATGAGTCGGAGCTACCGCTGCGCACCGGAGTTCGACCTAACAGAGGAAGAGGCGCGATTCCGCTTCCTGGTCGCTGACGATTTGGAGCACTCGAATCTCCAACGTGGATTCGCCCCGTTTCTCAGCGGGGCCCTCGAGACCGCTATCGTCCGATCTTCAGACCTTTATCAAATCCAATCGGCTACTACATGCCTGGCGTATTGTCTGTGGCGTATTATCTGGCATATTATCGGAAGGCACAGATCTTCGGCGAGCAATAGGGCACAGGGAACGGCGGATTGCTTCCGCCGAAATAAACTCACACACCACCGTTGAACTGCTGCGAGCGATCGACCAGACCCACCTGCTCATCCAACCCGCAAGACCCGCCCACACCACGGGCCTGTCCGACTTTATCGAATTGAAGTCAGAACGAAAACCTCCGATGAATCACGGGGTACCGCTATTTACGTCATTTCTCAGAATGAAACGCTTAAAAGCAAATCACCTAATCCTCTGCCTCCTCTTGGTAGCGCAATTGGGAACCATGGCAGACACATTGGGCCCTCTCACTTTCGAAGTCCGGGATGACTTTGTCGCGATCACCGATTGCGCGAGTGATGCTTCCGGAGTGATCGTTGTTCCTTCTGAAATTGAATCGCTGCCGGTAGAGTTGATCGACGACTCCGCATTTCATGACTGTGATCAAATCACCTCGGTTGTCATCTCCGAGTCTGTTCAGCATGTTGGCCGGACGGCTTTCTCATCCTGCTTTTCTCTCGAATCGGTTGCACTTCCTGACTCTCTGGAATCAATCGGAGCCGGGGCCTTCTCGGATTGCTACAGCCTTTCGGCAGTCAGCTTCGGATCAGGCCTCAAAACGGTTGGCGACTCGACTTTCGCGCTGAATCCAAACCTCGTTTCCCTTTCCCTTCCAGACTCCATAACCTCCATCGGGGCCGGAGCCTTCGAAAGCTGCAGCTCGCTTCAGACGATCAGCCTTCCCAATGGACTCGAATCCCTGAGCAACCGGATTTTCGCCCAATGTTCCGTTCTTGAATCAATCAATCTCCCAACGACCCTGACCTCGATCGGAGACGGGGCGTTCATCGCATGTCATGGGCTTTCGGACGTCACGATACCGGCCAATGTCACCCATATCGGAGACTACTCGTTCAAAGACTGCGACAGCCTGGAAGAAATCGTCATTCCAAATTTGGTAGATTCCCTCGGAGTCGGGGCCTTCTCGACTTGCGACCAACTGAATCGAGTCGTGATCTCTAGTTCTATTTCCGAGATCCCGGTAGCGGCATTCTTCTCTTGCCAAATGTTGCAGAACGTCGAGATCGCTGAAGGAATCCGCTCTATTGGCAATCAGGCTTTCCAAAGATGCAGCCTCCTTGCCACAATACAATTCCCGAGCACCCTTGAATCGCTTGGCGAAAGCTCGTTTCGGGAATGCTTCAGCCTGGGATCGATCAGCCTTCCGGAAGGAGTCTTGGGCTTGGGCAAATTCGCGTTTCAGGATTGCTCAAATCTGACGTCCGTCATTCTACCGGACAGCTTGGAAGCCTTGGAAGAAGGCACCTTCATGTCTTGCTCAATCCTGACGTCGATCACCCTTCCAGCATTCCTGAAAACCATCGGAGACTCCGCATTTGAAGATTGTGGCGATCTCGAGGGCATCATCATCCCGGACTCCACATCTAGCATTGGAAGCAGCTCTTTCGAGGGATGCTCAAGCCTCTTGTCAATCAGCCTTCCCGAAGCTCTCGAAGTCCTGAGTAGGAATTCTTTCAAAGACTGCTCAAGCCTATCAAACATCGAATTGCCCGATGAACTGACAGAAATCGGAATCAGTGCTTTCGAATCCTGCTCAAACCTTGCTCGGATTAGACTACCCCGCCTACTGGAAGAGATCGGAACTGGAGCGTTTGAAAACTGCACCAGTCTGGAGTCCATCATCATTCCTGAAAACATAGTCGCAATCAACTCAAGCGCTTTTAGAGATTGCAGCAATCTCGCCACCATCTTCTTCGAAGGTAATCTTCCCTCCCTTCGGCGGAGCATTCTTGGAGGAATCGATCCTCAGGCACGAATCCTGATCACCTCGACTTCCTCAGGATTCGGTGATTACCTTGAAGGGTTTCCCGTAGTTGTCAGGGAAGACGTCGTTCTGGCAGTTCCTCGCGTCACAGCAACCACCGCAGTATTGGAGGCAATGGGTCCCAACGGCACCTACGAGGTTCTCAAAAGCTCAGATCTGAAGCATTGGGAACGCAACGGGGACATGAAGATAGTCGGTGGGACCGGCACGATCGAAATCAATCGAGAGGCCGGCGAATCGCAGGCATTCTTTGTAATCTGGCTTGTTCAGCTTCCCTAAACGCAAGGTCGGCAAGTCAACGGTACCAGTCCCAACTTTCGGACATTTGCCGCCAATTGCGTGGTAACGGAATAGCACCGGAGTAGCGCCCTGATCAATCGCCACTGCGTCCTCCATGGCCTTTCGCGCCGGAGGATGAGTGGGCAAGAAGTCTTTCAGCCGCGTCACCCTTCTTCCTCTTCCGTCAAAAGTCAAAAGGGTCAGTAGCATCAGATGATTTCAAGGGTTGGAGTGAAGACCACAGTTCATCCGCGCTGACTAACACTCTCCGGGATTCCCGAGTCGTTTCGCAAGGTCGGGCACGGGGTTGAAGACGAAGGCTTTGCTGACTTTTTTGCGATGAAGCAGCCCTCGTTGGTGGAGCTGGGCGAGGTCGTTGTTGGCGGTTTGGTAGGAGGTGCCGTGCGACTCCTGATGCCCGGCGACGGTGTAGCTGGCGTAGGGAAATTTCATGGCGTGCTTCAGAATGGCGAGCTGGCGATGATTGAAACCGGCCCCGGGGCCAAGATGCTTTCGCATGCCATCGAGTTCGGTCTGTTTCCGCAGGATGTATTCTTTCAGAGCACTGATCGATGACTTGATGACCTCAAGTTGATGCAACAGGAAGTAGTTCAGATCGTTGTCGTCGGTCTCGGTGTAGAGGAAGGCTCGGTAGTACTTCTTCGGGGCTTTCAGGATCTCATGAGAGATGGAGAAGAACTCGGCGAGCCAGAATCCGTGACGCAGCATCGACCAGTAGAACAGCGCGCGGGCGGTTCTGCCGTTGCCGTCGACAAAGGGATGGTCGTAGGCGACCCAAAAGTGGATCAGAATGGAGCGGATCACCGGATGAAGAAATCCGTTCATGCCCTGCTGGTTGGCAAAGGTACAGAGAGCATCCATCCGGCCAGCCAATTGGCTAGCGGGTGGCGGTGTGTGGAAGGTTTCGCCGCTTTCGTCGTCAACCACGCGGACATCGTCACCAAGATCCCGGAAGCGGCCCTCGTCACCGGGATGGTCGAGCGTGCCGGCGGTGATCTCGCGGTGGATGCTTAGAATGAGTTCGGGCGTGAGTTCCTGCTCCTTCAGATCGGATACCAGCCGCATGGTCCGGTAGTTGTTGACCACCATCCGTTCGTGACTGTTAGCCGGCTGGCGCTGCTTGCGGATGATTTCACGAGCTTCGGAACGTGTCACCACCGCGCCCTCAAGTTGGCTCGACGTGAGCGCTTCCTCGAAGATTGAGGTGATGTAGTAGTTGTCGCGCGTGTCAGCCTGAATGACGCCATCTTGAGCCACTCCGATACCGCCTCCGCAGTGGAGGTCGATTTCATGAAGAAGCTCGAAGGCGCGTTGGGTGAGGGAAAAGGTGAATGGCTTTCCGGAAGTATCGATGAGGGCGATGGGCTGGGCGCGAAGAGACCTAGCCATGCGGATGGCGGCCCAACGTTGCTCAATGGCAAGAGGCCCTGTTTTTGAAGCGCGATGCCGAAACTCGTCCCAATGAAGGTAGCGGTCGGTTCGCAGCCCTTCTTCCTGCCCGAATTTGAAAAACTCGACCCCAAGTCCTGCCTTCGTCACCTCAGGCAAAATCTTGGTCCAGTCGGGAGCAATATTCGGATAGCGCATCAGATTGTTCCTAATCGTGAGGAAATTAGGAGTAGATTAGGAAATCGGGCTGAAGTCACAAGCTAAATCCTAATTAGGGGAAAATTAGGAGAAAACTAGGGGCAGAGGCTCCGTGTTAAAACCTGAACGGAGCCCAAGAAGAGCGGTCGGCCCCGAAAATCTGGCAGGAATCAATCAGGGCCGGTTGATCGATTCTTGGAAACGGGCAACTGCCTAACCTCCGGCTCGATCCCCACCCCACCAACTTCCGTCCCCCCCTTCTTCGGCTCCGCACCCTCCGTCACCGGCACGACCTTGATCTCCACCTCCACCGGCACGGCCCGCAGGCCATCGATGATCTGCTTCAACTGCGCCACCGTCTGCTCGGCCAATGACTGCGGTTGCGAGTAGTGTTTCCCCGCTTCCGCGATGCCCTCGCGGATCGCCTCCAGCCCGTCGTTGAACTGGCTCATCTGCGCCACCACCCGCGCCACCGGATCATTCTCACCGGCACCACCTAACAGCTTGCGCTTGTTGAAGCCCTTCTTGATTTCGTCCCAGCGCGCGGCCTGCTTCTCATCGAGCAGACCTTCCATTTCGTAAAACTTCAGCAGGTTCGACTCGGCGGCGGTCGTCAGGTTCTGCGACTCGCTGCGGTAGTGATCGATCACCAACTGTCGCACCTCCTGCGGCGTCATCAGCGGCAGGACCTTCTCGGCAATCCGGTTCATGTTCCGATACGAGCCCTGCAACTTGAACGGCGGCTCGGTCCGGTACGCATCTTCCTGCGCCGCGCTGCGGATGTATTCCTGGTTCACCCGCGAAATCGTCTCGCGAACCGTGAGGAGATGCTTCGTCACCGTGACCATCTCATCAATCTCCGCCGGCGTGTAGTTTCCTTCAAAATCCGCACCATCGCGACTTCCGGTTTCCGCGATTCGGATCAAGGTCAGCACGTCTTTCTGCGAGCGGCTCGCCAGCCTCGAAAGCGCCGCATTCGATGTCAGCGAGTTCTCGATGTAGCTCGATTTGAAAGCCGACTCGTGCCCGCCGAGGATGTCACCGAGGTTGTAGGTATCCGCTCTGTTAGAGAGCATGTCCGGAATCTGGAACTTGCCACCGCTCTCGGTGTAAGGATTGCCCGCCATCACCACCGCGACCTTGCGACCACGCAGGTCATAGGTTCGCGATTTGCCTTTCCACACCCCTTCGATCTTCCGCTGCGCATCGCAGAGGCTGATGAATTTCTGCAGGAACTCGGGATTGGTGTGCTGGATGTCGTCGATGTAGATCATCACGTTGTCACCCATCTCGAGCGAGAGGTTCAAGCGCATCACTTCCTCGCGCGCCGCCGCATTCGGAGCCTCCGCCGGATCAAGCGAAAGCACGTTGTGACCGAGCGTCGGGCCATTGATCTTCACGAAAGTCAGACCGAGGCGATTCGCGACGTACTCCATCAGCGTCGTCTTGCCGTAGCCCGGAGGAGAAATCAGCAAGAGCATGCCCATCCGGTCGGTCCGCGTGTCGGTGCCCGCCGTGCCCAACTGCTTGGCCAGGTTGTCGCCGATCATCGGCAGATAGACCTCATCGATCAGCCGGTTCCGCACGAAGGCGCTCATCACCTTCGGCTTGAATTCATCGAGGCGCATGGCCTCGCGCTTCTCCGCCGTCAGCTTTTGCTTCAATGCGGAAAGCGAGCGAAACGCCGCCCCATCCGTGACCTCATGCCGCGCCAGACGATCCAGGAACTCGCTGTAGTGAAGCCCCAGCGAACCGCCTTCGATCCGCTGGTGACTCGATCGCAGACCATCCACTTCCACCGCAAGTTCCACCGACTTCACCGCCCGCTGATCATAGCCACCTCGCGCCAGATGCGCCGCCGCCTCATCGATCACCGACGACTTCAAGCCATCCGGCGTGCCTTCCAGCACCTCCGGATTTCCCGCTTCAAATCCCGACAACCAATCGCGCGCCACCTCGAACATCGAGATCACGCTGCCTGCCTTCGCCGCTTGGAAATCCTTCTCTGCCCGCTTCGCCACCAGGGCGCTCTGAAAACCCCGCATCAAAGCCGATGCCGCCGAGGAAACGACAAAGTCCTCACCATCCGAAAGCTCCTCCGCCAGGTAGTCCACCAAAGCAAGCTCGGGCACATCCTCAAACCCATTCGCCTCCCTCCAAGTCACGAAACCCTTCCGAAGCCTCTCCTTCCAAATCCCCACATCACCGCCCCCTTCAAAAATCCCACGACGCTTCCCATAACTCGCGAACTGCCCCGCCAGCACGTCCTTCGCCGGATCGCTCCAACTTTCCCAGAAGACCATCGCCACCGCCCGCAGACGCGGACCGAATCTCAGAAGCCCCGCCTCGGCGTGCACCGGCAGCAGCTTCTCCAGAATCTTCGCCGCATCCTCATCATGCACCCCCTTGGTGTATCCCTCCGCATACCTCGGCTGCATGAAGCCCTGCACTTCGACTAACAGATCCTCACCATTGCCGCGCCCCTCTTCCAGGAAACGCCAAACCAAGTACTCCACCCGCGCCACCGAATCACTCTCGCTCGGCACTTCCAGATCCCAGGCATCGCGCGTCGCCAGGAACTCCGGCGAGGTGATTGGTTCAAAATATTTCGTGCCCGAAAGGTGGAAGGCCATCCCCTCATCGTGCGGCACGATCGTCGCTTCCAGCGGCTGCGTGTTCACACTGAAGGCATGCTTGCCGAAACGCAGCACGTTCTGTCCATCGACGTAGAGTTCCTTCTTGTCCTTGAGCTGGCGCACCCCGTCTTCACGCAGCGTCTTGAGCTGCGTTCGCAAGTCATCCGCCTTCACCGGATCACCGAGCTCGGTCAGTTGCGCAATGATATCGCGCACCTTTTCACTCATCGGGTCCGTGGCGAAATAGCTGTGGATCTCCTCGACCTCCTTCAGCCCCGCCACCCGGTTCTTGATCCCGTTGAGAATCCGCTCCGCCGATTTGAAAAGTGATCCCGCCCGCTTCTGACGAGCCTCCATCAACTGCGTGCGACGTCCCTCGAAGGCATCGTATATCTCCTCGCGCCGCCCGACCAGTTGCTCGATGTATTCATCGAACTCCGCGAAGCGCCCCTCCAGCTCCTCGACCTGCACCATCAGCCGCGTCAGCGACTCATCGCATTTCTCCGGCGTATCGCAGAGGTCCAGGTAGTTTGCCAGGGCCTGCGAAAGCAGTTTCATCTGCGCCGAGAACTGCGCCTCACCTTCGCCACGCGAGAGTTCCTTGCGTTTGTTCCTCAGCGATCCCCGGGTGCCGTTGAGCTTCGCATACAGCGATGAAATCCGCTCGATGATCGCCGTCGTCTGCGTCGCATCCTCGATCTTTAGCCCGCCGACAATCTCGATCAGCATCTCCAGCTCGCTGGCCGCCGTGTCGAGTGCCTCGGCGACCGCATCCGCTTCCGTCACCTTGGAAATCTTCTGCAAGCCCGCCTCCTGCTCATCAATCGTCGCCGCGTAGCTCTTCAGCGAGTCCTCGCCTAACAAAAACTCAACTGTCGACTGCGAAACCTTGTCCGAAGCCTCGATCACCTGCTTCTCGAACTCGGTCACCAGCGCCGCATCCACGTAGCGCACCTCGCCGAGCGAAATAATCTCACCCCGCAGCTTCCTCAGCTCTGCCAGATGCTTCACCAGCGGCTTCAGTTCGTTTGTCGGAGCGGTGATCGCCGCACGCACGCCGGCATCCACCGCCGCCCGTGTCGTCGCCGTTCTTTCCGCCGCGGTCGAACGCAGCGCCTGAACCTTTTCAAACTCCCCGATCGCCGACTCGGCCGCCTGCTTTACCCCGCGCAGTGAATCGGCAAGCCCACCACATTCCTCGCGATCCAGCCAGAAATAGCTATCGAGCAAATCACCCGAACGCTTCACCAAATCCAGATACAGGCCGGCAAAGGAATCATCCTTGTTGAGCAGCGTCAGCAACTCACGCACCTCCGCCATCCCGCGCACCAACTGGGCGTTGCCGATCTTGTAGAGGAAGGAATCCTGTTTCGTCGCCGATTGAACCGCCGCCTCATCGTCCAAGTACGGCGTTTGCCATACTTGCAGCGCATGGTGCTTCTGAGGCTCGCCTTCATTGCGGAAAAGCACCAACTGCCCGTCACCAAACAACGAGAATCCCGAACAAAGGATCGGCGTCTCCATGCTCTGCTGGATCCGACTGTAGGAAAGCAGCACATACTCACCGGCCGCGCGGTTGTAGAACGCGAACAGCACGTCCTCGCCATTCGAACTGGCCACCCGACGCTCGAAACGCATGTCGAGCAGGCCATGGTCGAAGGTCTTCACCTCACCGCTCTGCAGGAGATATCCATTCGCGAAAACAATCCCGTGATCATCCGGCAGCAACACGCAGGAATCCCCGATGGCATCGAGGCGATGCACCGTCTTCGTCTTATCATTGAAAACCAGATAACGATGGAGGCTCTCCCGATAGGGAAGGATCTTCATCAGAATCAGCGAGCCGACTTCGGCATAGAAAATCTCCGCATCATCAAGCGTCTGATCGCTCTCGGTCACCGGTTCCGAATAAATCCCTGCACCCGACTCGGTATTATCCTCGATCTTCACCGTCAGGTCGCCGCCGACCGTTTCCACAAACACCCGGTCGTTGATCGAAATATGCGGATGCTCACCCGAGCGATGCATCCCCCGGTGGGCGCGCACCCAATCAAACTCCTGCTGTCGTGGATAGACATACTCGTGGTCGAAGCGGTTGCCGACGTATTCCATTTTTCCGCCGCCAAGCATCCGCCACTTGAAGACCTTGATGTCATCCAGCGACTTGCCCGCACGCATCGCGATGAACAGGTTCGGCCCGATCACCAGGAACTTCAGGAAGACTGTCTCGCGATAGTACTTGTAGAGATACTGGAAGTCTTCAATGAAACGCGAGTCACCGAGAATTTCCGTGACCGGGACCGGAGTAAAGCTGTGCGTTTCGTGATCATAATCGTACGCCGCAAAGACATCCTCAATGTCGGTCGTCTGCTTCAGCCCGAACTGAATGTTATAGCCGAAGAGAAAGCGCCGACGCCCCACTGCCACCAGGTCGCGGGCCACGCAGTTGTGCTCCGTGGATACGCGCTCGGTTCCCAAAAGGGCCGTATCGACACCACCGAATACTTCGAGGCGCTGGGCGTTGAGCACCTCCATCCCCGCTCGCAATTTCGACCCATGCTCCTCCAGTCGCGCACGAATCACTTCATACGCCCCACCCTCAAGCTGGTCGGCTTTGTTTTCTTCGGACATATTATTGGGGAACCACGGAATACACGAAATACACGGAAATCCTAGAGGACGAATCTCTCAAACTCGGCTTTGGGGTGATGCCCGAAGTTCACTAACAGCCCGACTTTCTTACCTGTCGCTTTCAGATAGTTCATCACCTGTGCCCGACGAATATCATCGAACGCCTTGACTGCTTTGATTTCCAATATCACCTGATCGTAACAAATAAAGTCGGGGACGAACCTCTTTCTCAAGGTTCGCCCCTTGTATTGGATTTCGAGTCCCGGCTGTGCCACTGCCGGCAAGCCAAGAATTCCAAATTCAATTTCCAGACATTCCTGAAACACATCTTCCACGAACCCACACCCCTTCTCTCGATAAACCTCAAAGCACGCTCCAAGTATCGCATGGGTCTCCTCCTTCAGTAATAAATTCATATCCTGCAGCAGTTCCAGTTCCGTGTATTCTGTGTATTCCGTGGTTCAATTTCTCACTTCAGAACCTTACTCGCCTTCTCATCCGCCAGACCAAAGCGGTCCGCGCCGCCGAGGAAGCCGATCAGTTTGCTGCGGGTCTCACCGGTTGCATCGAGAAGAAGTTTTGAGAGAGCCGCACCAATCGTCAGGTCCCGCACGTCGTCCGCGGTCACTCCAAACTGCCCGGCCCAATCCTTGAGTTGGGTCTTGAAGTACTCCGGGTCGCCATTGAAGAAGGTGTCCTTCACATCGCGGATCGCTTCGCTGTGCTCGACCAGGCGGTCGACCGACTTGCCGTTGGAAATGGCACCGGCGATCTGGTCGAAGAACTTGCCTTCGCCACCAATGATCTCGATCTTCGCGGACTTCATGGCTTCGCCAAGCACCGCAGCCTGAGCTTCGGCGATGTCCTTCTGAATGTTGATCTCGGCCAACTCGACCGCCTTGGTCTTCTCGAGGTTCAGCTTGAACTCTTCGTGTGACTGACCGGCTTCCTCGAAGAGCTTCATCGCTTCGGCCTTCTGGTGGATGCCCTGAGCTTCGGCGTCGAACTTCAGTCGATTCACTTCCGCTTCGGCAGCTCCCTGCTTCTGGGTCGCATCGGCCTTGGCCACGAGCACCTCGACTTCGCCCAAGCCCACCGCGGCGGACTCCTTGGTCATTGCCTCGGCAAGCAGCTTCTTCGCCGCGGAGATCTTCTCGCTCGATGCCTGTTCGGCCTCGGCGGCGATCACCACTTCTTCGGCGTGCAGCTCGGCCGCCTTCTTCTCGGCTTCGGCCGCTTTCACGCGCTCGTAAAGCTCCTTGTCCGCGCGCAGCTTGGCCGATTCCTGATCGGCTTCGGCTTCCTTGACGCGCTTGATCACATCTTCCTGAGCTGTGGCTTCGGCGAGTGTCACCTTGACCTGCTTCTCACGGTCCGCACCGGCAAATGCCTCGGTGTCCTTGATGCGCTCCTGCTCGATGACCACCAGTTTCTCGACCGCGACGCGTTCTTTGATGACATCCTGAATCGCCTTCTTCTCCACTTCGACGGCCTTCTCCTTTTCGATGTCCTTGAGGGTCGTGAGACGTTCGCGCTCGATCGATTCGAGTTGCTGGTCGCGTTTCACGCGTTCCACTTCGACCACGTCGGTCCGCTCCTTGTTGCGCAGCGCAACGAGCACCTGGCGCTCCTTGTTTTCGTTTGCGATTTCGATTTCCTCATCCGCGCTGATGCGTGCGCGCTCGGCCTTCTGGCGCTCTTCTTCGCGTACTTTCGCCGTCTCGGCTTCCTCGCGCGCCTGCACGGTTTGCACCTCGCGCATTTGCTTTGCCTCGGTTTCCGCCAGTTGACGTTCCAGCTCGAGGATCGCTTCGCGGGCTTCGACGTCCTGCTGTTTGATGACCTTCTCCTTGTCGCGGAGAATGTTGTTCGAAAGCTTCGCCTGCTCAGCGGTCAGGTGGGAAATTTTCTTGATGCCTTCCGCATCGAGGATGTTGTCGGGATCGAGCGACTCAATAGGTGTCTGCTCCAGGTAATCGATCGCCGCGTCATCAAGCACGAAGCCATTCAGATCGGTTCCGATGACCTTCAGGATTTCATCGCGGAAGGTGTCGCGATCTTCATAAAGTGCGATGAAGTCGAAACGTTTTCCCACGGTTTTCAGCGCTTCCGAGAACTTCGCATCAAACAACTCGCGGATCGCATCCTGCGAGCTCGCCCGTTCACATCCGACCGACTGAGCGACCCGCAGCACGTCTTCATCCGCGTGATTTACCCGCACGAAAAACGCCACCTTGATATCGGCTCGAACATTGTCCTTACAGATCAGCCCCCCCTTTGCCGTCCGGTCGATCTCAATCCGCTTCAGCGAAATATCCATCGTCTCAAGGCGGTGGAACACCGGGAAGACGAGCATGCCGTTGAAATTGATCCGGGTGCCACCGATACCGGTTCGGATCAGTGCGGTGCCCTTCCTTACCTTTCGATAGAGCATCGCATAGACGAGACCCACCACGAATATGAGCCCCCCGATCCCGAGGAGGACCATGAGGATGACCCCGACGATCGCGGGAACTTCTATAAAGGCCAGTGTATTGGTGTTCATAAGATTCAGGATTCGATGTTTGTTAGATGCTTTACGAAATAAATGTCACGCTCCTTGTCGTGGCTTTCCACGACTACCAGATCGCCTTTGGCGCGAGGAACCGAGCCGGGAAGCAAGCGGGCATTGATCAGCAATGGCACCTCCGGGTCTTCGACCT
This sequence comes from Haloferula chungangensis, assembly GCF_042664875.1. Lineage (NCBI taxonomy): Bacteria > Pseudomonadati > Verrucomicrobiota > Verrucomicrobiia > Verrucomicrobiales > Verrucomicrobiaceae > Haloferula > Haloferula chungangensis. The sequence goes on along the minus strand of NZ_JBHTBS010000006.1, from coordinate 69,659 downwards.
CCACTTGCCCGGAAGATTCATCGAGCACGCCACTTCGCACCCGGCCCTTGCGCCCGACCACCGGCTTCGCCTCGCCTTCCGTGCCCTTCAGCGCAAAAAACATCGGCCGCAGGAGTGATCCGGTCATTTTAGTAAGTGCGACGGCAGGAATCAGCGCCCATCCGGCAATGATCGCTGCCTGCTTCAAATCTTCGGTGGGATTCCAGAAATGGTTCCCAAGCATGGTTCCGCCCCATTCATAGACCAACATGAAGCTTCCCAAGGCGGGAAGCGGCACCACGTCGCCATGCATGAACTTGAAGAGCCAGCGAATCGAGCCCCCGAACAAAGTCCCCCCATCACCGGAGTCGACACCTCCATCTCCGAAATCGATGCCGATGAAATCGAAATCCAGGGTTCCGATGAAGCAGGTGATCCAAAACAGGACCATGGGGCCGAGCAGGAGGCTGAAGGGCAGCACTCCCGGACTCGTCGCCAGATCCCAAATTTCCTTAATCAAGGGCGCCATCCCACCCGAAAGCTCCGGGTTCAACCACTACAAAACGGGCCATCTTTTCGACGCCATCGCGTGGGAATTGGCGCATCCCTCAGGCACCACCTATCATGGAAGGGCGACTTTCCCGTCGCGGGTTTCCCCCTCAAAGATTTCGCAACGACTTCGCCGCATCACTCCGCGCCGCAAAGAACGCCGGCAACAAGGCCGCCAGCGAACAGAGCACAAAGGCCGAGACCCCAATCGCAATCACTTCACCCGGATTCACGTGGGCCGGCAGGACCGCGAAACCATTGAAGTCCGCCGGAAACGGATCAAATCCCACACTGCGCATCCCCGTCTGAATTCCCTCCCGGAAACGGACCAGCAACAAGCCTCCGATCACTCCCATGACCGCCCCCAGCGCGCCAAGGATCACCCCCTGATAGGCAAACACCCTCACAATCTGACCCGGTGCCGCGCCGAGCGCCTTCATCACGCCCACCTCCCGGCGCTTCTGCAGAGTCACCGTGAACATCACCGCCGTCATCGAAAACGCCGACACCACCACGATCAACGAGAGCACGATGTACATCATCACCCGCTGCTGCTCGATCAGCGCCGAAAAGTCCGACAACTCCGAGACCCAGGTCGTTGCCTTCCACTCCGGTGGCAGCGCTGCCTGAATCTCATCGACGACCGGTCCAACCTGATAGGGATCGTCGAGCCGCACGCTCACGCCCTGCACGCCATTGCCCAGCCCCGCCAGATCCTGCGCCAGGTGGAGTGGCATGAACACATCCGGCGTCATCGCCATTTGCGAAGCCGAGTAGATCCCGATGATCTCCGCCTCCTTGGGCAGAACCACCTCACGAATGCCCTTCAATATCTCGGCATCCATCTTCTCGACATCCGTCGTTTCCAGCTCCGCGAGCATCGCGAAAAACTCCTCCTTTGCCTCACGCCCCATCACCAGAACATTCCGCTCCGCGTCTTCGCTTCTGCTATCGAGCAGCAGCAACGCGCCCTCGATGATTTGCTGCTCCGCTTCGCGGACCCCTTCATTGTAGATCTGAAACAGCGGACCGTAGATTTTCTCGTCGAACTCCAGCGGATATTCCGACTTGTCGCCATTCACCACCCAGTGCTCTTGCGATACCTCCTTCACCGTCGCCAGCTGCTCCGCATACTTTTCCCTCACCGGCGGATCTTCGGTCACTTTGAAGACCCGCTCCACTTCCTCGAAATTCCGTAAGGTCAGCAAGCGCACGGTATCGCCCACCCTGGCGCCGAAGGCCTTCGCGATCTTCGAGGAAATCACCACCCGGTCATCGAGTCCCATGTCCGACGAGCTCGCCGGGTGACCTTCCATATCGAGCATCTTCGAAATTCCCTCGACCTCCGCCGGGTCCTCGGAATCCACTCCGCGGAAAGTCCCCGCCGTCCGGTAGCCCGCGATATCGATCAGCAGGCTGTCCTGCACAAAAGCCCCCGCATCCACCACCCCCGGCAGCTTCTCGACCGCCTCCGCCGTGCCCCGCCAGTCCGACACCGGCAAACGCATCCCCACCATCGGCGCGTAGTCGAGCCTCACGTGCGGGATAAAGCCCAGAATCCGGCTCTTCACCTCTCGCTCCAGGCCGGAATAAATCGACATCACCGAAACCAGCGCGAAGACCCCGAAGGCCACGCCGGTTGTCGAGATCAGCGCTACCGCTGAAAGCATCGCACGCCGCGGATTGAGATACCGCCACGCGAGCATCATGCTGAAGGAACGTCTGGCCATGCCTCTGACTAGCCATCCCACCAAAGGGAGCAAGGGCATTCCTGTCCTGTCGGGCGGTCCGGCAGCCCAAGCTGCAAACAAGCGACCCGGTCCTTCGCGGCTTTCGGGGTCAGGATTCAGGGGCTGGAAAGGCAGGTGCTGGCGCGTGCTCGTTGTCTTTCTGACTCCTAATCCCTGAATCCTGTCCCCAAAAGGCCTGCAAAGCACCTCTTAGCTCCGCCTGCAACTCACTCCTTCTCCTTCACCGGAATCACCATCGTCGGCACCACTGCTTTCCTGACCATGCCTTCCGCCACGGAGCCCAGCAGCAGCGAAGCCACCATGCCGTGTCCGTGCGTTCCCAGGATCACCAGGTCAGCCTTCGAGGCCTTCACGTAGTCCAGCACCGCCATCAGCGGGCTGCCTTCGATCAGTTTCACCGTCACATCCGTGAGTGGCGCGGCGAGCGATTCGAGCCGCTTGGTGGCGCGTTTCCTCGCTTCATCCTGGAAAAGATGCATCGCCGGGAATTCATCGGGAGTAAATCCGTAGGCCGTGTAGGCGGGCTCCGGCTCCAGCACGTGAATCACATGAAGCATCGCACCAAATGCTCCTGCCATACTCACGGCGGCATCGATGACATCCGGGGTCGAGTCTGAGAAATCTACTGCGGCTACTATCGTTTTCATGGCATTCGGAGCCTAGCACAGCACCACCCACGTCGCCACCTCACACCAAACCATGCCTCAAAATTCAGCAAGATTGCGCATCCTGCTGCGGCGGCCGGGGAATCCGAAAACCTGCAGCCTCTCGGCTGCTCGCGCTCTATCTCTCAGCGCTTTCCCCTTCCCGCATCCCGCATCCAGGTTCAGACTCCCGCCGACATGATCAAATTCCTCCACACCCGCATCCGCGTCCAGGACCTCGACCGCTCCATCGCCTTTTACAAGGTCCTCGGCTATCAGGAAAAGGAACGGAAGGCCTCGCCCCAAGGCAACCAACTCGCCTTCCTCGAACTCCCTGGCAACGACGCCTTTCTCGAACTCACCTGGTCCGAAGACTACAAGACGACCTGCCCCGAGGACCTCATGCACACCGCCCTCGGCGTGCCTGACATCGTCGAATACTGCGACGCTGTCGAAAAAGCCGGCATCGAAATCTGGCCCAGCAAGTGGCGTGAGAAGTTCACCAGCGGCGAGCGCAAAATGGCCTTCGTCACCGATCCCGACGGCTACGAAGTCGAGATCCTCGAGCGCTGATTTGCTGATTTGCTGATACGGCGGTCCTCCCGACCTCATCGGGCTTTCCCATGATAGCTGTGATCATCCACGGCTATCATCAACCGTCCCAACGGAACGAAGACAGGATGTAGCGAACTCACCGAGTCACCTCAGTGCCGATCCCGTAGTCCGTAAAAATCTCTAACAACAGCGCGTGGGGCAATCGTCCATCGACGAAGTGCACTTTCCTGACACCCGCATTCAGGGCGTCCATCGCACTCTGGACTTTCGGAATCATCCCGCCCGAAATCGTCCCGTCAGCAAGGAGTGCCTCGGCCTGCTCCCGGTTCACCGATTTGATCAAGGTCGATGGATCGGATGGGTCTTTCATCAGACCGGGCACATCGGAAAGATACACCAGTTTTGTCACGCGCAACTCCTTCGCCAGTGCCGCCGCCGCCAGATCGGCATTGATGTTGAGCGGCTTACCGGTTGCGAGCTCTGAAGCCAGCGGCGAAATCACCGGCACAATCGACGCCTTGTGAGCCGAGTCCATCTGTCCGAGCTGGCAGCCTACGACCTCGCCCACCCGGCCAATGTCTGCCGGATTGCCGTCCTTGTCCCTGACCTTCATCTTCTCGCCGAGAAAGACGTCCGTCCCGGAAATCCCTGTGGCCTTGCCGCCAAACTCACGGATCATCTGCACGAGCCCGGGGTTGATCTCGTTGGAGAGCACCTTCTCGACGATCGAAATCGCCTCCTCCGTGGTCCGACGAAAGCCGCCGACAAATTCCGCTTCGAGCCCGGCTTCCTTCATCGCCGAAGAAATCGCCTTGCCGCCACCATGGACGATGATCGGATTGATGCCCGCGACTTCGAGGAAAACGACATCACGCATCACTTTCCGAACGAGATCCGGATCCTCCATCGCCGATCCGCCCATTTTGATCAGGAAGGTCTTCCCGCGGAATGCCTGCAAATAGGGCAAGGCTTCGATCAGGGCTTCGGCTTTCTGTGTCGGCTGCTGGAGGCTCATCGCGAGCGATTAAGTAAGGAGGGCGGGCACTCTTGTCCACCCTAACGGTCCTCATCCGTTCCTTCTCAAAACCCTATCCCAGCTACCTGCGGCTGACATCACCCGCTCAACGCTTCCGTCGCTTCCCCTTCTTTGGCGGCTTCGTCGCCACCTCCTCAGCCTCCACCGACTTCGCCCGCACCACCTCGATCTTCCCGCTGCCTTCCGTCATCATCACCATCAGCAGCGCCGCCACCGGCACCATCTGAAACGCCAGCGGCAGCGGTGCCAGCGAGTAGTAGCGAATGACGGCCGCCAGCGCCGCGGCGACAAGTCCGCAGAGAAAGACCGCCTGAATCATCCGACCGAACACCCCTTTTGCACGTAGCAACCAGGCACCAACAAGAGCCACTGCAACGAGCGCCAGCATTTCCACAATGGGCTCTGGGCGGGGCACCTCCTTCAGGCCCACCCGCCGCGGAGCACTCCGGATCACTGAATCAATGCGCGGCAGCATCTCTCCCCATTCACGCTCGAACTTGCTCGCCCCCAGCCGGCTATCGACCAGGTAAACCGGCACGTCCATCTCCCCGAATCCGTCCGGCAGGGTCTTGCTGATCACCGCCGTCGCCGCCGCCTTGAGCAGCTCCGGTTCGGCAGTTGGGAGCTTGATCCGCCCCCGAAAATCGATCGGGATCCGCGGACCCTCCGCTCCGAGACGGATTTGCTTTCCGGCCTCCACCTTCACCTGATCCAGCGGCACGCCCAGCCTCACGATCGCCGAGGCCAGAGGCAGCGAAAACACCACCCGGTCATCCCAGCGCGCCAGCAGATACGCCCGCTCGCTCTCGTCATCCTCGTTTCCCAACAAGGTGAACCCGGCCCGCGTCTTTTCCCCACCAAATTCCGGAGTCTCCCCCTGCAGACTGTTCACGACCGGCAGCTTGCTCCGGTCCCCGCCGACCTCCGCATAGGCAATCGAGCAGCGCTGAAACGGCACCGGCACCGGCTCGCCCACCGTTCCGTTGTTCAGCTGAAATCCGAGCACTGTCCCCTCGAGACGATCCATCATCGCGCGCATCGCCTCCAGCGCCAGGGTATCCGGCTCCTTCCACCCCAGCGGATAGCCGACCCCGAAATGCTCCACCCCCTGCGTCTTCAGCCGCGAAAATACCACTGCCAGATCCGTCGGCACCGGTGGCGTCGCTTCAAAATATTCGTCATGATCATCGTCGAGAAAAAGCAGCCCCGCCGGTGACACCTCCTCCGGTAGCTCGATTTCCTCGGTCCGTCGCGGGTCTTCGAGCGTCCCTTGCCCGACGACCGCCTCACCCTTTCCAGAAAGCACGCCGAACCACTTTCGGTCCGCCTCTTCCAGGAATCCCACCTTTGGCGTGATCGCCAGCAGCAGCAGTCCGACGCCCAATGAGGCGACGGCGGCAGCCATGCGATGATGTCCCGTGCGGATCACCTCTTCAACGAACCCGGAATCCTGCCCCGTGAAAAGGAGCGAGTGCGCCCGCAGCCATCAAACAAAGGCTTCGGCCTTCGCGATCACCGGTGCCAGCAAGGGCTCCAGATCCGTTCCCTTGGTCACCACGCCGAGCATCTTCGCCGCCACCGGCACATGCTGACGGTACCAGTCGTCGCCCTGCTTGGTGATGATTTTCCCGTAGGCTCCAAGCGCCTGCATCAGCCGCTGAGCCGCACATTCGTGGAAAATCTGGGGCACCGGACGCTCCTCGGAAATCTCTTCCCACAGATCGAGCAACTTCTCCCGATCCTCCTCCGAGTGATTCATGTAGGGATCGAAGACCAGCGAAGCCAGATCATACTCCTGCCGTCCGCGACGCATGCCCTGAAAATCGATCCAGTAGGCCTTATCGCCTTTCAGCATGAAGTTCTGCGATTGGAAATCACGGTGCACCAGATGCCGCGCACTCTTCCCCAAGCGCTTCGCCAGGGCCGCGAGCTCCGACGACTTGCGCAGCTCGGAAGAATCCATCTCTAACAAGCCATCCACCAGATGATCAAAGAAGTATTCCTGTTCCCAGCCATACATCTCTTCATCGAACTCCGGGTTGAATTCCATGTCCTTGGCCCCCCGCGTATAGAACAACTTGTCCAGTTGCTGCAGCGCCGAGCGGTAGAACGGCTCCCGCTTTTCAAAAGGCTCATCCTTCATCGAGAGGAGATCCTTGTCGCCCAGATCCTCGACCAGCACCACGCGCCAGCGCATGTCACGGTGATAGAGCTCCGGCACATTGATCCCGGCCTTCGACAGGAAATCCGAAACTGCAGGATAGAAGTCGTTATCGGGACGCTCATCCGTCCAGTTGATCCCGATGAATGGGTCACGGCTATCCGTTTTGACCCGTACGATCGTGCGCCCCGACGCCCCACGTTTGATCGGTTCGATGGTGATTCGCACCATCGGGTCGACCTCGAGGAACTGGCGGGTAGTGGTCAGAATGGTTTCAGCGGACATCGCGGCCGGAGATTCCAGACCCGATCCCACCCCGACAAGGGGAAACTGTCCTAATTCGACCCAAGGAGCAGCGACTTTAGTCGCTTAGCAAGCCAAACAGCTTGAGTCCCTCGGTTTCACGAAAGAGCCCCAACCGCCCTGACCAGCCCTTGGGTACAGGGGCCAGGATTCAGGGGTCAGAAAGCCAGAAGACGCTGTCGCGATCCCTTGCCTTTTGTCTTTCTGACCCCCGCCCCCTGAATCCTGGCCCCAAAAGCCCGAAGTGCTGAACCTCGCTCTCTACCCAGCGCGACCTGGGTAACCCACTTCCTATCTCCCACTTTCCAGCACTTTCGCCGTCACCCTGACATTCCGCTCCACTCCACCTTTCAAAAAACTCCCCACCTCCACCGGCACTCCTTCCGCCAACGTCACGGCCGTGTTCAACGCATCTCCCTCCATCGTCTGCAGGAAAAACCTCAAATCCACGACCTTCCCATCCGATCCCACATTCGGTGCCGCCTCCAGGCTCGAAACCTCCTTCTCACCCTTCGTCCTCTTAATCCACGCCTTCTCCCCCGACCTCAGCAGGAGCATGCATGCCCCATCTTCCCAATCAAAGTTGAGCTCTACAACGAACAGCGACCCACCATCACAGCAAGCAAAAATCGCCTCCGCCATATCCTGATTCTCTGCATCATTCACGAGCAGCACCATCGACCTCCGAGGATCAAAGCCCGCCACCGCCGACCCATGCTCAAACCGCACGCCGTTCGACTTCAACGGACCTGAGACATCGATGTATCTTCCTGCCAGTGATGTTTTGAGCGGCTCCGGAACTTCCATGTCCGGCAATTTCCAAGCTGACTTCTTCGTCTTTTTCCCATCCGGCTCGTAAGTGATGCGCTCAATAAAATCCGGCGGCACCGGAAAGAGCCTAACAAAAAGTCCGTCGCCAAGTTTTTTCCCGTCGAGCCGCTTGTCATCGTATGGCCGATCCATGCCCATCCCGACAACCCGTCCCTCACTTTCAATCAACCTTACCGCCCCCACCGGAATTCCATAGACCGTCAACGCCTCGGCGTTCGCCGTCATTTCCCAGTCCCGTGAAGCATCTTTCCACGCCGCAACCTTCATCTCCTGACCCAGCTTCATCGTCACTCCCGTCTGAACCTCTTCCTTGACGCTCTCACCCGCGTCCATCGTCACCGCCAATTGCAGGTCCAGCCATTTCAGGTCCTGATCCACATTGGTCGCCACATCCAAATCAATCGACTCAGTTTCTATCTTCGCCATCTCGCCACTGCGACTGATCAGCGACACTCGTTTCTCCTTCGCCTTTGCTCCGACCTCAATGGTCTTTCGTAGGTGAAACGGCTCACTTCTCAGATCGAGCGTATCCTCAATCAACGCCATTTCCGCCAAAGTCGTCCGTCCCACAATCACTCCTGAACTCGCATTCCACACCAGCCACTCCCCACCAAATCCCACGTGATCCACCACCCAAGGTTCTTCAGGAACCGCAAACGGATCAACATTACGTAAACTCTCAACGACACCCCACAGTTCCAACTCCACCGCCCCCGACAAATCCCAAAGCTCATCCCCCGCTTCAAAGAAAGCCGACTCCGCCGGAGCCTTTTCCAGTTTCTCCACCTTCGGATTCTTCAATCCACCATTCACCAACTTATCCACTGAAATTCGCCACCCCGCCGTCTCCAGCCCAAAAGCCATCCCCATCGTCAAAATCCAAACGAGCAAGCCCTTCATTCCATCAAACTGCCCCGGAGCAAGCTGAACTTCAAGCCCCCAAGGAGCGGGGATTTGCAATCCCCGACGGAGCCCCAGCCGAACTACCCATGAAGATTGCTCCAACCCTCATTCTCCCAAGGAGCCACGACTTCCCTGGCCTTCGAAGTTTCAGCGAAGCAGGCAGCTGCTCAGTAACCCAATCAGTTTGAGTTCTTCGGTTTCACGAAAGAGCCCCAACCGCCCTGACACGCCTTTGGGTCCAGGGGCCAGGATTCAGGGGTCAGAAAGACCGAAGACGCTGTCGCGCCCCCTTGCCTTTTTGTCTTTCTAACCCCTGCCCCCTGAATCCTGATCCCAAAAGCCCGAAGCCCCGAACCCGCCCGCCTCACCCCCCACCTGCGCGACGGGGGCGTCGCGCCTCTCATCAACGACAAACAATCTCTCCCTCCACCACCGCACCTTCCTTTACCACCACCCCCGGCCAGAGCACTGAGTCCCTTACGACCGCTCCTGCACCAACCACCGCGCCCGGCCCGATCACACTGCGCTCCACCACCGCCTCCGGCGAGATCACCGCATCCGCATGAATCGCTTCCGCCAGACCCAGCTCGCGATGCGCCGCCAGATAACTTTCCGCATCTCCCAGATCAAACCACAGGCCTTCATCCAGCACCACACCCCCAAGCTTCCCTTCCTTCGCCAGCTCCAGGAATGCCGGGATCACCGACACCTTCTCACCCGCCGGGATTTTCTCTAACAAGCTCGGCGAGAAAACGTAAATGCCGCTGAAAACATGCGTCCCTTCCGCCTTCCCCAGCATCTTCCGGATATCCAGAACCTGTCCGTCCTCGATCGCGATGTGCTTCGCCACCCCATCGGAGCGCAATGCCAGCGTCACCACATTCCCCGACGCCTCATGCGCCGCCATCAGTTTCTCCAGCGGCATCGACGAATAGATGTCACCGTTATGCACCAGCACATCATCATCCCCCACCCACGCCTCGATATTCTTGATCCCACCCCCCGTCTCTAACAGCACCGGCTCTTGAAACAAACTCACCGGCTTTCCCTTCCAGACCGCGTTCTCCGCCACCAATCCGTTCCCTCCTTTGCAGACGCGACCTTCCCCATCTGCCATCAACCATCCCCCATCTGCCGCCTGCCCCCCATAGCCTTGGCGGCGGGGGATCTTCCATCGCTCCGGCAGGTGATGCGTATTGATCGCAAACTCCGTCACACCCGCCTCCTCACAGGCCTTCATCGCCCACTCGACAAGCGGGCGATGAAAAAGCGGCACCAAGGGCTTTGGCAGGATATCAGTCAGAGGACGAAGCCGGGTCCCGAGCCCCGCACCAAGAAGGAATGCCTTACGAATCACGCGGGCTTTGTCGGGCATTCCCCTGCCTCTGGCAACTCCCTACCAGCTCAGTTTTGCGCCCACGATGGCATTGAAGCCCGGTTCGTTCTGGCCCGAGCCGTGAATGCGATAGTCCACATCCGTCAGGTTCTCCAAACCACAGGTCAGCTCAAGATTGTCCGTCGCCTGCCAGCCGGCGTGCAGCATCGCCACGACATAGCCCGGCGTCCCTCCCGAAGGAATCCGCTGATTGTCCGCCCGATCCGATGCCGTCAGCTTGTCCTGCTCGCAGGCTGCCAGCACGCGACCTTCGACCCACAGTCGGTCCGATGAATGCGTCCAGCGCAGGGCAAGCGATCCGCTCAGGGGCAGCAATCGCGATACCGGCTCCTCAACCAGCGGTCCTCCGAAGAATGCAGGCGTTTCAGTTTCTCCATCCTGCCAGGCGACAAAGCCCGAAAGCGTCCAACCCGGCGTGAACTCCCAGGCCCCTTCCAGCTCGATGCCGTAAATGTAGCCATCCTCGCCATTGGTGGTGACGCTTGTCGACGAGCCCGCAGCCGTCGGAACACTGGTGATTGTATCGCTGATGTCGGTGTAAAAGACCGCCGCATTGAAATAGCGGTCATCCGTGGTGTAGCGCCCGCCGATTTCCCATGTGACGAACTCCTCGGGCTCCACTCCCACGGATCCAAGTGTTGGCGTTCCCGAGCGGGTTGTTAGATTGCCTGATAGGTCGTTCAGGTTCGGTGCCCGGAAAGCCTGGGAAACGCCACCGTAGAGATTCCAGCAATCATTGATCCGGTAAAGCGCCCGCAACGAGGCGGTGAAGTCATCCCAGTGCTGCGTCGCCCCAAAAAGATCGCCCCCCGCCGCCGGATCATAATAACGGCCGAGCTCGGCTTCCGCATAGGTGTAGCGACCGCCAGCAGTCAGCTCGAACCGCTCGGTCGGCCGCCACACATACTGCGCAAAAGCACCGAAAAGATCATAGGAGGAATCGTCCGCCACCGGGCGGAAACTCGGATCATACACCATGCCCGCTCCACGATCACGATAGCCCGACGAGTCCACCGAGTCGTGATAGTAGTCGAGCCCGTAAACCAGATCGCCGTCAGCCAGCGGCGATTCAAATGACAGGTCGAAGCCGAGTGTATCCACCTCAGCGATTTGATAGCGGCGGTCCACCCGCGCGACCGCACTCCGGTCCTGCGACTCGCTGTCGCGGCCGGTCTGATAGGAAATCGTTGCCGACCAGTTCGAAATCCATGCCGACTCGTCCGGATTCTCGCCGGCCACACGGATGTAGGTCAGCGAGCGCTCCTGGTCATAGATTCGCGATTTGTAAGTCCCCGGCGCCGCCACGTGGCCGTCGTGCTGCCAGCCCGGATTGTAAATCGTCGAGTGCCAGCGCCAGATACCATCCTGGTTCACGTTCTGATGGACGAAGGTCAGCGTCGTGTCCGGATTCAACGCCATGTCGAACCGCAGATCGAGGTCCTGTTCCGGATAGCCGGTGTTGGTCATCAGGCCGACACCTGAGTCGCGGATGTCGCCGAACTCCTTGCCGGTCACCCCAAGCAGCACGCCGAATTTCTCACCCACGCCGAATGAGGTCTCGAGCCGTCCGATGTGCGACCCGTCACCATTACTACGAAACTCATAGTAGCCGGAGCCGTGGTTGAAAAATTGGCCGGCCTCCTCGAATTCGAAACCCGACGATTTGCTGAAGGCATTCAGCGTGCCGCCCACCGCATCCGACCCGTAGAGCACCGAACCCTGACTTTTGATCAACTCAATGCGGTCGAGCGAATAAGGATCAACCGTGTTCCAATACTGCACCGGACCACCCCGATAGAGCGAGTTGTTGAGCCGCACTCCGTCGACAAGCAGCAGGTTCTGCCGTCCGGTGAAGCCGCGGATGAAGGGCGAGCCGTGACCGTAAGCCGTCTTCTGCACCAGCACACCCGGCGTGAACTGGAGAGCGTCGGGCAAGGTCCGGCTGCTGTTGTCTTCAATGAAAGCCTCGGTGATCACCTCCACGGTGTAGGGCGTGTCCATGAGGCTTTCCTCGATCCTCCCCGCCGTCACAATGGTCGGATCCAGCTCCTCGAGCTCTTCGGGAGCCGCTTTCAGAACTGTGCTGGCTCCGACGACGAGTGAGAGGAAAAGAAAGGGCGTCTGGCGGCGTGAACTCATGGATGTCTTCATGCCCGGATGAACGAAGATCGCGCAACAAAGCTGAGACCGATTGTTCAAAAACCTTCCAAATGGCCAATTTTTATCCATAAAGCCGCTCAGATTTGAGCAAAACACCACCAAATCCCGCGATTGATCCCCGCAGCCGGGGCGGGCTATTCCGTCGCTTCATCGTGCCGCAGGTTCTGATCGCGACCGCCGCCGGAGCCCTCGCCCTCCTCTGGGCGGCGAGCCAGCAGCGCCAGCAGGCCCACGAGCGGCTTGCCGAAGTGGCGGAAGCCAATGCGCTCTTCCTCACGAATCTGAAGCTCCCGAGATCCTGGCAACTCGCGGATAGTCTTTCGCAGGTCACGAACTCGAAGGTCGCTTTCTTTCTGCCCGACGAAGGCCTTGTCGTCGGACACGGCTGGACGACGGAAGAACGAGCGGTCGCAGCACTCGCCCGCGAGCTCGAGCCGACGCTTGCCCGCATCGGCGAACATCACGCCCTGATGCGTGCCATTCCCGATGGGCGTGGGTCGATTGTCGTCGTCGAACCGGTCGGCCCTCTCTTCGATTTTTCCCGCAGTTCGTCGCTCGTCCCGCTGCTCGGCATGACATTGCTCGCCGTCGCCGCCGCCTTTCTCATCGCGCGCTCGGTCGTCCGCCCGCTACAGACCCTCGCCGAGCACGGCTTCTCGGCTCCCGCCGAAAAAGGCCACGAACTTCCTGCCCGGCTCACCGCCCGTCACGATGAGATCGGTATTCTGGCACGCACTCTCGAGCAGCAGCGCAGCGAGCTGTTAGACGAGCAGGCACGGCGTCGGAACTCGGAGAAAATGGCGCTGCTCGGGCAGCTTGCCACCTCGCTCGCCCACGAGATCAAGAACCCGGCCGCAGCGATCATCATGCACGCCCGGAATCTCGAGGCGCAGCAAGACCGTGGCGAGGGTCGGCTGATCCGCGAAGAGGGCGAGCACATCACCGCGCTCGTCAACCAATGGCTCTTCGTCGCGAAACCGAAAGCGCCAAGAAGCTCCGAAACCGACCTCGTCCAGCTGCTACGTTCGTTGAAAAGCAGGCTCGCCCCGCTGCTCGACTTCCACCGTTGCAGGCTTGAGCTCCAGCTTCCGGAGTCCCTGATCATTTCCTGCGACACCCAGCGCCTCGAGCAGGTCTTCCGGAATCTCATCGACAACGCCATCAAGGCCATGCCGGAAGGCGGCACCGTCACGCTGGAAATGGAGCAGACGGACGAGAGCTCGGTTGTCTTCCACGTTCTCGACGAGGGACCGGGATTCTCCGCGCAGGCACTCGCGCACTTCGGCGAAACCTTCTATTCCGAACGGGAAGGCGGCATGGGTCTCGGTCTGGCCCTCGCCAGCGGCGTTGTCCGCGCCCAGGGCGGAACCCTCACCGCCCGCAACCTCAAGGATGGTGGCGCCTGTGTCACCGGCACCCTGAACACGCGACCGATCTAACATGCCCGCCTCCCTGCTCATCGTTGAAGACCATCACGCCCTCGCCGTGGCGATCGCCGCCGGTGCCGAACGCTGCGGCCTGACGACCAGTTTCGCGCCCACCCTTGCCCGGGCACGAGAACTACTACGCTCCCACGAGTTCACCGGCATCCTGCTCGACATCGGCCTGCCCGATGGGCATGGCCTCGAACTCATCGAGGGCTGGGACTTTCCCCACAAACCCGAAATCGCCGTCGTCACCGCCCACGGCGAGATCGAGAACGCCATCGCCGCGAGGAAATTGGGGATCGCCCGCTTCTTCGACAAGCCCGTCGATTTCGAAGAGCTTCAATCCTTTTTCCAGTCTCTAACAATATCCACCGGGCCGGAAGTGTCGCCCCGACCCGATGAGAACAGGGCGAGCACCTTCGTCGGAGCTTCGCCCGCCATGCGTCCGGTCTTCCGCCAGATCGCCCACGCCTGCGCGTCCGATCAAGCCGTCGTCATCCGGGGTGCCGCCGGCACGGGAAAATCCCACGTCGCCCGGATCATTCAGCAGAGCAGCAGCTCCCTTCCTCCCAGGCCGATCCTCCATGCTTCCGCACTTCTGGATGAGAGCGAACTGGCAAATGCCGTCACCGAGGCCCGGGAGAGCGCGCTGATCATCGAATCCATCTCCGCTCTCTCCTCCCAGCTCCAAGCCCTGCTTGCCCGGACCCTCGATCAGCTCGGCAAGCAAGCCCCGCGGCTGATCGTCACGACCGGTGAAGAAGGACTCCTCAAGCAAGTCGCCGACGGGCGCTTCGACCAGGACCTCTACTACCGACTTCAGATCCTCGAGGTTTCCCTTCCTCCTCTAAAAGAACGTCTCGACGACCTGCCCGCGCTCAGCGCCTGCTTTCTCGGCGAACTCGATGCCAGCATCAGCACCCGCCTCGACGAAAGTGTGCTCGACACCTTCACCCAGTATGACTGGCCGGGAAACCTGCGCGAGCTTCACAACGTCATCAACTACGCCATTATCACCAGCGGCGGCGCGCCGCTCATCACCCGACAGTTCATCCCCGAGCACCTCGCCGGCATTCCCCGGCACCATGCGAAGGACGGCGCTCTTTCCCACGCCCTGGAGTTCTGGGTCGATCGAAAGCTTGAAGAGCCACTGAGCTACAAGGACATCAGCGCCGACCTCGAAGGCCTGCTCCTGCGGATTCTTCTCCGCCGCTTTGAAGGGAAACAATCCCACCTCGCCGCCGCCCTTTCGATCAATCGCTCGACTCTCAGGAAAAAGCTGCGAAACGACGAGCCCCCCGTCGGTTAGGGCATCAGCAGGCGGCCCGACGCAATCCCGGAATCCGCCGTGTGAATCGAGTTCTCCTTCAGCTCCTGAAGCAACTCGGTCTCCTTCTTCGTCATCGGATAGGGCCCGGCGAACTCCATCCTCTGCTGGCTCCCACGCCATGATCGGCAGGCAAAGGCATTTCTCGAATCGAGGTAATAGAGGATCATGTACTGCCGGGAATCACTCGAAGTCTCAGCGATGAAATCCGGTTCGCCGCTCGAATTCAGAAAGCTCGCGAAGTCCGGATGGGCCGCGGCCTGATAGACAATGCGCTTGTGTCCCAGCGTTTCAGGGTCCCGCCTAACAAGCATGATCCGATCCTGCGCGGCACGTTCCGACCAATGCCTGCCGTCCCCGCAGGAAACGAGCATCAGAGGAACCAAAAGCAGGGCGAAAAGCTTCATCGGTCAGGGAGATACGCGATGGCTGGCATTCTTTTTCCGATCGCGTGCGATCATCGCCATCAACTTCCCGACATTCGGTCGGTTCGCCTCGGATTCAATGAAAAAGGCCGTCTCCAATGGCACCAGGAATTCGACCGCCGAGTTCACCCCGACCAGCATGCCGCGACCATCGACGACCGGGCCGCCACTATCACCTGGCTCGAGGGGGATGTCGTGCTTGAAGCGACGAGGTCCGGAAAACGGTGTCTCCGGAGGGATGCCGGTGATCAGTTTTCCCGAGGAACTCTTGAAACCCGTCGCAATTCCGGCGTGCATCACCGGCGTGGCTCGCGGCACCCAGGCATTGGTCGGCGTCCACTGGTAGTGGTCAGGCGTATCGATCGGCGCATGCAGCACCGCCAGATCACTGCTCGCCGATCGCCAGACAATCCGCGCCTTGGTCGCTCCGAGACGACCCGAGCGGCCATAGATCACGAAGACGTTCCGATCATCCGAAGAGGCCAGCACGTGGTCTGCCGTTAGAAAGTAGCCGTCTGCCGTGATCGGGATGGCCGAGCCACCGTCCGCATCATCCGGAGCGTCGCCTCTCGTGAAACGACTGCCGACCCATTGGTCCACGTCCCTTTCAGAAGACACCACGATCGCCGTCAGCCGCATGGCCGCCGTGCGATACACCTCACGGCTCGGCGGAATCGGATTGGCCGCCGGCTGCGGAGGAGTGCAGCTTGAAAAAACCACAAGCCCCAAGCCCAAAGACATCAATGCTAACCAGCGGCTCATGTGGGCGCAAGATAAGCAGAGGATCGCCCGCTGCTCACGCGATTTCTTCTCCATCGCCCAAGACCGCTGCCAATGCCGCGCGATCTGCCGGTGGCATCACCAACTCCGCCACCTCATCCAGCGAGTGCCAGACCTCACCCGCCCTCTCTTTTAATCCCTCGTCGCCATGCACGTGAAGCGTCACCCGGTAGCGGGTGATTCCATACTTCCGCTGATGGAGCAGCGCCCAGCATGCGATTTCGTCCGCCGGGCGTTCCGGCAATCGCCACATCCCCGAACGCCGTCCTCCCTCTAACTTCTTCAACAGCACGCGGCCGTTTCTCTCCGCGAAAACCACATGCTCATCGAGCGCCGTCACCTTCACCCGCCTGCCCTTCTTCGGCAGCTCGGCCGGGCTCCGCGTGCGACAGAATTTCGAAACCGGGCACTCGAGACAATCCGGCTGACCGGTCCGGCAATGCGTCTGCCCGAGCTCCATCAGCGCCGAATTGTAGGCCCGCGGGTGCGCCTGATCCAACAACTCCTCCGCCCACGTCCACAGCTGCTTCTGCGCCTTTCCTCCATCGATCTCCCCGGAAAAATCCATCAGCCGTGATAGCACCCGTGCCACATTCCCATCGACCAGCGGCTGCGCTTCGTCGAAGGCAAACGACATCACCGCTCCCGCCGTGTAGCGGCCCACTCCCGGCAGACCCAACACCGCCGCATGATCCCGGGGAAACGCGCCGGCGTGGTCCCTTTCGACCACCCGCGCCGCCTCGCGCAGCATCCGCGCTCTTCGATAATATCCCAGACCCTCCCAAGCCTTCAGCAACTCATCATCCTCCGCCGCCGCCAGCGCCCGCGTATCCGGAAATTTCTCCATGAAGCGTGCATAAAAACCGCGCCCCAACACCGTCGCGATCTGCGTCTGCTGCAGCATCACCTCGGAAACCAGGATCGCGTAGGCATCCTGTGTCCGCCGCCAGGGATAATCCTTCCCCTGCGATTCAAACCATGCCCGCAGCGCCCGCCGAAACCCATCCGGATCTTCCAGAGCATCGTTTTCGCAGCGCGGCTTGAGCATGCACGGACCCTGTCCCAGAAACGCCAGATGGGAAGAACGGGATGAATGGAATGACCCAAAATCCTACCCATCCTGTCGATCCTGGTCCTAAATCACAGCGTGCCCGTCACCTCCCACACCGTCGTCCTCACCCCCGACCAGGCGGAAAAGCTGCGCGCCATCCTCGAACGCGACCACTTTGAGTTCATCGAAAAACCCTACACCCTCTTCGCCGGCAAAAAGGGCAAGCTCAACGTCTCCGTCTATCAGAAAGGCCCCAAGGTGCTTGTTCAGGGAAAGGAGACCGAGGACTTCGTCAAGTTCACCCTCGAGCCGGAGGTCATCGGCGAAGCCCGGCTCGGCTACGAAGAAGTCCATCAGCCCGACATGTTCGAGCCGCACTTCGGCATCGACGAAAGCGGCAAGGGCGACTTCTTCGGCCCGCTCGTCATTGCCGGCGTCTACACCGATGCGTCCATCGCCCGCGCTCTCATGGAGCTCGGCATCATGGACTCCAAACGCATCAGCTCCGCCAAGCGGATCCGTGAGCTATCCGCCAAAATCCGCAGCGTCCCCGGCATCGCCAGCTCCATCGTCGCCATCGGCCCCGAGCGATACAACGAGCTTTTTCCGAAATTCCGCAACCTCAACCGCATGCTCGCCTGGGGCCACGCCCGCGTCATCGCCAACCTCGCCAGGGAGCGCCCCGACTGCCCCCGCACCCTCTCCGACCAATTCGCCCAGCCCGAGCTCCTCGCCCGCGCTCTGAAGAAGGAGCATGTCACCATCGAACTCGAGCAACGGACGAAAGGGGAATCCGATATCGCCGTCGCCGCCGCCTCCATCCTCGCCCGCGAACGTTTCGTCGACTGGATCGATAAAACCTCCGCTGCCGGAGGCGTCATTTTACCCCTCGGAGCCTCCGACGCCGTGATCGAAGCAGGCAAGCAGGTCATTGAGCGTCATGGACCCGCAGCGCTTGGAAAGGTCGGCAAGCTGCATTTCCGGACTTCCTCGAGGATTCTCGGTCATCCCGATCCCGATGGCACGGAATCCGCATGATGGAGTTGCGACGAAAACGAATTTTTAACGGGACAAACGTCGCCGCCTATGGTCTCAAACCCCCGCGCCGGATTCGAATCCGTCCCACCCTCTCACACCCATGGCTACTGTCACCAAACGCGAGCTCGTCGTCAAAATCAGCAATGAAACGGGTCTGACCCAGCAACAGGTCTTCGATGTCATTCAGAAGACTCTCGATTCGATTACTGACTCGCTTTCCAACGGAGACACCGTCGTCATGCGCAACTTTGGCGCCTTCCAGGTGAAGGAAACCAAAGCCAAAATCGGCCGCAACCCCAAGGATCCCGGCAAAGATGTGCCGATCCCTGCCCGCGCCGTCGTCAAATTCAAGCCCGGCAAGGAGATGAAGGAAAAAGTTTCCACCACCCTCGCCCTCATCCGCGAGCGCGAGGCGAAATAAGCAAGTCGCCCTTCCCCCAAGCGCCATCGGAGGGATGGCGACTTTCCGGTCGCGCCCCGCTCCAATCACCTTCCAACTTTGGAAGTGCCGACCCGCTGGATTTCCGTCTATCTAGCAGCGTGTCGGTCAAAGTCACCAAAGTCGCCTGCCAAAGTTGCGGCGCCAATCTCAGCCTCGACGAATCCATCCGCTTCGTCACCTGCGGTTACTGTTCCGCCCAGCTTGAGATCGTCCACGACCGTTCGACGATCCATTCCAAGATCCTCAACGAGGTCATCAAACGTCAGGACGCCGTCGAACAAGAACTGCGCATCCTCCGTTTGGAAAAGAAGATCCAGCGCCTCGAAAGTGAGTGGGAAAACTTCCGCCAGCGGGTCTGCTCCAAGGACCGTCAGGGAAACCTGGTCGAACCGAATCGATACAGCCCCGCCATCATGGGCGTCTGCGCGTGGACCCTCGGACTGATCATCATCGTTGCTTCCGGACCAAACGAGCAATGGCTCGGACTGATCATCGGACTGGCCATCCTGATCGTCAGCTACTTTGTCACCAGACACGGCATCCGCCGCGCCAAGGAGTTCGCCGCCATGCGCAGCCGCTACCTCCACAAGCGCACCCAGCTCAAAAACGAACTCTCCAGCGTCGAACGCCGCCTCCGTTTCAGCCCCATGAAACGAAGCGGCAAACCGGGCCGACGAGGAAGGCCCCACCCCTGACTGCCTCATTGACGTGCCACCCAAAATCTGGGATGGAATAGGAATGACTCTAAAAGTGATTCTTCTCGGTCTTCTCGTTTCCGGAATCGCCGCCGCCCAGAAGGTGCCCAAAGGTACCTACAACGCCAGCCAGTACGCCGAAGCGAAAGCCGAAGCCGCGAAAGAGGGAAAAAACATCGCCGTGATCTACACGGAAATCGACAGCTCCTGCCCAAAATGCCGATTCGGTAACGAGACCGCCTTCAAGGAAATGCGCTCCGACTACGTTCTCGTCCTCGAGGATAAAGGTAGCAAATCCGAAACCGGTGCCCTCCCAGAGGACATCAAGCAGAAGACTTATGTGACCTACAAAGAAAAGGGGAACGTCATCCCCATCATCACGGTCTTCGCCCCTCAAACTGACGCCGTCCTCAGCGGCGCCTGCTACAAACAGATCTCTGCCGATGAGCGCAAGTGGCTGAAAAACGTTGAACAGGAAATCGCCTCCAAACCCGCCGAAGAAACTCCAGAGGGTCGCCCGGATAGCAACACGGAAGAAGCCAATCGATCCTCGGCAACCCAGTGCGATCCCGATGGCATTCGCGAATGGACCGACACCCTCGGCCGCACGATGAAGGCCTCTTTCGTCCATGCCGACGACATGACCGCCACCTTCAAGCTCGCGAACGGAAAGCAAGTGGACCTCCCCCTGACCAAGCTCTCCAAGGAAAGCAGAGATGCGATTGAGGAGTGTCGCTAGCTCCCAGATTGAGCTACCATCCCCGCGTGCAGAAGATCCTGTCCGCCCTCCTGGCCCTCGCCGTCGTTTCCTGCGCCCACCCGCGCGGAAATTACAAAGGCTACAAGAACGCCACCTACACCGTCCGAGGCCAGACCTATCACCCGATGAGTGTCGACGAGGCGATCTACTATCAGGACGTCGGCACCGCCTCGTGGTTCAATGAATCGAAGTTTTTCGGACTGAAAAGAGGCGACACGGCGATCGGCGAGAAAGTCATGCCGTGGCACAAGATCGCCGCCCACAAGACCCTTCCCCTTCCCTGCGTCGTCAAGGTCACCAACCTTTCAAACGGCAAATCCGTCAAGTGCCGCGTCAACGACCGCGGACCCTACATCGGCGATCGCATCATCGACCTCTCCCCCCGCGCCGCGAAGAAAATCGGTTTCTACGATCAAGGTCTCACCACGGTTGAGGTCGAAGTCCTCTCGGTCGGCGACGGCAAATACAAGAGGAAGAAGCCAAAGAAGTGGTTCTTCGGGCTATTCTGAGTCGCGACTTCGACGATTGTTTGACTATTCTCCAGCCCGGCGTCCCTTGGCCGGGAGTCTCAGCAAACACCCCATACCGATCATGATCAACGCCTACGCCGCCACCGAAGCAGGAGGAAAACTCTCACCCTTTCAATACGATCCCGGCGAGCTCGCTCCCGATCAGGTGGAGATCGATGTCGCCCACTGCGGCATTTGTCACAGCGACCTGAGCATGCTCAACAATGAATGGGGGATTTCCCAGTATCCGCTCGTCCCCGGACATGAAGTCGTCGGAACCGTCGCCGCCACCGGCGACATGGTCACCCACCTCAAGCCGGGTCAAAAGGTCGGGCTCGGCTGGCACTCGGGATACTGCATGAGCTGCAGACCCTGCGTTTCGGGCGACCACAACCTCTGCCCGGATTCCGAACCGACCATTGTCGGCCACCACGGCGGATTCGCCGACAAGGTCCGCGCCAAGGCACCGGCCGTCATCCCTCTGCCTGACGGACTCGACTTCATCAGCGCCGGCCCCCTCCTTTGCGGCGGCATCACTGTTTTCAATCCGCTCGTCCAATTCGACATCCCGCCCACCGCCGAGGTCGCCGTCGTGGGAATCGGGGGACTCGGCCACATGGCTCTCGCCTTCCTCAATGCCTGGGGATGCAAGGTGACCGCCTTCACCTCCAGCGAGGCCAAACGCGAAGAAGCGCTCAAACTCGGCGCCCACGAAACGATCAACTCACGCGATTCCAGCGAAATCAAAGCCGCTGCCGGCCGATTCGACCTCGTGCTTTCCACCGTAAACGTCGCCCTCGATTGGCCGAATTTTCTCGGAACCCTCGCGCCGAAAGGCCGCTTCCATTTCCTCGGAGCCACCATCGAACCGATCTCCGTCGACATCATGCCGATGCTGTTCGGCCAGCACTCCATTTCCGCCTCGCCCGTCGGCAGCCCGGCGACCATCGCCCAGATGCTCGATTTCGCCGCACGCCACGACATCCGACCCGTCATCGAGAAGTTCCGCTTCGATCAGATCAACGAAGCCATCGAGCACCTCGAAAAAGGCGACGCACGCTACCGCATCGTTCTCAGCCACTGAAGCTCCACGGAAGAAGCATTTCCCGACGCGGACTAGCCATCGACAAGCGGGCGGGCGGCTGCTAGACAGCCCGCCCCATGCTCAAGGAAGCCGTTCAGGAAGTCCGCGTTTTCGCACCCGCCACCGTCGCCAATGTTGCCTGCGGCTACGACGTGCTCGGATTCGCCATTGATTCGCCCGGCGACGAAGTCGTCGTCCGCCACAGCTCGAAGCCCGGTCTCCACATCACCGCCATCACCGGTGACGACGGCAAGCTTCCCAAGGCCCCCGAGAAGAACACCGCTGGCGTCGCCGCTCTCGACCTGCTCAAGCACCTCGGCATGACCGACCGCGGGATCGAGATGGAGATTCACAAGAAGATGCCCTTCGGCTCGGGACTCGGCTCCTCCGCCGCCTCCGCCGTTGCCGGCGCCTACGCCATCAACTGCCTGATCGGCGAGCCGCTTTCCAAGAAGCAGCTCCTCCCCTTCGCCATGGCCGGAGAAGCCTCCGCCGATGGTGCCTGGCACGCCGACAACGTGGGCCCCTGCCTGCTCGGCGGCATCGTCTTCATCCGCGACAACGAAGAACTCGACCTCGCCCAGATCGCCGCGCCCGACAACCTCTGGGCCGCCGTCGTCCACCCCGACATCGAGATTCTAACCAAGGTCGCCCGCGAAATCCTTCCCAAGGAGATTCCCCTTCAAAATGCCACCCAGCAGATCGGCAACCTCGGCGGCCTGCTCTGCGGCCTGATCCAGTCCGACTACGGCCTCATCTCGCGCTCGATCCACGATGTCATCGCCGAACCGCGACGCCAGAAACTCATCCCCGAGTTTTATAAAGCGAAGCGTGCCGCGCTTTCCGCCGGAGCTCTCGGTTTCTCCATCTCCGGCGCCGGCCCTTCCGTTTTCGCCCTCTGCGAAGGCGAGGAAAGCGCCAGAAAAGTCGCCGCCGTCGTCCAGAAGGTCTTCAGCGACATCAACCTCGAAAACCAATCCTACGTCTCCAAGATCAACCCCCGCGGCGTCCACGTCGTGGAAGAGAAAAACTCCAAGCCCTAAACTTCAAATCTCAAGCAAAAGGCCAACTTATAGCCTTCCGTTGAAATTTTGAGTTTAAAGTTTCCATGCTCTACCACTCCACCAACAACTCCGCCCACCGCGTCCCGCTCAAGGAAGCCATCCTACGCTCCCTCCCACCGGACAACGGCCTCTACATGCCGGACACCTTGCCGACCCTCGGCGCGGACTTCTGGAAAATCTGGCGTGAGCTTTCGTTTCAGGAAATCGGCTACGCCGTCGCCGAAGCCTTCTTCGGCGAAGATGTCCCCGAAGACGCCCTCTCGGAAATCGTCGACGGCACCCTCGAGTTCGATGCCCCGCTCGTCTCTCTAACACCTCAGGATCACATCCTCGAGCTCTTCCACGGCCCGACTCTCGCCTTCAAGGACTTCGGCGCGCGCTTCATGGCCCGCCTCATGGCGCATCTAACAAAAGACGAGGACCGCATGCTTACCGTGCTCGTCGCCACCTCCGGCGACACCGGTGGCGCCGTCGCCTCGGCCTTCCACAAGGTCCCCGGCACCCGCGTGATCATCCTTTATCCTAAAGGAAAAGTCTCCGGCCTGCAGGAAAAGCAGCTCACCGCCCTCGGCGGAAACATCAGCGCTCTGGAAATCGACGGCACCTTCGACGACTGCCAGCGCCTCGTGAAGTCCGCCTTCCTCGATCGCGAACTTTCCGAAAGCCTCAACCTCACCTCCGCGAACTCGATCAACCTCTCGCGGCTCGTCCCGCAGTCGTTCTACTACATCCATAGTGCCCGCCAGGTCGAAGCCGAGCCCGTCTTCGTCATCCCGAGTGGCAACTTTGGCAACCTCACCGCCGGCCTGCTCGCCCATCAGCTCGGGCTGCCCGTGAAGAAGTTCGTCGCCGCCACCAACATCAACGACGTCGTCCCCGCCTACCTCAAGAGCGGCGACTACCAACCGCGCCCGAGCCAGGCGACCATCTCGAACGCCATGGACGTCGGCGCCCCCTCGAACTTCGCCCGCATGAAAGCCCTCTTCGGCGACTCCTGGGACGCCATGCGCGGCAAGATCGAAGGCTACGCCTTCACCGACGAACAAACCCGCGCCGCCGTGCGCGAAGTGAAGTCCACTTTCGACTACAACATCGATCCCCACGGCGCCGTCGGCTGGCTCGCCGCCCAAGCCTGGCGGGAAGAGCATCCCGGCGATACCACCATCACCTTGGAAACCGCGCACCCGTCGAAGTTCCTCGATGTCATGGAACAGGAAATCGGAGCCGGCATCGTCGACATCCCCGAGCGCCTCGCCATCCTCGCCGACAAGGAAAAGGTCGCCCTCCCCATGCCCGCTGACGAAAAGATCTTCCGAGACCACCTCGTCTCCCAGGCCTGAACCGGCCCATCGCTTGGACTACCGACCGTAGTCCAGCACCTCCAAGGATTCATCGTACCCTCTCTCTGTCCCGAGAGGGACTACAGCTATTAGCGCGGGGTCGAGGAGCGGTAGCGACGACTACCCCGGGCCTGCAATCCATCGCATTCGCACCCTGAAAGGCGTGCCACCTGTCGGCCTCACCCTGGACGCCTGTCCCTAACAATTCGCCAGCCAAAGTCAGCGTTTGGTCCCTTTCTCCGGATGCCTCAAATCAATCACCGCATCCCCCCATACCGTATCCGGCCCCGTATCAAACAAGGTCTTCCCATGCCCCACAGAAACCTTCCCATCCGCCTTCCGAATCAACGGCGCTTCCACTGAGTTATCCAACCTCAGAATCACCGCCTTCTCCCCATGCGGCTTCGGCCAAAAGGTCTCCGTCCCGATCTTCATTGGCGTCGCCAGCACCGCCCGGCCTGGATTGCCACTGGTATTCTGCCCCTTGCCATCGAGCATGATGTAGCTGAATCCCACCTCGCCCGCCGCCAGCGCTTTTCCAACCGAGAGATTCTTGTCCGGTTTCCGAATCCCCTCCGGATGCAGGCCGTAAAAGATGTCCTCCGACTGAACCCCAAAAGCAATCAACTGCCGGAACATCGCATTCGCACTCGTCCCTGATAGATCCAACTTCGGCCTCAGCTCGGAAGCCTTGTCCACCTCCGCCCTCGTCTCCTCATCCGGAAACGATCCGAACTCCTGATCAAACTCTAACAAAGCCAGGCCCACCTGCTTCGCATGGTTGATCGCCTCCGTGCGATCTGCGGCCTTTCGGCATGTCATCGTCATCGGCGCCATCAGTCCAGCCAACACGAGAACCACGAACACCCCCGCCACGATCATCCCCCAGTTCCAGCCCTTCGACTTCTCGATCTTCTC
This sequence comes from Haloferula chungangensis, assembly GCF_042664875.1. Taxonomy (NCBI): domain Bacteria; kingdom Pseudomonadati; phylum Verrucomicrobiota; class Verrucomicrobiia; order Verrucomicrobiales; family Verrucomicrobiaceae; genus Haloferula; species Haloferula chungangensis. Next base: position 44,531 of record NZ_JBHTBS010000006.1, on the reverse strand, counting down.
ATCGACGGGCTCCTTCTCGATCACTTCATCTTCTTCCTTCATCCTCCAGTTTCTATCCGGACGAGCTCAGAAAGTAAAACATCTCACCATTCGTTCACCGAAAATTCACACAGAGGGAGCGACGCCTCCGTCGCTCAAAGGGCTGATACCTTCGTAGCCCGGGACTCCATGTGGAATCAAACTCCTTCGCGGAAGGCCCTCGTGAAGACTCCACTCCAAATTGTTAGAAAGCCAATCGAGAGGGCATCCCTTGCGTAGCGGCGTGAGGGCGTGCCGACTCCCCCCTCACGAACCCGGCGCATCCGTCGGACGGCTCGGCGGCGCATTGATCGGCTTCGGCAATGGGCCCGTTCCCGAGTCACCCATCCGCTGCTGGTCAAGAATCGCCCCGGCAATGGCCGAAGCCAGTTTATCCCGATAGCCCGCCTCGTTGCACATCCGTGCCTCGGACGGATTGCTCAAATACCCGCACTCCACCAGAACGCTCGGGATGTTCGGGTTTCGCGTCAGACGCAGACGCCGACGCACCTGCCCCCGGCTGTCATGCGGTCGCGGCACGACCTTTTCCAAGCCACGCTGCATGCGCGTCGCCAGGCCATGACTATCCACCCGCCACCAGTACGTCTCTGGTCCTTTCAGGTGCGATGGCCCGGCATTGTAGTGAATGCTCACCAAAATCGCCCCATCCCGCTTGCTCGCCAAATCCACCCGATCATCCAGGTCCACAAAGTTGTCCCCGCTGCGCATCATCACCACCTTCACTTTGCCACCGAGCTTCTTGCGCACCCGGTCCGCCGTATCCAGTGCCAGTGCCTTCTCCTGCGCCCCCGTGGTCCGCGAAACCGCCCCGGGATCCTTTCCGCCGTGCCCCGCATCGAGAATCACCGTCGTGAAGCCCTTCGGTCCAGGCCGGTGCCCCCAGTAGTCCCGCTTGAAGCTCACCGTGTCCGCACCACCCCCACCCGACCCACAGCTGGTGACGAACAGGGCCAACATGAATATCGCCAAAATCTTGCGCATGTCCCAAGCCTCGCAGACCCACCCCCGATCTGACGAGCCGGAAGTCCGCGCATCGCCTGCTTCCCATCTTTCCCCCTCGCCCTATGCTTCAGCCATCATGAGCAGCGATTCCCCATTCATGCGACGCGCCATCGAGCTCGCCAGAAAAGGCATGACGGCCGGCCACGGCGGCCCCTTCGGCGCGGTCGTGGTGCGCGATGGTGAAATCATCGGCGAAGGCTGGAACCAGGTCCTCAGAAACAACGACCCTACCGCCCACGGTGAAGTCACCGCCATCCGCGATGCCTGCTCGAAAATAGACAACTTCCATTTAGCCGACTGCGAAATCCACACCACCGGCGAACCCTGCCCGATGTGCCTCGGCGCCATCTACTGGTCGCGCATCAGGCGGATCTACTACGGATTTAGTATCAAAGACGCCGCCGCCATTGGCTTCGATGATGTCGATTTTTACTCCGAACTGGTCCTTCCGGCCGAGAAGCGCTCCGTCCCTTCCCTGCAAAGCCACGCCGACGAAGCCCGAATCCTTCTCAGCGACTACAAGGCCATTCCCAATAGGTCCGGTTACTAGCCGCCTGGGAAGAACGCCGCACACTCGGCAATGCTCCCCTATTCCGCCCGCTCTTCGAAAATCCCCGGTGACAGGCCTCCGTTCCCGGGTAAGTCTCTCAGCATCATGATCAAGTCCCTCATTTCGCTCATCCTCGGCGTCACAATGTCGTTGGCATCCGCCGAATCCATCGTTGCGGTCTACGACCTTCAGGGTCCGCTAAGCGAAAGCGGCATGGCCGAGCCTTCGCTGCTGGCGATGGACCTCGAAGCCGACCGACCACTGACATTTTTCGACATTACCCGCAGCCTCCGACAAGCCGCCGCCGACCCCGAAGTCGGAGCCCTCGTCCTCGATATCGATGACGCCGACCTCCAACTTACCCAGCTCCAGGAAATCCGCAGCCATCTCCTCACCGCGCGCCAAGCCGGTAAGGACGTATGGCTTTACAGCGACGCGTACAACAACAGCACCGCCCTGCTCGGATCCGCTGCCAACCACTTCGTCCTGATGCCCGAGGCCGAGGTCTCCTTCGCCGGCATCAGTGCCGAGTCGATCTATCTCAAAGGCATGCTCGATAAGGCAGGTATCGCCGCCGATGTCATCCACATCGGTGACTTCAAGTGCATCGGAGAGGAACTCTACCGCAGCGGTCCCAGCGAGTTCGCGGAAAAGCAAACTCAGGAACTCATCGGCGGCATCTTCGATCAAATCACCGGCGACGTCGCCAAAGGCCGCCAAGTCCCCCGCGAAAAAGTGCTCTCGCTCATCGAGCGCGGCACCTTCACCGCTGAGGAGGCGAAGGAGGCGGGCCTGGTCGATGACCTGAAGTATCGCACCGATTTCAACAAGGAGCTGAAGGAGAAGTATGCCGACGCCGACATCGACGACGAGTATTCCCTCCCCGATCTCGACGGCCCGGAAATCGAAGGCATTTTCGATCTCTTCAAACTCATGATGAACTCCGGCAAGGAATCCCGGGCAGACGAGGATTACGTCGCAGTCGTCGCGCTCGAAGGCGCCATCACCTCTCAGAGCATCGCCCCCGTGCGCGCCGAGATCCTCAAGCTTCTGAAGGACAAACACGCCAAAGCCCTCGTCCTGCGTGTCAACTCCCCCGGCGGCTCCGCTCTTGCCAGCGAAGTTCTCTGGGAAGCCACCGACGAGTGGATGGCCGCCGACCGTCCTTTCGCCGTCTCGATGGGCGAAGTGGCCGCCAGCGGGGGCTACTATGTTTCTAGTGGAGCGGAACGCATCTTCGCCGAACCCGGCACCCTTACCGGATCAATCGGCGTCGTCGGCATGAAGTTCGTCATGGCCGGCGCCATGGAAAAGCTCGGCATCACCACTCACACCGTGCAGCGCGGCGAACACGCCGACGCCATGTCGATGAGCAAGCCTTTCTCCCCCGAGGAAAGCAAGCTCGTCCGGGAATCGATGCTCGATGTCTACGGCACCTTCAAAAAGCACATCACCGATGGCCGCGGCGATCGCCTTAACGGCGAACTCGAAAGCATGGCCGGCGGTCGCGTCTTCACCGGCACCAAAGCCCTCGAGCTCGGGCTCATCGATGAACTCGGCGGACTCTCCGACGCCATCGCCTGGGCCGCTGAGAAAGCTGAGATCGAAGATGGCAATGCCCAACTCAAGCCCGAGCCGACGAGCATGCTCGAAGGGCTCTTCTCCGAACCCGAAAAAATGACCGACGGTGAAATCGTCCGCATGGGAAGCAGCGCTTCACCCACCACCGCTGCCATCCGCAACGTCATCCGCGAAGCCGGTCTGAGCGCCCTTCCCTTACCCGCCCACGCCAGCATCGAACGCGCCTTCCAGCGCCTCGACTCCATCAGCGAATCAAAGATCCAGCTCATCGGCCCCGACTTGCAGCTTCGCTGGTAAACGCCTAATTCCCTCTCAGAATGCCACAACCCATCCGCGTCCTCTGCGTCGGAGCCGGCCACATGGGCCGCTCCCATGCGCTCGCCTATCACACCATCCCCGACTTCGAAATCTGCGGGATCGTCACCCGTTCACCCGAGAGCCGCGCCAGGCTCAATGCCGAACTCGGAGGAAACTATGAGGAGTTTAGTAGCTACGAGGAAGCCCTGAAGATCAGCAAGCCGGATGCGGTCAGCATTTCCACCTACCCGGACACCCACGAAGCCTACGCCCTCGCCGCGCTCGATGCCGGTTGCGACGTCTTCATCGAAAAGCCCCTCGCCGAAACCGTCGAAGCCGCCGAGCGGGTCGTCGCGAAGGCGAAAGCCGCCGGGCGCAAGCTCGTCATTGGATATATCCTCCGCCACCATCCGAGCTGGATCAAATTCATCGAGATATCGCACACCCTCGGCAAGCCGCTGGTGATGCGCATGAACCTCAATCAGCAGTCCTTCGGCAGCGAATGGCAGACCCACAAAAACCTCATGTCCTCGATCTCGCCGATCGTCGATTGCGGCGTCCACTACGTCGACGTGATGTGCCGGATGACCCAGTCGAAGCCCGTCCGTGTCTCCGGCCTCGGCGCCCGGCTCAGCGACGAACTCCCCGAGGGGAAAATCAACTACGGCCACCTTCAGGTGAGCTTCGAAGACGGCTCGGTCGGCTGGTATGAAGCCGGATGGGGCCCGATGATGAGCGAAGTCGCCTTCTTTGTGAAAGACGTGGTCGGTCCGAAAGGCTGCATCTCGATCGTCGCCGACAAAGCCGCCGCCGAAGGCCAGAGTGCCAACGTTGACGCCCACACCCAGACCCAGGCGCTCAGACTTCACCACGCCGAGCTCGGTGCTGATGGAAATTTCACCCAAAGCGACGAAGTCATCCGCCTCGACGACGAACCTGATCACGACGGCTTGTGCTATCGCGAGCAGCAGTATTTTCTCAGAGCCATCCGCGACGAGCTCGATCTCACCGACCACATGGAGGATGCCCTGAGCTCCATGCGCATCGTAGCCGCCGCCGACGAAAGCTTTCGCACCGGAAAAACCATCGAACTTTAACAACCATCATGAAATCCCACCTGCTTCTACTTTCCGCCATGGCCACCATGGCCTCCGCCGAGCCCTTGGAGTCCCTGCCGCTCTTCAATGGAAAAGACCTCACTGGCTGGAACGGCGAGGGCTATGTCGTCGAAGACGGAGCCATCGTCTGCACGCCAAAGGGCCGGATACTCAAGTCCGACTCCCGCTTTGCCAACTACGCCCTGGACCTTGAATTCAAGCTGACCGCTGGAGCGAACAACGGACTGGGGATCCACTATCCCGGCCATGGAGACCCGGCCTACACCGGGATGGAGATTCAGATTCTCGACGACGCCGCCGAAGAATACCAAGACCTCAGGCCCTACCAGTTCCACGGCTCCCTCTACAACATGGTTCCGGCGAAAAAAGGCGCTCTCAGACCTGCCGGCGAATGGAATATCCAGCGCGTCATCGTCAATGGCGACGACGTCAAAGTGGAACTCAATGGCCAGCAGATCACTGCCGGCAAACTCAGCGAGCTCCAACAGAAGTTCGCCGACCATGCGGGTGTCAAACGCCGCTCGGGCCAGATCGCCTTCTGCGGTCACGGCGATAAGGTGTCCTTCCGAAACGTCCGCATTACCGAATGGCCGCCCGCCGCGAATGTCGCAGGCGTCCGCGCCGCAGGTTTCGAGCCGCTCAGCGAAGGCAAGGACCTCTCCGCCTGGAAGGTCGAACCCGGCAGCGAAGATCACTGGACCATGGTCAACGGCATCATCAAGTACGATGGCCGCAGTACCGCCGAAGTGAAGGACCTGTGGAGCAAGAAGTCCTACAAGGATTTCACCCTCGTCTTCGACTGGCGCTGGTCTGACGTGGGCAAGAAAATGGAGCGACCGGTCATCGGTGCCGACGGTAATGAAACCGGCGAAACCGTCGAAGTCGAAGAACTCGACAGTGGCATCTACCTGCGCGGAAATTCGAAGAGCCAGGTGAACCTCTGGAACTGGCCCGTCGGCTCCGGAGAAGTTTACGGCTACCGGATGGACAAGAAGCAAGCTGCCGCCGTTCGCGCTGCTGTGACTCCCAAGAAGAAAGCGGACAAACCTCTCGGCGAATGGAACCGCACCATGATCATCCTCAAAGGCGACCGTCTCAGCGTCATGCTGAATGACGAAATGGTCATCGAGAACGCCCAACTTCCGGAAATCCCCGCCGAGGGTCCCATCGGCCTCCAGCACCACGGCCACGCCATCGACTTCGCGAATGTCTGGATCCGCGAGGATTGAAGCCCGGGAAATTGCAGGCAGCCCAGGGGCAAGCCGGACCTCTGCGCTTCCGAGGGAACCCATCGGTGGCAGCTCCACCAGTAGGAAAAGGGTGACCTCTCGGAAAAACCGGAGGCGCCGCAAGCATCGGCCCACCCCGGTTGCCGCCTGCGGAATTCCTCATCTTCCCAGGCTCACTTTCGAGCTGGCAATCGACCTGAGGATGCCTTCAGCCTTTCCTCACAACAAACTCCCGGCTTGCCAGAAGCGGAAAATGCAGCCATGTCCCCAGCCCGGCAGCGCGCGCGACATCAACCCCGCAGCCCTTCTGTTTACCCTTATGGCCCCTTGAAGCGGCCCTTTTGTCATGGACACACCTCCTTTTTCCGAACTCGGTCTACCCGCTGAACTCCTCGCCGCCGTTGAAAAACTCGGCTTTGAACGCCCATCTCCCATCCAGGCTCTCGCCATCCCGCCGGCCCTCGCCGGCAAGGACATCTTCGGCCTCTCCCAGACAGGCTCGGGCAAAACGGCGGCCTTCACCTTGCCGATGCTCGCCCGCCTCGACCTCGATCTCAACCGCACCCAGGCGATGATCCTGTGCCCGACCCGCGAGCTGGCCAACCAGGTCTGCGAAGACGTGCACCGCCTCGGCTCGGCCCTCGGCAAGCTCCACGCGGTCCCCGTTTACGGTGGCGCGCCGATGGATCGTCAGCTGCGCGCCCTCCGCGCCGGTGCCCACGTCGTCGTCGGCACCCCCGGCCGCGTTCTCGACCACCTTCGCCGCGGCTCGCTCGATCCGAATTTGATCAAAACGATCATTCTCGATGAAGCCGATCGCATGCTCGACATGGGTTTCCGCGACGAAATGGAGGAACTCCTCGCCGCCCTCCCACCCGAGCGTCAGGCGCTGTTCTTCTCCGCGACGATGAACCGGGGCGTCAAAAGCCTCATCGAAAGCTTCGGCAACGATCCGGAAATCATTCAGATCGAGCAGAAGGCCAAGACCGTAACCAGCATCGACCAGTGCGCCTACGAAGTGCGCCAGCGCTCGAAAGTGGAGGTGCTTTCCCGCCTCCTCGACATCGAGGTCTCACGCCTTTCCATCGTCTTCTGCAATACCAAGCGCACCGTTGATGAAGCCACCGAAGCCCTGCTTGCCCGTGGCTACGCCGTCGACCGCCTGCACGGCGACATCACCCAGCAGATGCGCGAGCGCGTGCTGAATCGCTTCCGCGATGGCACCATTGAAGTGCTCGTCGCCACCGACGTCGCCGCCCGCGGGCTCGACATCGATGAGATCGACCTCGTCGTGAACTACGACCTTCCGCAGGATCCCGAGGATTACGTTCACCGCATCGGCCGCACCGGCCGTGCCGGTCGCAGCGGTCGTGCTGTTAGCTTCGTCTTTGGCCGCGATGTCCACCGCCTCGAAACCATCGAGCGCTACACCCGCAGCCCGATCAAGCGCGCCCGCGTTCCTTCCCAGGAGCAGGTCGAAGGCCGCCTCGCCGACCGTCTTTTCGATGATCTCAAGGAGCGCCTCACCGAAGGCCGCTTCGATTCCTATGAAGCCCAGGTCGACCGTTTGTTAGAGCAAGGCTTCACTCCGACCGATATCGCCAGCGTGCTCTTCACCATGCTCCGTGAGGAAGGTGGACGTGAGTTCAACCAGATTCAGGAAGACCGCGAAGAACCCGGACAGCGCGGCCCGCGCCGAGGTGGCGAACCGCACAAGCGAAAGCCACAGGGTGGTGACCGCCGCGAGCGCCGAGAACGCTCCTCCCAGCACATGGACAGCTCCGACATGACTCCGCTGTTCCTTTCCCTCGGAAAGCAGCAGGGCGTGAAGGTCGGCGAAATCATCGGCATGCTCTACAACGAAGCCGGCCTCCCACAGGGCTCCATCGGCCACGTCAAACTTTTCGATCGCAACAGCCGCATCGACGTCGCCAAGGACGTCGCCGACCGCGTGATCGAAGTCTGCAAGGGCTCCACCCTGCGCGGGAAAAAGTTCATCCTCGATCACGATCGCGGCCCACAGCACTGAGCGGATGGATCCGTCGGCTCACTTGCCGACGGTCTTCTCCCCAAGCTGCTTCGCGAGTTCTTCCAGCTCGGGGACACCTGCGAGTTCCTCGGCAAGTTGCTCCGCCGCCTTCTCGATTCTGCTGGTGGTGTGGTTGAACTTTGATCCTCCGCCTTCTCCCTCATCGGCGTAAAAGCTGTCCGAGAAATTATCCAGCTCCACCAAACCATCGGTGTAGCGAAGATTGTTGGGGTTCGCCTGGAGTTCATTAAGCAGAGCTTCAACCGCCGCAACGTTCGCCCCTTTGATTTCGTAGCTGTTCAGGAGAAAGTCGCACCAGTAGTGGGCGCGATGCTCGGCACGGCCCTGCAACTCCTTGATCCAGTCGATCATCGACGCCTCGAAATCCTGGCGCTCATTGGCGAGGGCCGCATCCTTTGCGTTGTCGCCCAGATAGCGACCATTCAACCAGGTGATGCCTTCACACCCCACGGAGTCCGGCCCGTTGGTATGACCGCCGGAGACAAAACGGTGGACACCACGCTTCCCATACTGAGCCCGCGCATAGGCGGTTAGATAACGGTTGTAATCCGTCGCTCCACCAATCGCATAACAGTAGCCCTTGGTATTCATTTCCTGATCAGGGGCGTAGCCGATGATCGGCATGTTACCGGCCGAGGTGATCCTCATGGCATTGTAGAATGACATCGCGCCACCGCCCGAGTGGCCTGTGAAGTAAACCCGGTTTTCATCAATCGGCAACGTCTCCAGAAGATGCGCCACACAGCGTTTGCTGTGCTCATGATTGCCATCCGGATGATCGTCTCCATTTCGCGACTCCACGGATGCCGCGATGATCTGTCCATTCACTTCGGCCGCCTCAATGTAGCGTTTCACCGAACCCGCACTTCCTCCAGATGCCCCGGTGATGAACATCAACGGGGCCTTGCGTCCTTCCCGCAGGGTCTTGGGCACATAGACAAAGTAGTTCGAACCCTCGCCGGCATCGATCGGTCCGGAAACCTCTCCGACCGGCTGGGCCAATCCATCCTTCACGATCGGCACGGAGCTTCCCTTCGTCTTTCCCCTCTCACCCGCCTCGGCCTCAAGCTCTTCCTGCTTGAAATGCTCGTTGAGAAACGCCTGGTCCTCATCCGATAGCTTGTCCAAAGGCACCTTCAAGAGACGACCGTCGGCCGACTTCAACTCGACTTCGCCTCCGGCCAGACTCATCGCCGAAGCCTTGATTGTCGTTCCCGCCGTGGACCGCCATTCCCTTTCTTCCGTCGGCTCGGCGAACAAAGGGAGGGAAAGCAGGTACAGAAGAAGGAAGGAGGTGACTTTCATGGCATAAGAGGATTTCCGATGACTGCAAAACTGACAACTGCTCCTGCTCGCGGCAAGAACCATTCAGCTGGGGAAACCGCGTCTGATCCCCATCATCCGGCAATCTGCCGGCGGCTCCCGAGTGCCCCCCTGATCCACTCCTTGGCCGCAGCGAGACCACGCGTCAATCGATGCTCACGCACTTCCTTGAAGTGCATGACTTCCACGAGCATCTCCTCCCGTCCGCGATAGCGTGGAAGGAACAGCAGTTGTTTTTCCTCCCCATTGAAGACCGCCGGGGAGAGCAGACCCTTGGCGATATGGCGCTCTCCATCCGGCAGTCTCACCGCCGTCTCAGGCATCACGCAGAAGCGCCGATAGCGGAATTCCAAGTCGCCGTTTCCATTCATCGCCAGGCGTCCGCCCGTCCTCGATGGCAGACCGCCAATCGATCCCAGCGTGAACACATGCGGACGGTCCGGGGTTGCCGTCGTCTTCGCACGCCACGGCAACAGGACGTCGCCCGCGAAACGGGTTCCAAAAATCATCAGGCGCAGTGCCGATGGTGCCAGCCATGCTGCGATCAGAATGATCACCACACAAAGCGCGGCCCCGAGCCACGGCGCGATCCAATACATCAGCCCGATGGTTAGGAGCATCCCGAAACGCGCGATCTTCAACATGCTGTCGACCAGCGAAAAGGGCGAAAGAATGATCAGCACATTGATCGCGTGGCTGCACACCCACACCAGTCCAAAGGCCACCAGCGATGTCGGAACCAACCACCAGGCGGGATCGATCGCCGCCATCATCTCGTGCCCGAGCATCCCCGCGGGCACCTCGACCTTCTCCATTCCTTTCGACATTTCCCGCGCTACCAGCGGCACGAAAGCCGCACTCGCCACCAAGGCGCTCGCCTTGTTTTCAAACAGCTCTGCCATGTCGAAGGGCTTCTTTAAAATTCCCGGCGCCGCCGCACCCAGCGTGTCTTTGAGAAAAATCATCGCCAGCAGGATGAATCCCGTCCCCCAGGCCCACGGCTGACAGTACCACGGCAGATCGTCTCGGACGTCTGCCGGAGCTTTGAAATATTGCCATGATCCGACCGCAGAAACACCGAGCAGTGGAGAAATCGCCACCCCCGTGATCTCGGTAATGCCCTGAGCCACCGCTACTCCCGGCAGGTGGTTCTCACTCACCGCCAGGGGCTCCGCCGTCACCTGCTCCTCGGCAGTCAAGGGAGACACCAGACCGGCAAAAAACAGAACAAGCAGCATCCAGGTTTTCATCGTTTCGTTTCGTAGAAGATTGATCCGGCCCAGCACCATGGAGGCACCGAGGCACTCCGCATCATCCTGTTTTCACAGAATCCCGCCATTCCGAATCTCTACGGATTTTGGATCGCCTCCCAGTCGTCGATTCCGGCAGCCCCGTCACCACTTTCACCTTCACCTCCCCGCCTCGCATGATCCATGCTCGCCAGCATGCCTCGCTTCACCGTCAGCAAGTCGATTCGCATCCAGGCTCCAGCGGAGACCGTCCACGCCTCCGTCCGGGATTTCAAACAATGGCCCGCCTGGTCCCCATGGCTGATCGCCGAGCCCGACAGCAAGCTGAGCTACTCCGACGATGGCAAGGGTTACGCCTGGGACGGAAAGATCACCGGAAGCGGCGAAATGGAAGTCATCAAGGACGACCCACCCCACGAAATCCGCAGCAAGCTGACTTTCCTCAAACCATGGAAATCCATCTGCGAAACCTCTTTCTTCTTCAAGCCCAGTGGTGACGGCACGGAAGTCACCTGGACGATGAATGGATCGCTCCCGATCTTCATGTTCTGGATGAGCAAAATGATGAGCGCCTTTATCGGCATGGACTACGAGCGCGGCCTCACCATGCTCAAGCAACACATCGAAGGTGGTGAGGTGCTCTCCAAGCTCGCGTTCCCCGGCATCCAGTCCTACCCCGGCTGCCGCTACGTCGGCATCCGCGCCACCTGCTCCATCGACGAGATCGGCCCGGCGATGCAGCGCGACATGGCCAGGCTCGTGCAGTGGTGCGAGCAATCCAAAACCACTCCATCCGCGCCTCCCATTTCGATCTATCACCAGTGGAAGCCCGTCGCCCGCACCGCCGAATACACGCTCGCCTTTCCCGTCGAAACCGCCCCCTCCTCTCTCCCTGATGGATTGATCAACGGCGAGCTTCCCGAGTGCAACTGCTACGTCGTCCGCCATACCGGACCCTACCCGCAGCTCGGCAACGCCTGGTCCGCCGGCATGATGCACGGCCGCGCCAATGTCTTCTCCCAAAAGCGTGGCATCCCACCCTTCGAGCTCTACCACAACGACCCCACCGAAACTCCGGAAAGCGAACTCATCACCCTCGTCCACTTCCCAGCAAAATCCTGAACGGACCGCTGGCTTCAGAACGTGGCTGGAGCGTCCCACCCAATACTGTCGGCTTAGCCCTTCAAATCGAAGAAAATCAACCACAGATGAACAGGATCAACACAGATGGAAAAAGAAAAACCCCGGTCTCCATCTGCGTTCTCCATCTGCGTGAATCCTGTTCATCTGCGGTTCAAAAATCTTCAGAACTCTTAAACTGACGGTATGCGGCGTCCCGCCCGGATTTACCCGCCCCCCCCACCTTCAGCCTTGCACCCACACCCCTCCACCCCCATCCACGGCGCATGAAATTCTCCGCCGTGCTCTTCGACTTCGATGGCATCCTCGTCGACACCGAGTGGGCCATCTACCAGGCTTGGCTTCGCACCTTCCAAGTCCACGACCACGACCTCCCGCTCGAAATCTATACCCGCTGCATCGGCTCCGACTTCGATACCTGGTCGCCCAAGACCCACCTCGAAGAACTCACCGGAAGCTCCTTCGACTGGCATCAGCTCGACGAAGACCGCCAGGTCGAGATCCGTCGCGACCTTGAACAAGCCGGCCCCATGCCCGGCGTGCTGAAGCTTCTTGAATCCCTCAAGTCCCAAGGCGTCCGCATCGGCGTCGTCTCCAGTTCGTCCCACTTCTGGGTCGATGGGTGGATCGATAAACTACGGCTCACCTCGTACTTTGAAACCGTCGTCTGCCGTGGCGATGCCCCGCGCATCAAACCCGCCCCCGACCTCTGGCTCGAAGCCCTCCGCCGCCTCGATCTCCCCGCCTCCGAAGTCCTCGTTTTCGAAGACTCGCTCAACGGCGTCAAGTCTGCCAAGGAAGCCGGCCTGACCGTCTACGCCGTGCCCAACCGCACCACCGCCGGCCTCGATTTCTCCATCGCCGACAAGGTGCTCAAATCCCTGGAGGATTTTGCCGGGTAATCGGACCGCTTGGCGCCGCCGAGCTTGTTGACGCGTCCGGCATCTTCAGAGTCCGGACGGGTGCCTCATCACATGCCCTTTGCCGGGGCGGGTCTTGGTCAACCACTTCGGACCGGTCCGATTCGCCCCCCAACCGGTATCGAAGCGCAGGCCGGCAATCGTCATGAAAACATGACCGGGCCGTACATAAATCGTAATCCATCGGCCCTCGCCGCGTTTTCCATAGTTGAAAAATCCGCTGGATGGCATCTGGCCCTGCATCAGTCCCGCCTCGCGCAGCACATAGGAAACCGCGCCCGAGCAGTCATAGCCGTCATCATTCAAACGCGCATGACCTCCACCCCACTTGTATGGTTTTCCCTGCAAACGATTCGCCGCCTGAATCGCCCGCTTCACCGCCATCGGCGCGTCCTTCGGCGCATAGGCCAAACCATCGATCAGCTTCGCCGTCTCGCCGTGCTGGAAATTATAAGAAACCTCATGCCGCGCCTTGATCTGCCGACCACAGGAGGGCAGCACGAGCGCAGAAACGGAAAGCAGGAGCCAGTCGCGACGGTTCATGGCCGGGGATATTAGCCAAACACCTAAAGAATATCAAAATATTTTAAAAACTTAATTAGTTGCCAGCAAACCCTCAGAGCTTCAACGCACTTCCGACTGGCATCAGCCAAATTGCCACCCAGTTTAGCCTTCTTCTTTCGCGATCCGCTTCAAATTTTTGCATTGGAACGCTTCATCCCTCAGCGTTTTCGCAATCTTCTTCGAATCCGAAAGAGCGCCGCCAGCATATCCACTGCGTCATTCAGGGGATGCACCCGGCTTCCTCCCTTTCTCGACCAGTTCACTGGCACTTCATCCCAGGAGAATCCCGCTGCCGATAGCTCGGCCAGCAGCTCCGCATCGAAGGCCAATCCATTCTCCTGCAGGTTCTCCGCGATCGCCCGATAGTCATCGCCCTTGATCACCTTCGCCCCGCACTGCGTGTCCTGCGATTTCACGCCGACGATTCGATGGCATGCTGTTAGAAAGCCGTAGTGTCTCAACTTTCGCCACAAATCCTCCTCGACCTTCGTCGTCTCGGTGTTCTTGCGGATCGCCAGAGTCGATCTGCCCGAAGCCTCAGCACCCTCGATCAGGTCGAGCATCTCCACCGCACTCACGCTGCCATCCGCATCGACAAAGGCATAGTAGGCCGCTTCGGGTTCCAGAGACCAAGCTTCCCGAACGACCGAGCCCTTTCCGTAGTGCTTGGCAGCAAAATGCACCCGCACTTTCGGGTAGCTCATCTCAAAGTCCCGACACAGCCGTTGGAGCGCTTCCTTTTCGGCAAAGCCCGATCCATCGTCTGCGATGATCCACTGCAGCTCGGAATCCCGCCGCGCCAACTCGTTCGCCAGCTCTCGTCCAAACGCCCGCAGGCGTACGGAATCCTTCCAAACCGGAGTCACCAGGATCGTGGTTGCCTGATTCTCTCCATCCTCCATGCTCCCCTCAACGTGCGCCATCCCCGTGAACTTGCACCAGCACGGGCCATGAAGCGATGAAAAGCATTTTTACCTTCCTCCTCTGGCTCGCCATCTTTGCCATCGGCGCCCACCTGCGGCTCGATGACCTCGCCTCGCGCCCCTTCCATGCCGACGAGGCCACCGGCGCCAAGATCACTTCCATGCGTTTGGAGTCAGGCACTTACGTCTTCGACCCGCTTCATTACCACGGTCCGATCCTCAGCGAGCTCGGCGAACTCAGCGCGCTCGCCGCTGGCGAAAAAAGTTGGAGCGAACTCAACAAACAGCCGCTGCGGCTCGTCCCCGCCATCGCCGGCTGCCTACTGGTGCTGCTCCCGCTCCTCGGCGTCCGGCGCTTCGGCCAGCCCCCGATGCTGCTCGCCGCCCTCGCCTTGGCGACCTCCCCGCTGCTCGTCTACTACAGCCGGATGTACATTCATGAAATGCTGCTCGCCCTCTTCGGCGTGCTCGCCCTGTTCCAGTTAGCCGCCCGCAAATGCTGGTGGCCCGCCGGCGTCTGGATCGGCCTGATGTTCGCCACCAAGGAAACCTTCGCGACCAGTCTCATCGCCTGGTTCGCCGCCGCCGTCCTCACCTTCTTCCTCGTCCACGACCGCCCATCGATCAAAGCCGCCCTCCTCTTCATCTGGAAACCCCTCACCCTCATCGGCAGCATCGCCCTCGCCGTCTCGATGTTCCACTACACCGACCACTTCACCCGCTGGTCCGGCGCCATCGATGCCTTCCGCACCTACTTCGTCTACAAGACCGTTGAAGGCCACGACAAACCCTTCTTCTACTACCTCACTCCGCTCATCTTCCCGAAAAATGCCGGTGGCCTCTGGTGGTTCGAAACCCCGCTCATCCTCGCCGCCCTCGCTGCCTTCATCGCCAGCTTCGTTTCGAAAAGCATGTCACGCGAAACGCAGACCACCATCCGCTTCCTCGCCTTCGCCGCCGCCTTCCATTTCCTCATCTACAGCCTCATCGCCTACAAGACCCCCTGGCTCGTCCTGCTCCCCTGGGCTCACGTCTGCCTGCTCGCCGGCTTCGCCGTTTTCCTCATCCCTAACAAAAAGCCGCTCCTCGCCGGAGCCATCGCCCTTGCCTTCATCCCGCTCTGGTTCCAATCGCGAAACGCTACCGGACGTTACGCTTCCGACGACCGCAACCCCTACGCCTACGTCCCCACCGCCGGCGACATCGAAACGCTTGAGCCCTGGCTCGACTCCATTGCCGCCGCCTCCCCCGACACGCCCATGGAGCCCGTCGCCATCATCGGCAGCGAATACTGGCCGCTCCCCTGGTATCTCCGCAAGTATCCCAAAATGGGCGCCTGGCCCGAAGCTCCGCCAAGCCTCGAGCGCCTCCCCGTGATCTTCGCCATGAACGATCTAACAGACACCCTCATCGCCACTCACGTCCCCGTCCCCCGCGGCCTCCGCACCGACACCCCCATGGTCGTCTGGATCCGCCACGACTTCTGGGACGCTTCTGTCAAAAAGCCAGATGCATCCAGTCCTGAATAAAAACCGCGGAAAACACCACACACGGACGGTAAGAATTTCAGTGAATGAGTTCACCTGACCTAAAGAATCAGCAGTCCATACTTCACCTCGTGAGTTTCCGTGTATTCTGTGTATTCCGTGGTTCACCATCTTCCCATTTGAGAAAAGCCCCGTGACCACCCTTCCGCCATCCCATCACTTCGAACACGAAGCGATGAAGACCCTTTTCACTCTCAAGATCTGCCATCTCGAGCACGCCCACGCCGCCTACCTTGCGCACAAAGCCTTCGAAGAACTCGATCTCCTCGAAGGAAAACTCAGCCGTTTCATCGAAGACAGCGACATCGCCCGCATCAACGTCATGCGCGGAGGTGAGACACTCTATCTCAGCGAGGAAACCCACGCCTGCCTGCTCCTTGCGCTCGAATACTATGGCAAGACCGGCGGCCTCTTCGACATCACTCTCGGCCGCACCATCGAGCACCGCAAAGAGCATCGCGAAGGCCCACCACCGGCCATCGAAGGCAGCCTCATCATCCATCCCGACCGCCCCGCCGTCACCTGTCAGGCGCCCGGGCGCATCCTCGACCTCGGCGGCATCGGCAAAGGCTTCGCCCTCGATCGACTGAAGGACTTTCTCATCGAGTGGCAAGTCGAATCCGCCCTCCTCGCCGCTGGCGCCAGCACCCAGCTCGCCTTCGGTGAAACCAGCTGGCCGGTCGAGATCATTGGCGAAGCTGACCGTCAGCGCATCGAGCTCAAGAACGCCGCCCTCAGCGCCTCCGGCACCGGCATCCAGGGCAGCCACATCGTCCACCCCGACGGCGATGAGCAAGCCCTCCCCTGGAAGCACGTCTGGCTCACCGCCCCCACCGCTGCCGCCGCCGACATCTGGTCCACCGCCCTCATGCTTCTCCCCGATCCCGAACTACTAGAGCTATCGGAGATCACCTCGCTCTACTACGAAAGCGAGTCAGGCATCGAAGCGCGCGCATCCTGAACGCTGCAACGCATGGACATTCTGCTCATCTCCCTTTCAGCCGACAGAATGTCAAGGCTCCCTCGCTAAGAGCGAGGTGTCGAAATTGACACTCCCGCCCAGGTTTTCGCCATTGAGTCCGGGGACACGTCTCGGAGATAGCTGACCCATGCGCTTTTTCCTGTATTCCTCGCTGATCGCGTCGCTCCTCTCTTCATCCCTCGCTTGCGGATCCGAATGGAATGTCCGTGATCATATCAAGCTCGAAGACTTCGTGATCCAGAGCCACCGCGGTGCGGGGAATCTGGCTCCGGAAAATTCCCGTGAAACCTTCGACCTGGCCTGGAGTCTGGGCACCATTCCCGAAGCGGATCTCAGGACCACGAAGGATGGCGTCATTGTCGCGTTTCACGACAAGGACTTCTCCCGGATCCTTCCCCGGGCGAGTGCCGAAATGAAGAAGAAGGGAGTTGAGGATCTGACCTGGAAAGAGGTGGCCGCTCTCGACATCGGAGCCTGGAAAGGACCCGAGTTCGAAGGGCAACGCATTCCTCGTATCGAGGAGATGTTCGCTCAGATGAATGGCAAGCCCGGCAGCCGGGTCTACGTCGATATCAAGAACGTCGATCTCACCCAGCTTGCTCGTCAATCAAAGGAGGCGAAGGTGGACGATCGTCTGATCCTCGCCAGCACCGACTACACGCTGATTCGCGAATGGAAGAAACTCGCCCCAAAGTCCAAGACCTTGCACTGGATGGGAGGACCTGAGGCGACTTTGTCCAAACGATTGGACGCACTCGCGGTCGAGGGTTTTGAAGGAATCGATCAACTGCAGATTCACGTCAAGCCCACCAAGGATGGTTTCGAGCCATCACCGGAATTCCTCCGTCAGACCGGAATCACACTGAGGGCTCATGATATCTTGTTTCAAACCCTGCCCTGGCAGAGCCGTGACGAATCGCTGTTTTATCAATTGATGGATCTTGGCGTGGCAAGCTTCGCCACCGACTTTCCGGATTTCACCGCGAAAACCGTCCAGAGATACTATCATAAGCAGTAGGAAAGATTCTTCGCGTTGTGGTGAAGGGCTGCAGGCGACACGATGCCACCCTCCCTGAGTTGATTGCATGTCAACGCTCCATCGCAGCCTTCAAGCTCAGGCCTCTTGCTTTCAAGATCCACAAGCCGGCGCCGATGATCCCGACGGCCTGCACCACGTGCATCACAATCGAGTAAGATAGCGCTTCTTCGTTCCCGATCGCATAAAGCGCGAGCGCCCCGACACAGCCAAACTGGAAGGTCCCCAGGAACCCCGGCAAACCCGGCACCGCCACCGCGAGCGCTACCAGCACCATCACCGTCACTCCCGCCCAAAGCGGAAGACTCAGACTCATCGTGTGCAGACCGACCTGATAGAAAGCCGCCATTTCAAGCCACATCAGGATCGATGTGACTACCACCACCGCCAGTTGCGAAAACGACTTGATCGCCCTCAGCCCGATAAAGAACTCGTCGACCAACTCATGCAGTTTCATCTCCAAGTGCCCGCGAAACACCAGCGAGACCATCTTCTGCCCGAATTTCGTAAACGCTGCCGAAAACAGATAGGCCAGAACCAGGCCCGCAATCCCCAAACCCCCAACCACTCCTAACAACCTCGCCCCCGCGCCCAGCCAGGTCGGTGTCGATTCCCAGTGCCCGACGCTCAGCCCAAGAATTCCCACCACCACCAGCGCATCCAGGATTCGTTCGACCACGATGCTTGCCATCCCCGCTCCAAACCTCACCGGCTCCCAGCGGCTCAGCATCCACGGCCGCGCCACCTCACCCGCACGAAATGGCAGAACAAATGACGCCATGAACCCAAACACCGTCGCTTCCAACAGACTCTTCAGCGGCAGCTTACGCCCTCCTGGAAGCAGCCACCCCCAGCGCCAGCTCCGCAGCACGAAATTCAGCGCCAGCAAAATCACCAGCACCGGAAGCAGCCGATAGTCCACTTTCCTGAAACCATCGGCCACCTCATTCCAATCAAGGCTCATGAACAACCAGCCGAGCACCGCCACCACCACCAGCGCGCCCAAATACTGAAGGCCTTTCGGCTCTGATTTCTCGGTGACCTCGCTCACTTGACAATGAAGCAAGGCAGGCGAGTCTCTGAATAACAGCAAAAAGCGCCAATCTTCATGAGTGACTCCAACAAAGCCAAGTTCAGCATCCCCTCGATCCTCGCCATCGTCGCGGCCATCGCCAGCTTCACCGTAGGTGCCACCTTCGGCATGATTCTCGCGATCACGGCGATTGTCTTCGGCATCGTCGGTGTCCTCCTTTCCCTCTCCGCCAAAAAGCGCGGTGGCATCGTCAGTTTCGCCTCCGTCGCCGCCGGCCTCATCGGCATCATCGCCGCCCTCGTCAAAGCCAGTCTCTACCTCTTCGGCTAAGCAAAGGCTCCCAATTCGCGCCTTCTACGTTTGCAGAAAACCAACCGCAGATGAACGGGATGAACGCGGATGGAACAGAAGCCAAATGAGAGACACTTTTGTTAGTCTTCAAAAAGTCGCCCACGCCGCGAAGCAATCAGGACTCCTGCGTTTATCCTGTTGATCTGCGGTTGAAATCCTCCACCGGGATGATCACGGCTTAAGCAGAATCGCCAGTGGCTCCGGATTCGGGTCTCCTACAATTCCAGAAAACCAACCGCAGATGGACGGGATGAACGCGGATGGAACAGAAGCCAAATGAGAGACACTCTTGTTAGTCTTCAAAAAGTCGCCCACGCCGCGAAGCAATCAGGACTCCTGCGTTTATCCTGTTGATATGCGGTTGAAATCCTCCACCAGGATGACGACTTAAGCAGAATCGCCAGTGGCTCCGGATTCGGGTCTCCTACAATTCCAGAAAACCAACCGCAGATGGACGGGATGAACGCGGATGGAACAGAAGCCAAATGAGAGACACTTTAGTTAGTCTTCAAAAAAGTCGCCCACTCCGCGAAGCAACCAGGACTCCTGCGTTTATTCTGCGTTTATCCTGTTGATCTGCGGTTGAAATCCTCCACCGGGATGATGACAGCTTAAGCAGAATCGCCAGTGGCTCCGGATTCGGGTCTCCTACAATTCCAGAAAACCAACCGCAGATGGACGGGATGAACGCGGATGGAACAGCCAAATGAGAGACACTTTGTCAGACTTCAAGAAGACGTTCATTTCGCGAAGCCTGCCGAAGTTCCTGCCTTTGATCTGCGTCCATCCCGTTCATCTGCGGTTCGATTTTTCTCAAAAATCGCGGTCCCCGAGCTCAGGGCATCAGCTCCGTTAAATTCGCGTCTTCCGCCACACCCGCACCCCCAGCGCTACGGCTGTTAGAGTCAGACCCAGTGTCAGACCCCACCACATGCCATTGACGCCCCAGCCCTTGGGAATCGCCAGCGTCCATCCAAGCGGAATCGCGAACAACCAGTAGGCGCAGAAAGCCATCCAAGCTGGCACCTTCACATCATCCAGCCCGCGCAGCGACCCCACGGAGATCACCTGAAAGGAATCGCTGAACTGAAACGCCGCCCCAATTAGAAGCAAGCCCGCTGCCACTTTCGTCACCTCCGGATCCTCCACGAACCATCCCGCAATCTGGTCATTGAAAAGCAGCGTCACGCTCACACTAAGGATCGCAAAACAAACGCCGATCATCCAGCCACTCGCTATGATCGACCTCAATCGCGTCCGCTCGCCCGAGCCACTCACCTCGCCGACCCGTACCGTCATCGCCATCGAGATCCCCAGCGGCACCATGAACACCGTCGCCGCATAAGAGATCGCCACCTGATGCGCCGCCAGGGCATCCTCACCGAGCGTGCCGATAAAGATACCGGCAAAAACAAACGCGCTCACCTCCGCCAGCAACTGCATGCTCGCCGGAATCCCCACGCGGATGAACTCCCGTACAGCCTTCCAGTCTGGCGATTTGAACCAGTGATACGGCACCCACTCGCGCAGACCCGAGAACTTCAGGCTCCACCAGATCAAACCCACCACCCCGGCCGTCCGCGCCAGCAAGGTGGCCACGCCTGCTCCATCCAGCCCCATCGCCGGGGCACCCAGCTTTCCGAAGATGAACACCCAGTTCAGCCCCGCATTCAGAAGCACGCTCCCCAGCGTGATCCAGAACACCGGCCACGGACGATTCATTGCATCCGCATGGTTCTTCACCGCCATCGCCATCATCGCCGGCACCATTGACCCTGCCACTAACAGAAAGTAGTTTGGACAAACATCCAGCACCTCGGGCACCTGACGGAAGATCCACAAATGCGGCAGCAGCAACCACGCGCCCAACAGCGTCAGCAATCCCAGAACCGCCGAGATCTGCAAGCCATGCCTCAGCGCCGCCCGCGCCGCCGCCGGATCCCCTTTTCCCCGCGCCTGCGAGACCCGGATCGAAACGACAATCGACATCCCGATCCCGAACATCATCGGCACGTAAATCAGGTTGTTGGAAAAGGCCGAAGCCGCCAGCTCCGTCACCCCCACCCGACCGATCATCAGCGTGTCCACCACGCCCATCAGCATCTGGCTCACCTGCCCGACGATCAAGGGCACCGCCAGCATCAAGGTCTGCTTCCCCTCACGCAGCAGTGATTGAGATGAGGAGGAACGATTCATAAAGACCGGCTGGCAGAAGAGAACCGCAAACCCACAAGGTCAAGCCGATGAACCACGCGCTAAGCGAAAAACAGGAGTGCATCCATCGCATTCTTTCCATCAACCCCATTCTCAACCTCCCAACGCTCGACGCCGCCCTCTCTCCATCCTTCAATCATCCGCCCGTGCCCGACCGCCCTGACATCCGCCCCCATTTTGAAAGCGAATCCCTATTCGAGCGCTTCGAAGACGAAGTCCTGATGGTCGGCGCCAAGCTCAAAGGCAAAGTCAAAGCCCTCAGCAGCGCTTGGGAGGAAGGCGATCAGTTTTCCCTCAAGGCGGAAGTGGCCGGCGAGACCTGCGAAGTCTTCCACTGGCAGGAAGGTTCCTTCTGGGCCTTTGAAAGCCAATGCACTTGCGAAATCCGCACCTACTGCCCCCACGCCGCCGCCCTGCTCATGGTCGCCACCAAACCCGCCAAACTCCGCGACCTCCTCAACCCCTCTGAAACCAGCGTCGCCCCCGCATCAGAGTCTTCCACTTCTCACTCGGCACTTGGCACTCGCCACTCGGGCGAAGCCCGCTTCGAACTCCAAATCACCCGCGAGCCCACCGACTCCAAAGTCGTCCGACTGCTCCTCCAGGCCCTCAAGATGCCTGACCTCGGCGAATGGGTCGTCGCCCGCCCCTACGCCATCTACGGCAAACATCGTACCCCCCTTGGCGGCAAACCCGGACTGCGCGAACACCCGCTCCCCGATGGCGCCATCCTCCTCCGCGACACCGCCGCGGAAATGAACGCCATCCTCCAGCTCCAACAAGCCGGCCTCGCCTCCCTCGGTTCCCACGCCCAGTACCGCTTCCTCCTCGCCCTCGGCGGAAAAAATCCATCATCTTCCATCGACCAACCACCATCGGCCGCAGGCCTCTGGTTTCCCAACCCTGCCCACGGCGAGCTCGCCCAATACTGGCCCTGGCTCCGATCGAACGGCGCCGCCATCCTCGAGAATTCCGGCTGGACCGTCACCTTCGACGCCGACATTGGCCACGAGGTCATCGAAGTAAATCCCGACGCCTTCAAATACGTTCTCGAAGACGATGGCACCGGCTGGTTTCACCTTTCCGTCGGCTTCGATGTGGGCGATGAGAAACTCGATCTCCTCCCGATCCTCGCCAAGCTTCTCGATCAGGGCGCGAGCGACGTCACCCTGGAATTCCCCGCCCAGGGGAACTTTCTCCACCACCTCGACGACGGCCGCGCCCTCAATCTCCCCGCCGACCGCATCCGCAAAATCCTCAAGCAGTTTTCCGCGCTGCTCGACCCGCGTCGCTTCAAAGGCTCCAAGCTGAAGCTCCACCCCCTCGACGCCGCCACCCTCTCCCACACCGACCCCGAAAAATTCCACCCCCCGGAAAAGCTCACCCAACTCATCGAGTCCCTCACCGCGAGCATTTCATCCCCCATCCATCATCTCCCATCCGGCATCCAGGCAGAGCTCCGCGACTACCAGAAGACCGGCTACGAATGGCTCCAGTTCCTCGCCACCCATGACCTCAGCGGCATCCTCGCCGATGACATGGGCCTCGGCAAAACCCTGCAGACGATCACCCACATCCTTTCCGAAAAAGAGAGCGGCCGCTCGCAGGGAAAACCCACCCTCGTCGTTGCTCCTACATCCGTCGTACCAAACTGGTATGCCGAGATCAAACGCTTCGCCCCCGCCCTTTCCGTCCTGATCCTCGATGGCCCGCAGCGGAAAAAGTACTTCCGCTCGATCCCCCACGCCGACGTCATTCTAACCTCCTTCGCCCTGCTCCAGCGCGACATCGATAAGCACACCCCCTACACCTACCACCTCGCCATCCTCGACGAGGCGCAGTACATCAAAAACCCCAACGCCAAGGTCGCCAAGGCCGCCTGCGAGCTCAACGCCCGCCACCGACTCTGCCTCTCCGGCACCCCGGTGGAAAACCACCTCGGCGAACTCTGGAGCCTGATGCGCTTTCTCATGCCCGGCCTCCTCGGCGGCCAGGAGCAGTTCAACCGACAGTTCCGCAAGCCCATCGAAAACGACGGCGACCTCGACAAACAAGCCGCCCTCAAAGCCCGCGTCGCCCCGCTCATCCTCCGCCGCAACAAGACCGAAGTCGCCAAGGAGCTCCCGCCAAAAACCATCCTTGTCCACCCGATCGAGCTCAACACCGGCCAGAAGGATCTCTACGAAACCGTCCGCGCCACCATGGACAAGCGCGTCCGCCAAGCCATCGCCATCAAAGGTCTCGAAGGCTCGCGCATGCTCTTCCTCGAAGCCCTGCTCAAGCTCCGCCAGATCTGCTGCGAACCCAAACTCCTCAAATTCGAGAACGAATCCAAAATCGAAGCCGACGCCGCCGGCTCCGCCAAACTCGACTACCTCGCCGACCTGTTAGACACCCTCGTCGAAGAAGGCCGACGCATCCTTCTTTTCAGTCAGTTCACCAGCATGCTCGACCTCATCGCCGCGCACCTGCAGCAGCGAAAGATCCGCTACCTGATGCTCACCGGCGCCAGCAAGAACCGCGGCGAGCTCGTCGAGAAATTCCAGCAAGGCGAGATCCCGCTTTTCCTCATCTCGCTCAAAGCCGGCGGCACCGGCCTCAACCTCACAGCTGCCGACACCGTCATCCACTACGACCCCTGGTGGAACCCCGCCGCCGAAGCCCAGGCCACCGACCGCGCCTACCGTATCGGCCAGAAGAACCCCGTCTTCGTCCACAAGCTGATCTGCCAGGGCACCGTCGAAGAGCGCATCCACCAGCTCCAGCAAAAGAAGTCAGAGCTCGCCGACGCCCTCCTCAGCGACGCCGCCAAAGCCGCCGCCCCCGACCACCAAACCCTCGCCGCTCTGCTTGCTCCGCTGGGGTGAGGGAGCCCTTCCGGAGCAGCGACCTTATTGTCGCTGGACATCCCCAGCGAACCACCTCTCCACTCTCTCAAATCCATTCTGGACCTCGCCAAAGCAACAGAAGTCGTCCCATCCTACCCCGGACCGATCCATCGACAATAAGGTCGATGCTCCAAAACGCCCCCTTCCGGAACAGCGACATTCGTTCGCCCTACCCGTCGGTGCGTGTCGCTGGACAACCCGTACCGCCAGTTCTTTGGGATCAAACGATCCATCATCAAAGGGCGCGCCCTTGAAGGCGAAGTCAAACTTCGACGTCGATTCCTGATGCATTCGAGCCCAAACTATCAATCAAGTCGCTTTGCCTACTCCACGGTTTACCATCGAACTCCTCGATCCCGCCCGTCATCGACGGGAGGAGTTCGACTGTGGTGTGGAGATTCTGAACACCTACCTAAAACGCCGGGCCAATCAGGAGATGAAGGCTCTCGCAGCGGCTTGCTACGTGATCGTTCCTGATGGCGAGCCTGACAGAATTGCAGGCTACTACACTTTGTCGGCGGCCACGGTCGAGTTGGGCAAGATTCCTGAGAATCTTCAGAAGAAGCTCCCGCGATATGACGAGTTGGGAGCTGTGCTCATTGGCCGACTCGCCCGTGATCAAGAGTTTGCGAAGGAACGCATTGGGGAAAAGTTACTGATGAGTGCCTTGCTTCGTTCCTACCGAGAATCCAAACGGATCGGTGCCGTTGCCATCCTGGTGGACGCGAAGGATGAGGCGGCCTCAGCTTTCTACAAGCGCTTTGGATTCCGGCCACTGACTGGCTCGCGACTCTTCCTGCCGATGAAGGACGTTCCGAATTGGAACCCTTTGGCTAAAGAAGGCTAATGTCAGGCTTCCGTGACGGTCGCACGGTAATCCTCGAACGCGTCCTTCACAGCCCTCGGTACCTTCCTCGCCGGAGCGAGCAGTGCTTCGACAAATCTGCTGGAGTCAGCGGCGTTGAGCTTGATCCGCTCGTGCCTCTCGACGGCCTTTTCCGCCGCATCGCGGGCGTGGGCGATCACGAAAGAAGCGACCGACTGCCCGGTCAGAGCCGCCGCCCGTTCGATCGTCCGTTTGTCGTCCGGGCTTACCCGGGCAACAAGTCGTTCGACTTTCGTCGTTTTGGAAGGTGGTGCGGACACGCGATCAATGTGCACCTTTTTGTACCACAATTCAAGATTCATTGTTTCTGCTCGGCCCACCGCATTGAGCCGATTAGCGACCTTAATCGGCTCATATTTCTCTCGATTTTGAGCCGATTAAAGCCCATATTCGGCTCATGAGCTACAATTGGCAGCAATCTGACTGGCCAAACTTCCGTTTCGACCTCGGTGGGATGGAGGAGCCATTGCTCTCTTTTTCCAATCACGCGGGCCAGGTCGGAGGGCTGCTGGAAGGACTCCCGGACGAGCTCGGGACCGAGGCGGTGCTCGATCTGATGATCACTGAAGCTGTCAGGACCTCCGCCATCGAGGGGGAAAACCTCCGCCGGAGCGACGTGATGTCATCGATCCGCAATCGTCTCGGGCTCAACCCCGTGCCCGAACCCGTCGACAGCCGCCTGGCCGATGGCGCTGGCGAGCTGATGGTCGCGGTCCGCAACAGTTTCCGGGAACCGCTTACCGAAGCGACGCTCTTTTCCTGGCACGAGATGCTCCTTGCCAAGACTCCCGGACTCCGCGTCGGCGCATGGCGAAAAGGCGGCGATCCGATGCAGGTCGTCTCCGGTCGCATCGATCGGCCGACCGTCCACTTCGAGGCTCCTCCATCGGCCCAGGTTCCCAGCGAAATGGCGGGCTTCATCCGGTGGTTCAACGACACCGCCAGCGGAGGACCAAAAGCGATCCCGCACGCTCCTGTTAGATCGGCCCTCGCCCATCTCTACTTCGAAAGCATCCACCCTTTTGAAGATGGAAATGGCCGCATCGGTCGTGCCCTTTCTGAAAAGGCCCTGTCCCAAGGATTGGATCGGCCGGTGGTCCTCAGTCTATCAGCGACCATCGATGCCGAACGCAACGCCTACTACGATGCCTTGAAATCCGCACAGCGTGGCAACGAAGTGACCGAGTGGCTTCGCTGGTTCGTCGGTGTCGTTGTGAAGGCCCAGCAAGATGCCGAAGCCCAAGTGCGCTTCGTCCTTCAGAAGTCGAAGTTCTTCCAACGCTTCGAAAGCGAGCTGAACGAGCGTCAGCTCAAAGTCCTTCGCCGCATGTTCGATGCCGGGCCCGATGGATTCACCGGCGGCATGAACGCCCGCAAATACGTCGCCCTCACCGGCACCTCCAAAGCCACCGCCACCCGCGACCTCCAGCAACTCGCCAGCTTCGGCGCGCTCGTCCCGGTCGGCGGCGGCCGCAGTACCCGCTACGAACTTGGTGGCCTTTGATTGTCATTGGAGCAGTCCGTGCTCTTCTTACCCTCGTTTGGCTTGGCGCTCACTGATCGTCTGTCCACTATCCCAACCACCATGTCCTTCGCCCTTCCCGCTCCCATCATCCGCTGGCTCGAAGAGCGGGGATGGCATGGCGAGTTCGAGCGAAGGGACATTTCTCGAGGGATGGCCTATGCCTATGCGCCTCCGATCTCGAAGCTCCACTGTTCCACCGAGATCGAGGGCGACCACGTCATTGAGGCGGATGTGAAGGGAACCCGTCGAAGCCCTTACCACGTCGAGCTCGAGATCTATGAGCTGGACGGCGAACTTTACTGTCATTCCGAATGCTCCTGCCCTGTCGAAAGCCAGTGCAAGCATGGCGCGGCGGTGCTCGAATACCTTTCACGAAAGCCCCCCGCAGCCGCACCTGCGGCGTCGTCCTCCGCCAGGCTTCCCGACGAGGTTTCAAAATGGGTGAGACTGCTCGAGCTGGAGCATCAGGCGAAAAGGAAGCCGGCCAGCACCCAGAACTTCCTCGCTTACTGCATCGAGCCTTCCTCGGGCTATTCGATCGACAGCAGCCCGGTCCTCGAACTGCGCAAGGCGAGCGAGAAGCCGCGTTCTGGTTTGCAGGTGACCGACACCCGCGCCCGCGCCAGCGTCGCCACACCGGCGGCCTATTTCGCACCGGAGGATCTTCCCATGGTCGCGATCTATCAGGCTCTCGCCAAGAATTCCTACAACACGCCGCATCTGATTGGTGCCGAATGGAATACGGTGCTGGATGATGCCATGAAGGCGAACCGCCTTTTCTACGGCCGGGAAGGAGGGTCCTATGTCCGATTGGGTCCAGGGCCCATGCGTAGGGTGAAAGCTGCCTGGCGGGAAATGCCCGACGGCAACGCCCAGCCGGTCCTCACTTTCGATGACGAGACCAACGGACTCGTTTTCCTGCCGGTCAATCCGCCCCGCTATGTCGATCCAGTCGGCGGTCTCCTCGGACCGCTTGAAAGCGATCTTCCCCCCAATGCCCTGCAACGCTGGAAAGATGGGCCCACCGTCGCCGCCGACTCCCTCGATCTGCTCGAAAGCGCGTTCCTGCCACTCAGCGCCATCGGCATGCCCGCCCCGAAATCCCGACCCACCGAAACGCTCCCTCCGACCCCACCCGCTCCGCATCTCCACATCACCGAATCCCGCTTCGGCCCATCCTACCATCGCTTTAAGACGATCCTCGGGGAACTCCGTTTCACCTACCACCACTCGCCGCCGCTCGAACCACTCAGCAACAAACAATCCCCTGAGACGGCCTGGATTCACGACGAGAAACGCTACCTCTGCACCCGCAATCTCAAGCAGGAACGCGCGCTCGAAAAGAAGCTCGTCACCTTCGACATGGTGCCGGTCCACCAGGTGTTCCGCCCCCACGAATACCAATCATCAGATGCGCACCGCCTCATCTTCGAGGATCCGTACCCCGATGCCATGACGGCCTGGCTGATCTTTCTCGAACATCATGCTGACAAGCTCCGCGCAGAAGGCTGGACGATCACCGTGGATCCTTCCAGCGGCCTGGTCGTCCACGAGGTTTCCGGTTTCGTTCCCGCCATCGAAGCCGAGACCGACCACGGCATCGACTGGTTCCGCTTCGATCTAACAGGCGAGATCGACGGCAAGCGGGTCTCGCTTATCCCCTACATCGCCTCGGCGATCCGCCAGGGTCTCCCCAGCCCGGACGACCCTGACCTGGCCGAAAATCTGCTTTTCTGTGCGGAGAATCCCGACGACGGCTTCTTCCGATTCCCGACCAGGCGTTTCCTGGAGATCTGCCATCAGGTCGCCCACCTTTTCCAAGGCGATCCCGACGGTCCGCCGAAGCTCGATCGGCTTGCCGCCGCCGACATCGCGCACACCTTGGAGATCGACGGCTCGAAGACCGTCCGTGAACTCGCCGCCTTCGGGCGCAAGCTCGCCGACATCCACGGCCTCCCTGCCACCAAGCCGCCGGCCGGGCTCAAGGCCGAGCTTCGTCCCTATCAGCTCGATGGCTTTCGCTGGCTGCATTTCCTCGCCGAGCACCAGCTCCATGGCATCCTCGCCGACGACATGGGTCTGGGCAAAACCGTGCAGACGCTCGCCTACCTCGCGACCCGGCGCGCGCCGCGGAAAAAGGACCGCAAGCCCTCGCTGGTCATCGCGCCAAAGAGCGTCATCACCAACTGGGAAGCGGAGGCCGCCCGCTTCACCCCGAAGCTCAAGACCCTGCTCCTCCAAGGCACCTCACGTGGCGATCGGTTCTCGGAGATTCCTACGGCAGATCTCGTACTTACCTCCTATCCCCTGCTCGTCCGCGACCATGAAATCCTCGCCGAACAACATTGGGACAGCGTGATCCTCGACGAGGCCCAGGCGATTAAAAATCCGCGAACCGCCGCCGCCCGCCACGCCTGCAGCCTGCCCGCCGACCACCGCTTCTGCCTCTCCGGCACCCCGATGGAGAACCACCTCGGCGAGCTCTGGAGCCTGATGCGTTTCCTGATGCCCGGTTTTCTCGGCGATACCGATACCTTCCGCGAGAACTACCGTCGACCGATCGAGCGCGATGCTTCCCCGCAAGCGCAGCTCGCCTTGAACCGCCGCGTCGCCCCGCTCATACTGCGCCGCACCAAGGACCAGGTCGCCACCGACCTGCCTGAAAAGACCGAGATCATCCACCACCTCGACCTTTCACCGCGCGAGACCGACCTCTACGAATCCATCCGCGCCCTGATGGACAAACGGGTGCGCGATGCCATCGCCGAACGCGGGCTCGGCAAGTCGCACATCATCGTGCTCGACGCCCTGCTCAAGCTCCGTCAGGTCTGCTGCCATCACTCATTGCTCAAGATCCCCGAGGCGAAGAATCTCAAGGACGCCACCAAGCTCGACTTCCTCACCAAGGACCTGCTGCCGCCGCTGATCGAAGACGGACGCCGCATCCTGATCTTTTCCCAGTTCACCTCGGTGCTCGCACTCATCCGCAGTCGTCTGGAAAAGGACGGCATCTCTTTCCTCGAACTCACCGGCCAGACGCGAAACCGCGCCGCGCTGGTGAAGACCTTCCAGAAGGGCGAGACCCCGGTCTTCCTGATCTCGCTGAAAGCCGGCGGCACCGGCCTCAATCTAACAGCCGCCGACACCGTCATCCACTACGACCCCTGGTGGAACCCCGCCGCCGAGAATCAGGCCACCGACCGAGCCCACCGGATCGGCCAGACCAAGCCGGTCTTCGTCCACAAGCTCATCTGCCGCGGCACCATCGAGGACCGCATCCTCGAGCTCCAGGCGCACAAGGCCCGCATCGTGAAATCGCTGCTCAGCGATGAAACCAGCTCCCTGCGTATGGATCAGGAAACTCTCTCCGCCCTGCTTGCCCCTCTCGACTGAGCGCTGGGAACCTTCCGCAGCTCGATCAGCACCAAGGATCCGCAGCCGGAGTTAAGGCATGGTGCTCAACAGAGAAACGCTACTCCCCATTTGTCCTAAGGAATCCTCACAGCCAGATTATCAGCTCGGGAGATGGAAAATCTCCACCATGGGTGACACCAAACCATGATCTCCGGCACAATCCATTGCATCATCGACCCCACGGCACTTTCTAACATATGTCATCCAGCATCTTGCCATCGAACTCTCGTCGCGCCTTTCACAAGGAAAGAGACTCGCAACCGGTGGCTCCCATCAGATCGATGAGAACGACAAAATGGTTCGGGATCATTGTGAGCTTGGCGATGGTCGCCATGGTCTCGGTCGTGGCAGCACAGACGAAGTTCGTGCATCCCGGCATCTCACATAAGAAGTCCGATCTGGAGCGGATCAAGCTCATGGTGGAAGCCAGGATCGACCCCTGGTATTCCTCCTATCAGGAGATGG
Source organism: Haloferula chungangensis (assembly GCF_042664875.1). Taxonomy (NCBI): domain Bacteria; kingdom Pseudomonadati; phylum Verrucomicrobiota; class Verrucomicrobiia; order Verrucomicrobiales; family Verrucomicrobiaceae; genus Haloferula; species Haloferula chungangensis. The sequence continues at coordinate 14,204 of NZ_JBHTBS010000006.1, read as the reverse complement.
CAGCCGATTCAAAGTCGAGTTATGACTACGTGGTGAGGGGAAACGCCTCCTTCACCGAGCTGGGCCGGGACAGCGGCGTCAACTACGGAGCTTGGAACAGCGACATCCGGGCCGCCTACTACAATGCCATTCGATGGTACGTGACGGGTGATGAGAGACATGCCGAGAAGGCGGTGGAGATCTTCAGGGCCTGGAGCAATCTGACATCCGTCACGAGCGGTGGCACGGATTCCCTGAGCGGAGGCGTCGGCTACATCATGATTGAAGCCGCAGAGATCATCAAAAGCACCTACGCTGGATGGTCTGACAGCGAAATTCAGGCTTTCTCCGACATGCTGGTCTACCCCGGCTACTCGACCACCACCGTGCCATCCGGAAACAGGACCTTCTACTGGATGTCCTATCAGGGAGATCCGGGACGCCACGGCAACCAGGGACTCTCGGGATGGCGGACGGTCATGGCCATGGGCATCTTTCTCGATAACGAGATCATGTATGAACGGGCCCTGAGATACATCCAGGGCCTTCCCCATCGCGCGGACGATCTTCCTTACCCACCGGGTCCGCGTACCACCAAGGCTCTGCAATCCTCAACCGAGTACGTTGATACCTACACCACCAACAACTACAGCTCCAAGTCCGACTATGGTTACAACGAGGTGATGACCCATTACCTCTGGGAAAACGGCCAGTGCCAGGAAAGCTCACGCGACCAACATCATGCCTTTTTCGGGATAGGGTTGCTGTGCTCGATGGCGGAAATGGCGTGGAACCAGGGCAGCGACCTCTATGGCCATGCGGAGGACAGGCTTCTGTTAGGTCTCGAATACAACATGCGCCACAATGTGTCGGCCATCCGCTCCTACCCCGACCAGACCAACTGGTGGGTGCCGACAGCGGAGTCGGGTGAGTTCATCCAGCGCCTGGACCGGACCGCCCGATGGTTTTCAAAGGCGATCAGTCCGGACGGCGTGGGAGATTTTTCCAACAAACGGCCCATCTTTGAAATGCCGCTGGCCCACTATCAGGGGAGAGGGATCAAGACGGATGAGGAGGTAAGGTGGACCGAGCGGGCGCGGGATATCGCCATCGAGAACTCCGGCTACGAGGTGGCAGGATGGACCAATGATGCCATCGGCTGGGGCGCCCTTACCTTCCGCCGTCCGGAGCTCTGCCATGGAGATCCGATCAGCGGATTTGCAGGTGGTCTGCCGGTGTATGCGATGAACGTCCTCCCCGGGAGCATCGAAGCGGAGAACTACGATCATTTCACCACCCGCGGAGAAGGCCGCACGTATCACGATCTCACAAACGAAAATACGGAAGGTTATTATCGAACCTCCGAAGGGGTAGATATCACGACCTGTTCCGAAGGTGGCCATGCCCTGAGTTCACTGGAAGCGGGGGAATGGATGACCTACACGGTGGCGGTCCCAGCGGCGGGACTTTATGACATTTCCATCCGCTACGCAGCTTCCGCCGCCGGGGGCAGGATCAAGTTCGCCTTCGGTGGTGTGGACAGGACGGGCGAAGTTGCCATTCCCTTTGGCGCACCAGATTCCACGGGACCGGAGGATTGGAGAACCCTCACCATCGCCAGCGGCGTCTCCCTGCGCGAAGGTGTCCAGAGCATGAAGGTCAGCATCGCCGGGACCTCCCACGCGTTCCTGCTGAACAAGCTTTCGATTGTCCGGAACCCGAGGGTGCTGGTGGGGCACTGGAAGTTCGACGAAGCTTCCGGCCCGCTCGTCGCCGACTCCTCCGGCCATGGACACGATGGAAGCCTGAGCAACGCCAGCCGGGTTGCCGGCATGGATGGCGGAGCCCTCAGCTTCAATGGCAGCAACTCGAAAGTCACGATTCCTGGGTCCGCGTTCAGCTCGATCGACGATGAGATCACGATCAGCATGTGGGTTTACGGCGATGCGGCGCAAGCGCTGGGCGATTCGTCGTTCTACGCCACCGCCGGGACGACGCGGGTGCTGAACATCCATCTCCCCTGGGAGGATTCCAAGGTCTATTGGGATGCCGGCAACAGCAATGGTTATGACCGTATCAACAAGCTGGCCGTCGACTCCCAATTCAAGCACGGCTGGAACCACTGGACCTTCACCAAGGATGCCGGCGCAGGCATGATGAAGATCTATCACAATGGCGTGTTATGGCATTCCGATACCGGACGGAACAAAGCCATGAGTGGCATCACATCGGCCGCCATCGGAGGTCAGATCAACGGCTTCAGTTATCATGGAAACCTTGATGACGTAAGATTATACGACGTGGCTCTTTCTGATCATGAAATTGCCAGCCTGTATTATCAGGCGCCAACCTTCAGCGCCGATGAACTGGTTGCCAACGCGGCCGATGCCACACAGATCAACTTGAATTGGAGCGCCGTTTCCGGCGCCACCTCATACGTCTTGAAGCGTTCGCTGACGAGTGGGGGACCTTACACGCTGCTTGCAGATCGGCTGCCAGCGACCAATTTCGTCGATCGCGACCTGACGGCGGGAACGACCTACTACTACGTGGTGGCAGCGGATTTCGATGGAGTCATGGGCCGCGAGTCCGGCGAGGCCAGTGCGAGTCCCATCGCGCCCACCGGCACCTCCCCGGTCATCACCACGAACTCCCTCCCCTATGGAACGGTCGGTGATTTCTATCAGCAGACACTAACAGCAATCGATGGCGAAGGAGAGTTGACATGGTCCCTTGTCAGCGGAGATCTCCCGGCAGGAATTTCCCTGAGCAGCAGTGGGATTCTCAGTGGTCCCATCGCCGCTGCGGGCCGCACCGATTTCTCCGTAAAGGTCGCAGATCGAGATGGAGACGAGGACATCCGCGTCCTTTCGATCGCCAGCTATCCTCGCGGTGAACTTCCACCGATGATGTTTGTCCTCGCTCCAACCGATGTGAGCGCCAGCGACTTCCAGGAAACGAACGGGGCCGCCAACACCATCGACGGGAATCTCGAGTCGCGCTGGTCGGCGCAGGGAGACGGACAATGGATCCGCTATGATCTCGGTCGGCCAGGGTTCATCCAGCATCTCGAGATCGCGTGGTTCAATGGGGAGAGCCGCGTGTCGACCTTCGACGTGGAAATTTCCAACGACGGCGAGACGTGGAACACCATCGCGACTGGCCTGCAGAGTTCCGGGGCAAGCTCCGAATTGGAGACCGTCGATGTGGAGGATTCCCTGGCGCGCTACTTGCGGATCGTCGGCCACGGCAATTCGACAAACAACGGGTGGAACAGCATCACGGAAATGGAAATCTGGGGTCACACACCGATGCCTCCGCTCGCTCCAAGCGATCTTACGCCCACACCCGGAGATGGGCAGGTCGTGCTGAACTGGACCCTGGCCGATGGGGCGACGCGGCATCACCTCAAACGCTCCAACATCAGCAGTGGTGAATTCACAGTCATCTCGAGCGTGGCGGGCGGCAGCTTTGTCGACACCGATGTCGTCAATGGGATGACCTATCACTACGTGGTCTCGGCCATCAGCGAGGGTGGTGAGAGCGATGATTCGGTGTCAGTGAGTGCCAAACCTTTTGCTCCCATTTCAGAAGCAGAACTGCGTTCCCCCGCCATGCGCCTCAGCAGCACGGGGACCGAGCTGAGCGTGCGGAGTGTGTTGGGACGCATTTATCAGCTCCAGCGAAGCGAGACGCTTGCTTCCGGCAGCTGGGAAAATGTTGGTGATCCGGTCGTCGGAACGGGAACCCCGATGATTTTCGCTGCCCCTGAGGCCCTGAACCTTCCTGCGTGTTTCTACCGCTTGAACATTGATCCCTAACAGTCTGTTAGGAAGACAGGCCGACGCCATCAGTCGTTTACCCTTTCCAGACGAATGTCGAAGACGAGCGCCGCATTGGGTCCGATCTTGTTTCCCGCGCCGCGTTTTCCCCAAGCCAAATCCGGAGGGACGACGAACCGAAATCGGCCGCCCTCCTTCATCATGGGCAAGCCTTCCTTGAGACCAGGGATGGCTTCTTCCATGGTGAAACGATCTCTGTCCGGTGTGCGAAAGGTGTCCTTGATCACCGTCCCGTCCACCAGCAGGATTCGCTGATTGACTTCAACGGTGCTCCACTCCGTCGGACTCGCACCCTCGCCTGGATCCACGATCGAATATTGCAACCCGCTTGCCGTCTCGATGACATCGGCCTTCGAGCGGTTCTTCTTCAGAAATTCTTCAGACTCCGCGCGACTGTCCCGCGCTGTTCCACTCTTCCGCTTCTTATTGGGGCTCCCGCCTTTTTCCTTATGACGTCTCATGATTCAATCCACGAAGAATTTAATCAGAGCTCCCGGCCTTCCGCAATCTTGAGAAGGAGAAGCACCTCGGAGAGGATTACACATTCGAAGCTCGCGGATCGACGAATCCCGGATACCACTATCCGAGTTGCTCATAGAGCGACGTCTGGACAAGCCACCGTCATCAGCTTCCCATGAATTCGCCTCTCCTCATCGGCTCGCTTTTTCTCACGCTTCCTGCCATTGCTCTCGACTACGAAAAGGACGTCATGCCCATCTTCAAGGCGAAGTGCTACGACTGCCACAGCGCCGATGCCAAGAAGATCAAGGGAGGCCTGCGTCTTGATGACCCCGATCATTTTTACAAACGCTTCGGCAAGAACGACGTCGTCATCCCCGGAGATTGGGACGCCAGCTATCTTTTTGTGACGGTCACCCGTCCTCATGACGACGAGCAGGCCATGCCGCCGGAAGGCAAGGGGGATCCGCTCACTCCCGAAGAGATCATGACGGTCGCCAACTGGATTCACGAAGGCGCCAAGATCGGTCGCGAGAAAGGTGACAAGGGAGATGAGGAGATGGACCCTGCCAGGATTCTCAAGTTCAAGGACGGTGTCCTTCTCACTGAGCAATTCGTCGGGGAAGAAGCAGAGCCCCAGGCCGGCCCTGCACCACGCGAGTGGACCAATCAGCAAGGCGTCACCATCATCGCCACCTTCATGGGCCTGAAGGATGGCAAGGCCCATCTGCTTCTAGAAAACGGAACAAACACCTACTACCCCCTCAGCCGGCTCTCGGAGGAAAGCCAAGCGGAGATCAAAAAACTCAGTGGTGAGTAGGATTTCTCCTGCATCACCGCTGGACGCTGATCACCCGCTTGCCATCCCTCGGCTGTAAGCACCTTGAGTCCCCGCGTCTCACGGCTCGCTTCCCGAAAGAGAGGCTACTCCCCTGTAGACGACTCGCTCGCCGACCAGCCAAGCCTGCCCTGTTCCATCAGCGGTTCGAGAAAGCCGGGCTTCATGGGTTTCGTCTGCCTGTGCGGCCATCTATCGGGGGCGGAGTTGAAGGGCCGCAGGTAATCGAGCCCAAGCCTCAAGCTGGCACCATTTGGGGCAACATCGTTCCACAAGTCGATGCCGAGCGGCGCGCTGAGCGTGGCCAGCTGGAACATGGCTTCGAGATTGAAACAGGAATACTCGAGACCCGTCGCGCGGGCGATTTCATGAGGCTGGCTTCCATCTTTGGCAAATTGCTTTCCGAGCAGCGCATGGGCTTCCTGCGCCAACTCCCGCGCCAGGTCTTCGTCACCCAGAAAACGCGAAATCGCGATGACCTGAACACGATACCAGGTCCCGTGATTATTCGGAGCGGAGCGCGCCGCACGACCATTCTTACTGGTGATGAGCCAGTGCGCATAGTCGCGGAACCACTTCCGAATGGCTTCATCATCCTGCGCGGATAAGCCCGGTGAGTCTTCTAACAAGCCGATCGAATCAATGACCTTCGTAAAGCCTCTCGCGTCGAGAATTCCGTAACCCGATCCCTTGTCATCATCGTGGCCCAGACAGATCTGCGCGTATTCGAGATTCGGATTCATGCGCGTCTCGGGGTCAACAAACCAGGCTCGCAACCATTCCCCGGCGCGCTTGGCACCGTCGGCCCGCTGATCGAGATGCCAGGCGGCGGCCAGGACCGACACGTTCTTGATGAAACTCTCCAGTTCCCCCCGGTCACCCAGCGCCACTTGTTCCCGGTTTGAGTGGCCATCCCGCCGAATGAATGGCAGCCCATCGGAACTCTCGGGATCCGGCCACCAGTAGCGGCGGTAGCTCACGTAGTCATGCTCATCTCCCGTCGGCGACGGTTTTGGCTTGTCGGTGACGGAAACGATCGGCGCCGCCAGGGCTTTGTCGAGCTGCCGGGAAATCACCGCAGCCTCGAGCTTGCTCGCATCCAGAAGGAAGGGTGGTCCGGATTCCGAGCCGACGACCGAAAAGGCGGACAAGCCCATCAGCATGCCCACGAGGTTCGCACGGAATTTCATAGGGTGAAAGAGGTGATGTTCGCGGCGGGCCAAAGTTCCCATGACTCAGAATGCAAGAGACTAGAAAACAAAACCCCGGAGCTCCAGACGAAATCGGGCGGGGCCCGCGCCAGCGATGCAGTCTTGTCATCCCGCTCCCAAGCCTGAAGGCTCCGCCAAGCGATGTCCGATACCCGAAGCCTAACCGCCTATCATGAAGCCGGACATGCCGTGATGGCGCTGCTCATGGGACGCTCGATCCAGAAGGTCAGCATCATTCCCTCCCAGAATCGGCTCGGCTCGTGCCACATTCAGAAAGGCCGGGCGAAGCAGGTTCAGGACAAGCTGGAAGCGGAAATCCTGATCCTCCTCGCAGGCATGGCGGCCGAGGGCAGAAAGTCCGGACGCTACAACCTGCAGGGTGCCAGCCAGGATCTTCAAGCGGTCGAAAAGTTGGCCATGGCCCGCTCCGGAAATCCCCGCCAGGCAAGCAAACTGGTGCACAAGTTGCTTGATAAAACCCAGCATCTGCTCGCCAACAAGGCCACTTGGACCGCCGTCAAGGTGATTGCCGAGGAGCTCATCGAGCACGAGTCGATCAGCGGCCGAGCCGCCAGACATCACCTGACGCTCGCGCAAAATCAGAACAGCTGAAGGTTGTCGAAACTTCAGATGAGGTGATGGGGCGATATCTCGACCATTCCATCATCTCCTAACTTGCGACGAAATGGCAGCCGTGCATGGTTCGTATGAAAGCGTTCCGATCATGAAACCCTTGAGCTGTACAACTTCCTCCAGAACCCTCGCTTCGCTCCTTTTGGCGGTGCTTTCATCTCTCTCATCCCATGGGGAAAGCTCCAGCTGGACAGGTTGGCTGGGGCCGGACCGTGCGGCGCAGGCTCAGGGATTTGAAGCACCCCAAACCTGGCCCGATAAACTCACAGAGCACTGGCGGGTCGAAGTGGGCGAAGGCTACGCCACCCCGCTGGTCATCGGAAACCGCATCTTCCAGCATGCGCGCCAAGGCGATGATGAGGTGGTCTGGTGTCTCGACCGGACGAGCGGGAAAGCCATTTGGCGAAAGCAGATGCCGGTAGAATTCGTGCCGGGACGGAATGGGGAAAGTCACGGGCTCGGCCCCAAATCCACCCCGACCTATGCCGATGGCCGAGTGTTCACGCTCAGCATCATCGGGGTTTTGACCGCCTGGTCTGCCGAGGATGGCAAGCGTCTTTGGACCCGCGACTTCCGCGAGTATTTCGATGTCTCCCACCCCTACTGGGGGACCGCCACCTCTCCCCTCGTCGAGGGCGATCGTCTTTTTGCTCACACCGGAAGCTGCGAAAATGGCGCGCTTTTCTGCCTCGATCCCGAAACCGGAAAAGACCTGTGGGTCCGCAAGGAAGAAGCCAATTGCTACTCATCTCCGCGACTCGAAACCTTCGAGGGCGTCCGCCAGTTGGTGAGTTTCAATCACGACGGGCTCTGCGGATATGATCTCGAGGATGGCAGTCTTCTCTGGAAGCACTCCTACCCCCACCTCGGAAACAATCAGAACACCCCGACGCCCGCCCGCTTCAAAAACGTCTTGGTCGTCGGTGGCGAAAGCCGGCAGGTCTTCGGCCTGCGGATCAGCAAGTCCGCCGATGGCTGGAACGCGGAAAGAATCTGGCGACATCGCGAAGCGGGGCTCGAGATGAGCAGTCCGGTGGTTCAAGGCAGCCTGCTCTACGGATTTTCGCCGCTCAAAACGGGTCAATTTTTCTGCCTCGACCCCCTCACCGGGGCCATGAAATGGAAAGGCACCCCGCGTATGGGGGAGAATGCTCAACTGCTGTCGATTCCCGGTTACATCCTCACCCTCACCGACGATGGTACCTGCCGAATCCTGCAGGCAACCGGAGACAAGGAAAACGTCGTGCACCACTATCAGGTCTCGAAAGGTGAAACCTGGGCGGCTCCCGCGCTTCTGCACGACCGACTTCTGATCAAGGAAAAGAACCACCTGACTTCCTGGGGCTTCGCCGAATAGTGAGGACGGACGATTTTTCGTGGCCCGCAGGATTTTCCCACCCCAGCCTTACTCAGGTCTTTCCCTGGCAGTCGCAAACTGCTTGTTTCCCGTATGTTTGCGAAAGTGTCTTTATGGGTTTCAGGCTTCGTCTTGATCGTATGCTGGTTCGGCACGCTCTTCGAGAAAACCTCCAGGCGCATCGTCATCGATGTGAATGGCGACAGCCTGTTCCTTGGCCTCAGCGTTCTACTGGCAGGCTGGATGCTCGCCATGACCCGGAACCCGGCATCATCGGCGGAACGACTGGCGTCCGACTACGTCCACTTCCTCGCCAAGATCGGTGACAGGACCCTGACGCACGATCAACTTTCGGAGGAAGCAGGCGAGGACAACACTCAATCCTACGAGAATGTGGAAACCCCCAGTTGGAAGAATGTGCTCAGTGACCCACAACGGCGCTCACTCGAGCGGCTGATCTATGAAGGAAAGATCGTCCTCCACGAGGGACGGTATTCTTTGCCGGATCGGAAAAAAACATGATCGCCAGCTCTCCTCATCCGCCACCGCTCTCCTGAAACAAAAAAGAGCGGCCCGACTGAGGACCCAAGGGAAAACCCATTAACCCCGGGGCATGTCAGTCGGACCGCCTAATGTGTCGCGACAGGTAAGGTTAAAGCACCCGACGTGCCAACTTCTGAGTCGATGGAAATATTTTCCGAGAATCGACATTACTCCCTTATGGCGGGCGAGTTACGCTTGCCTCTTCAAGCTCGGGAGGCGCTGAGTTCTAGCGACAGAGTCGGAAAAACTCCCGCTCTTTGATGGTGACGGAGAATGGCGCGACGGCCTCTGTGACATCTTCCCACGATCCCTCAGTAAGATCGGGAGAGGCCTGCAGCACCGCCGCGCCCGTCCAAGTGAGCACGATCTCGCCTGCTCGATGAAGGAGTTGAAGTCCTTCCGAGGCGAGATGGGGGTCGACGTTCACCTGGAATGCTCCGCTGTTATTCGCGGCGTATGCCTCGTTGATGCCGAGGTAGAGGGTGCCCGGTCCCGGGGCGATGAAAGGAAGTGGGCCGCTGCCAACAAGCATCAACCCGCTGCTTCCCACGCCACCTGCGAAGACATCGAGGTCGTGAGCGACGAATCCCGAAGCATCGGCGACCGATGAAGGAACGAACACATACATCAGGGCTCCGACCTTGGCCACCTGGGCGGGAAGAGCTCCTTGGGTGATGTTTCCGAGGTCGATCTCCTTTTCCTCCATCGGGGTGTAGCCGATGATCTGGGCGCGGGTCGCCGTCACGCCCTCGGGCCCGGCGACAAGTCCTTCGCCAAGGTTCACGCTGCCACTGGCGGTGAGGATGACCTGCTGGCCGGCTTCGGTGAAGGTCGCGGCCGGCGTGAGCGAGTTCGCACTGAGAACCGGGGAGCCGAAGCTACCCGTGGATTTCGCATCCACCGTCACCTGATAGGCGGCAGCGGGATCAGCCACGCTAACAGCTTCCAGCGAAGCCTCCTCAATCTGGGCTTCAGAAAGCGAGTAGTTGTAGATCTTCACCTCATCGAGCACGCCGTTGAACCAATCCGATGAACCGCGAGCGTTGCCGATGGTGAGGAGCGCGTTGGCACCGATGTCTTTCATCGTTCCCGAAGCCGAAACGACACCGTCCGGCTGACCATTGAGGAAGAACTTCACGCGCTGTCCGTCGTAGGTGATCGCCAGGTGAACCCACTGGCTGTTCTGGACCGAGGTGTTCGCGCTTTTGACCTCGGTTGATTGGTGACCGAAGAATTGGTAAGGACGCGGCGACGAGGTCCCTCCGAGAATCATGCTGTAGCTATGCAGCGAGTTGTTCCCCGGTCCTACGGAGACGATTCGCGGATTCAACTGACCGCTGCCGAGCGGCTTCACCCAGGCCATGAGGGTGACCGCTTCGACCTGAAAGTCCGAGCCCACCGACAGCGAAAACCCGCTGGAGCTGCCATTCAACTGGATGCCATTTCCATATTGTCCGGTGGTGACGACGGGGCTGCCCAGAGTGTTCAGGTTGAAGCCATTGCCGGACTGATCGAGACCAGGTGAAGCTCCGTCGAAGGTGTAGTGGGCGAGAAGTTTTTCGGGTGGCGCAATGGTAAGCCGCGCGACCTCGCTGGCCACGGACCCGCTGGCATTCGTGATTTTTACCCAGTAGCTGGTGGAGGCCGCCGGAGCATCGAATGAGTAGCTGGCCGTGATGGCTCCAGAAATTGGCTGGGTCTCCACGCCGCGATCACCGATGTACCATTGATAGCTCAGGTCGCTTCCGGAAACACTCACCGACAAGGTGACCGGCGAGCCCGGCTGGCTCCGCAGAGATTGAGGCTGCGCGGTCACGGAAAAGTCGACCGGAGGGCCGGGCGCGGAGACCGAATAACTCGCGCTCCAGCTGCCGTAGCTGGAGGAGTTCACGCCGTTCCGAGTGGATCCCGAATAGCTCGTCCTGCCGGGAAGCAGGGTCACCTCGACCACGCCCGATTGCCCTGCTGTTAGAACCCCGGCATGCACGACCGCCTTGGCGAGCGACGAATCATCGGTGTAGATGTCCGTTCCCCAAATGCTGCCGCTGTTGCTGCCGGTGATCTGAAAGAGGAAAGGCCCGTCGCTCCGGCCCCGGTACCCCGACATGTTAGATGGTGCCGAAGGAATCACGGGATCGCCGCCACCGCCGGATCTGGTGAGCACGAAGGAATTCGTCATGTTCCCGAGCACGGGATTATAAACGATCCCGGTCCCACTCATCGTGTTCCCGGTGATCTGCGCGGAGGTGAATCCGAGGATGTTCGGAGTGGCGATGATGAGAAGACCAGCGCTGTTGACCGAGCCTTCCAAAATGACCGCGGTTCCGGGGAGCGCGGTGGCTTGACCGGCGGTGTTGATGCGCATCGCGATCTTGCCCCCCGGCTGCGGGCCTGCAATCGAGTCGATGGTTAGAGGCCCTTCCCAATCGCCGGCGAACTGACTTTGCGCCCAGACTCCGCTGGCGAGAAAAAACGATCCAATCAGAACAAACAGCAATCGGGAGAGGGCCTCCATGGTTTCCGGGGGGTATAAATGAACTCCGAAACCACGCCACTTCCGCGATGGTTCCGAGGGCGCGAAGCTACCCGACCCAAAAACCTCGTCCATCCCCTGAACAGGTGAGACGGGCTCTACAACCCAAGCCGGGTGGCGTGCCAGGAAGCTTCGGCACGCGAGGAGATCGAGAGCTTCCGGTAGATCGATTTGATGTGGCTCGCCACGGTGTTTTCCGAAATGCCGAGAGCCGTAGCAACATCGACATTCCGATGACCGCGCGAGATCAGCGAAAGGATCTCGTTTTCCCGCGCGGTGAGGGTGCTCTCGTCCGGCGAGCTGGGTCCTGTTAGACTGAAATGTTTCGCGATCCGGCGGGCGATGGTCGGCGAAATGGCCGGCAGGCCGAGCGAGATATTCCTGAGCTGCACCTGGATCTGCTCCGGCGGTTGATCCTTGAGGAGATAGCCGTCCGCTCCCGCTGCCAGCGAGGCAACGACCTGAGAATCATCGCCCATGATGGTGACGATCACGCACAGGGTGTCAGGACTGAGCGACTTGATCTGACGCAGACCATCCAGGCCGGAACCATCGGGCAGACCGAGGTCGATCAGGGCGAGATCAAAGGAACGCTCGCGGATGAGCCCATCGCTCAGCTCCGCGAGACAGGCGGCATGATGCGCACCCGACGTGGGAAAAGCCGCCGCCACGAGCTTTTCGAGCCAGCTCCGGATCTCGGGTTTGTCTTCTAGGATGAGGATTTTCTTCATACCCTGCGGTCCTCCACTTTTAGCTCCATTCGAGCCGAAAGCAATGTCCCGCTTGCCGAGGAGGCCAGTTCCACCTCTCCGGAGAATGGCCGGAGCCGTTCTCGGAAATTCGCGAGCCCGCTGCCGGTAGACTCCTGAGAGGGATCGAAACCCCGACCATTGTCGGAAACCTTCAGCTCGAGGGTTTTTCCGTGGAGGCTCAGCGAGACCTCGGCGTGGCTCGCGGCGGAGTGCTTGATGATGTTGGAAACCGCCTCGCGGATCACGGAGCGGAGGGCGTGGACATGCGCGGAGCCCAGCACCTCGGCGGGGATTTCATCGCAGCGCCATGCCAGTGTGATGTCGGCGGCGGCTAGCCGCTCCGCCGTTTCCACCCGAAGCTCCGCCAGCGCTTCTTCGAGGGTCAGACCCTCGGACGCAGCATTCCGGATCATCTCGCGGATCTCCGTCATCGTATCGCGGATGCACTGATCCTTCCGCGCGGCGTCCGGCGAATGAAGCGCGGTGAGCAGACCGGAGGCAATGTTGTCGTGAATGTCCAGGGCGATGCGCGAGCGCTCCTCGGTGACTCCGCGCTCATACGACTCACGACTCTCGAGCGCGTGCTGCAGCATCTTCCGGCTCTCCGTCGCCAGCGCCGCATCCGCCTGGGAAAAAAGCCGCCCACCCTTTTCCGGGAACTCTAACAGAATGGCCGCAGCCGTCCCGATTCCGGGAACCAGCATCGATGCCCCATCATCGGCAATCGTAACCGAGCGGGGAGATGGACGCGCGACCTCAAGCCCGAGCGGATGGAAGAGTCCGGCGAGAAGTTCTTTCCATCGCTTTTCCAACCCGTCGTCCGGCCCGAAGGCGACATCCAGCACACTTGCGAAGAGGTCCTCGCGACGCGGGCCCTCGCGACGGCGCAGCCGGTTGCGCATGATGATCCGGAACACCCCGCCTAACAGCAAGGCAAGCGCCAGCGAAAGTCCCGGCGGCAGTTGCAGGCCGGTCACCAGCGAAAAGTAGAGCGTCACCAGCAACAAGACCACCGTTCCCCAAATGAGGATCTGTCGCCACCACTCGCCCAGATCAAAGAGCCGGTAGCGAAGGATTCCGAACGCGAGACCCGCGTAGACCAGAATGAAAAGCAGGAAGGCGTAACCTTGAAGGCGCGAGGTATCGACCCCGAAAAGTTGCGGAAGGAGAATCCCGACGGCGAACAATCCGGTGCCCAGCACCCAGGAAAGAAGGAACCATTTCAGCGCAGCGCGCCCCACGGGATCACGACGGGTCCCGAACCAGTGCAGCCCCGCCAGGATGAAGGTCGCAAGCACCGCGATCATCACCAGAAAACGCCGCGCGAAGGTCATCGATTCGAACACTCCGACTTGCTGCGCGACCCACCAGACGACGAACAGACAAACCACCGAAAACCCCACCCACCACGGCGCGAGCTTTCGCGGGTAGTGCAGCAGCAGCGCTACGAAGCTCGCGGCGAACAGGCTTCCGCCGAGGAAATTCAGATCATTCGCCCATCGGAACAACTCGCCCGGCAGCGCCAGCTCCCGCGTCGAGTAAAGAGCCGCCGCCGGCGCGAACAGCAAGGTCGCCGCGCCACTGAACAACAGGTAACGGGCTGCAGCGCTCCCGGAACGGAAAGCGAACACTCCGGCAGAAACCAGGAAGGCCAACAAGCCCACCACAATCTGTACCCAGAAGCCCTTGGGCAGGGAGAAAAAGCTTCGACCGCTCTGCGAGGGTTGCACCGGAATCTCACCCTGCTCGGTGAGAAGGGTGAAGCGATCGGCTCGTTGAATTTCTGACAGCGTTTGCTGTCGGCTGAGAAAGGTGTCGTAGCTCGCATAGTCCCCCATCGCCCCGTCCGGCTCCACCGTTAGATCGAGCGGCAGCAGTTCGAAGCGTCCTCCCTCCCAGACCATTCCGGTGACCTCTCGCTCCTCCAGCTCGGGACTTTGCACCAGCACACTCTCCCCATTTGCCGAGGGCACAAAGCTCAGGCCGATCGAGGGTTGCCGCAAGGCGAGCACCACCACCGCGATGACCACGCTCAAACCCATTCCGAAGGCCGCAGC